>DAIDHB010000113.1 GCA_027452145.1 Planctomycetales bacterium
ATCCAGACGCGCGATGCTTGTTATTTTTTCTCATATGCTTATAGACTGACTTAATATGATCCATGGAGGCCTGGCTCGACGGGCTCGACCGCGGCTGTTTCTTCGGGAGCTCCGGGGGCTTCCGCGGCGAGGTCATGTACCGCAGGATGGCCGAAACCTCCCGGGAGCACCTTCGACGCCAGGACGTCGGGAGCGTGAGAAACGCCGTCGGGTCGGTCGTCTCCAGCCCTGCGGCGAACTGTCGAGGATTCGGGGAGTGGAGCCGCAGGACAAGCGGAGAGAGGCAATGAGAACTGGCTCGGCATCGAACACCACCAGGGCGAACGGTGTCGAGGCTCGCGATGCGGGTCGCACGTATTCCGTCATCGGCCCTTCGGGCACCGCCCACCCGCAGGGGAAGGGCACGGTGACTGCCACGGCCGTCGGCGATGCCGTCGCGGCCGGGAGGCGAGGTCGCCCTCGCCGCTTCGGAGAGAAGGCCGGGCCGACGGGGGGCGGGTCGTGGCCGTTGAGCGAGAGATCTCGTCCTTCGCGTTTCTGGCGCTCATCGCGATCGAGTCCGAAACCGTCGGGCGGGGCCCCCGTTTGCTCCGGTCACTCACGCGTCGGCTTGCGGCCCTTGTAGAACGCCAGCCGGTCCTCGAAGCCCACGCCGCGGCGGCCGCCGAAGTTCATCGCGCGCTTGAGGGTGGATGGAACATCCTTGCGCAGCAGCTCGATCGCCTTTTTCTGCCACTTCACCGCCGAGTCGTAGTCGCCGGCCTCGGCGTATGCGGCGGCCAGGGTATCGAGGCAGTCGGGATCGGCCCACCTCGTCAGCTCGCAGGCCAGGGTCGCCTCACGCACGGCGACCTGTCCGTCCCGGACCGATTCGTTGTTGCAGGTCGCCAGGATGCGGGCGAGCAGGCGGTGCACCTCGGCATTCTCCGGGACCATCTGCACGAGGGCGCCCAGCTCGGCCGCCGCGCGGGCAAAATCCCGGCGCTGCCGGCTGACGAGCGCCCGGCCGATGTACGCGGGGACGTACCGCGGGTTCAGCCGGATCGCCGCGTTGTAGTCCGCCAGGGCGTCGTCGAGCTTCAGGTCGCGCTTCCACTCGTTTCCCCTCGCGACGTAGAGCCGCGGGTCCGCCGGCCGCAGCGCAATCGCCGCGTTGTAGTCGTCCATCGCCAGGCGATGCCGTCCCTGCGACGACCACGACATTGCCCGCGCCAGGCGGAACTCCGGGTCCGCCGGGTCCAGTTGGATCGCGATCGTCAGGTCGTCGATCTCCATGTCGGGGTAGAACCGGGCCGACCAGACCCTCGCCCGCTCGACATAAAGCCCCGCGGAGCGCGGCTCGAGCGCAATCGCCCTGTCGAGATCCTCAATCGCCAGCTTGTAGTCCTTCCGCCCGAACCGCTCCCTGGCCCGGGCCTGATACTCGGCCGCCGTCCGCGGCCCGGCCGACGACGGTCTGACCAACTTCGTCGGCGCTGGCGTCGCTCGCTTCGATCCCTCTTGAGCGGACGCCCGCGGCAGCCCGCCGACGACTGCGGCGATCGCCAACCCAGCCACGGCGTTCCGTACCCGATTCCCGGCCGCCCGCCGGCACCCTGGTGCGCTGGCTCGTCTCATGGTGCTTGGCCCACCCTCACTCCTCAGTTTCTGACCCCAATGCCTCGAGACCGGCCTGTCAAGGAGGCCATCGCCCACCGGGTCGAGGCCTCGACCGGTCGGCGATGCCCTCTCCACGTCACCCTACCGCCCTCTCGGAGGCGACTCTTCGAGCCCGCCCGATGCCCGGGCGCGCGGCCGCCCCGTCGTCTCGTCCCTTGCTCTCTATCAAGCGCCAGCGGACGCTCGGATGGCCAGCCCAGCGTCTCATCGACCGCCCGGACCCCGAAACCGCATCATCCATCCAGACCCACCGGCAGTCCAAAAATTATTCAACAACTGTATTGCCCTGGGAAGATCCATGTTGTCAACATAAAGAGTGAGGCTGAGCGATCGGCCGGTTCGATCCAGGGACGGGCGGGTGGGCGGGCCGGCGCACCGATCGCGTTCAACTCGGTGCCGCTGGGGCGGGCCATCGAGATCCCGCCACCTGGGGGCGAGAAGGGAGGTCACCATGCTGGAGCTGACGAGTCCTGCTCCCCGTCGGTGTGACGGCCTCGGCCGTCGCGACTTCCTGCGGATCGGCGCACTTGGTTGGGGCGGCCTGACGCTGGCCGACGTGCTGCGAGCCGAATCGCGAGCGGCGGACGCCGGCAATCCACCTCGCCCAGCGTCGGACCGTTCGGTCATCCTGGTCTGGCTCGACGGCGGCCCGCCGCAGCACGAGACGTATGACCCCAAGCCCGACGCGCCGGCCGAGTATCGCGGCCCGCTCAAACCGATCGCCACCGCGATCCCCGGCGTGCAGGTGTCGGAGCTGTTGCCCGGCCACGCCCGGTTGCTGGACCGGACCTCGATCATCCGATCGCTGCACCATGATAACGGCGACCACTTCGCGGCCGCCCACTGGATGCTCACCGGCTACCTGGGATCGAATGCCAGGAGCATGGCGCCCCAGTATCCCTCGGCAGGGTCGATCGTCGCGAAGACCCTGGGGCCGAGGCGGCCCGGCATGCCGGCGTATGTCGGCCTGCCGCGTACGCATTCCGTCGGCATCGTGCCGGGCTATCACGGCGGCGCCTATCTGGGCTCGCAGTATCATCCGTTCATTGCCGATGGGAATCCCAGCTCCGACAGATACCAGGTGCCGAACCTCGCGCTGCCGACGGGCGTGAACGAGAGTCGGCTCGAGGGTCGGCGCTCGCTCCTCGCCTCGTTTTCCCGGGCGCGGCGGGCGCTCGATGACCCGGCGCTGATGCAGGGGTTCGACCGCTTCGAGCAGCAGGCGTTCTCGATGGTGCTGGGTCCCTCCGCGCGGAAGGCGTTCGACCTGAAGACCGAGGACCCGCGGCTGCGCGACCGGTACTCGCGGCACGAGTGGGGCCAGAGTGCGCTTCTTGCCCGTCGGCTGGTCGAGGCGGGCGTCCGGTTCGTGACGCTCACCTTCGGAGGCTGGGATTTCCACTCGAGCCTCGACAAGGGGATGCACCGCGTGCTGCCGATCCTGGACGCGACCGTCAGCACCCTGATCGAGGATCTCGACAATCGCGGCCTGCTCGACAGCACGATCGTGATCGTGATGGGCGAGTTCGGCCGGACGCCCCGGATGAACAAGCGCGGGGTGCCGGGCTCGGATCCCGTCCCGGGCCGCGATCACTGGGGCCGGGTGATGAGCGTCCTGGTCGCCGGCGGCGGATTCGCCCGCGGGCGCGTGATCGGGGCGTCCAACGCGCGCGGCGAGTATCCCAGCTCCCGCGCACTGACGCCGCAGGACCTGATGACCACGCTCTATCACCAGCTCGGCATCGACCCCGAGACCACGTTCCCGAACCGCGCCGGCCAGCCGATCAAGATCGGCTCCAACGGCGCGCTGATCGGCGAGCTGCTGGGCTGATCGGCGGCGGAGAAGAGAGAACGTCCAGGAGAGTACGTCGCGACCGCCGAGTCCGACGACTCGCTCGGAGAAAAAACAACGGAGAACGAACCACAGAGACGCCGAGGCACCGAGATCAGACCGAGAAGAGAAGAGGACTCGAGACCGGCTCACGCCGGCCGATCTCCCAGGCCCCGTCCCCCAACTGCCTTCGCTTCCGATCTCTGTGTCTCGGTGCCTCTGTGGTTCATCATTCCTGATTGATAAGTTGTTGTCGGCTCGGCCGTGCTGGGGTTCATCGTTCTTGAGTGGTTATGTGTTTGCGGCTCGGCCGCGCTGGTACTCTCTGGTCCATTCGCTTCGGTTTCGCTCTCGATCGACCTCGTCGCCCGCCTCGTGAATCCCTTTCCCATCACTCCCGGCTCGCCTCGTCGGCCGGGGCGCCCGACCCCGCGCGGGCCTCGTCCCAGATCGGGCCATAGACCGCCTTGTCGAACGGCGGGCAGCCGGTGGCGTACTGGCCCAGTTCGTTGTGCTTCGACCGCATGAGCGCCGTGCAGTAGCTGAAGGTCCGGCAGATTCGCCTGCGATCCAGCGGCTCGCCGGCCGCCAGTCGGCGGCCGAAATCGGGCTGGGACAGCGCGCCGCGGCCGATCCCGACGAACGACACTCGCCCCGCCGCCACGTTCGCCGCGCCGGCCTCGAGCGCGAACGCCTGGAGCCAGCTATACCCCGAGCCCACCACGGCCAGGTCCGGGAATGCCGCCTGGATCGCCGCCGTGAGCCGGAAATGCCGGTCGACGCCGATCAGCGGATGCTCGGGCGCCTCGTACCCGTCCGGCGGCGGGTACTCGAAGGGCCGCAGGAGGTGCGGGCTCGCATAGGGATTTCCGATGGAGACGTTGACGAGCGTCACTCCCAGCTCGCGCAACTGGTTGATCAGGGTCAGCGGCTCGGTCAGTTCGGGCTCCGACGGATCGTCCGGGCGCGTTCCCCAGGCCGAGGTCACGGGGACCACGAAGGGCCCCGGGACTCCCACGCCGTCAGGCCCTTTCTGATAGGGGACGCCGTCGAAGACGTTCAGCCGCGTCGCGATGATCCGACCCGGGTGGGCGGACCGAATCCGACCGATCACCTCGCGGATGAACCTCGTTCGGTTCTCGAGCGGGCCGCCGTACTTGCCCGGCCTCGTCCGCGCCGAAAGGAGCTCGCATAGCAAGTAGCGGTGGCATTGCTTGAGGTCGACGAAGTCGAAACCGGCCCGGAAGGCCAGGTCGGCCGCCTCGACGTAACGGTCCTGGAGCCGGTCGAGCTCGCCGTCGGAGATCAGCGGGGTGTCGGGACCTGCGATCCGCCCCGTCGACCTTTCGACGATGGTCCGCGGATCCAGCAGCGGGTCGTGCTGCGCCAGGATTGGCCGGGGGATCGAGTACCGCCCCGAATGCGTGAGCTGGAGCCCGACGAGCAGGTCGTCGTCGGCCCCGAGGGCCTCGCGATGGGCCTTTCGGGTCGTCTCGACGATCCGCGACAGGCCGCCCTCGGTGGCCGGGCTGACGACGAGCTGCCGGGGGTTGGCGCGCGCCTCGGGGATGACCGCGGCGGCCTCGCCCCAGATGAGCTTCACCCCGCCGGCTCCGAAGCGATTGTAGCGGCGATAGGTCAGCTCCCCGGGTGAGCCGTCCGGATCGCCGTCGCAACCCTCCATCGGCTGGATGGCCAGCCGGTTGCCGACCGTGCGCGGGCCGACCGCGATCGGCCGGAACAGCGGCTCGGGGTCCGATTCGAGCGTCATCGCGAGTCCCAGCGCACGGGCCTCATCCAGCAGGTCGGCCCCCGTTTTGTATCTGAAGTAGCGCGACACGTGGGGGGCGACCTCCAGTTCCGGTTCCGGCCTGACGGGCGATTTGATCGTGCCATGGTGGCAGGTCGCGACGGCGCGGGCAAGGTCTTGCCAGGGGGTCTCGCACCCTTCCTCCCCGCCGGTGCAGGCGATCCTTCGCGCTCCTTGACGGTCCTCTCGCGGCGCCCTTAAATGGATATTGATAGAGCCGCCGCCCAGGCCCGTCGTACCTTCGGGCCCCGCGGGTCGACGCCGGCGCGGGCGCGGGGGTCGAAAGCCGGAAGCCGTCCAGTCCGAGGAGCCAGCCATGTCGTGTCGAGTCGCGGACCTCCGCCGGTCGGTCGTGGCGTTCGCCCTGGCGTGGATCGCGGGGCTCGTCGCCCCCGCGCGTGCCGGCGAGGATCCCCGCACGGTCACGCTGTTCCTCCAGGGGCTCAAGAAGAGCGGGCTGCACGACGTCGCCATCGACTACATCCGGGAGCTCCGCAACGACGCGACCCTGCCCGCTGACGTGAAGGTCGCCCTGGATTACGAGGAGGGCCGCACGCTCGTCGACGAGGCCGCGCGCAGCAACGACCTGGTCCTCCGCGAGGAGCTGCTCCGCGACGCCCGCGAGAAGCTCGATAACTTCGTCAAGAACAACCCCGACCGCCCCGAGGTCCCCGACGCACTCGTCCAGAAGTCGAAGCTGCTCGTCGAGCGCGGGTATCTGGCGATGTTGCTGTCCGAGGAGACCGAGGACAGGGCCAAAAAGGACGCCAAGATCGCCGAGGCCCGCGCCGCCTTCCTCGATGCGCACGAGGCCTACGGCAAGGCCGTCGTGGGCCTCGCCAAGGCCAAGGACCGCTTCCCGATCTCGCTGGATAAGAACGATCCCCGGCGTGAGATCCGCGACAACCTGATCGCCTCGTACCTCGACGGGATGCTCCAGCAGGGCGTGTGCAGCTACGAGCTGGCGCAGACCTATCCGGCCGGCTCGCCCGACCGGACGAAGTACCTGGACGAGGCGCTCAAGCAGTTCGAGTCGTTGCGGAACGCGCACCGGCTCCAGTTCGCCGGGCTCGCCGCCCAGATGTGGCAGGCCAAGTGCTTCGAGGAGAAGGGCGACATCGGCGCGGCGATCGGGTTGTACAAGCAGCTCCTGGAGAACACCGACCCGCTGTTGCGGGGCCTCAATCGCAACGTCGGGTACTTCTACATCGTCGCGCTGTTCAAGCGCAAGGAGTACCCGCTCGCCGCCGACCAGGCAAATGTCTGGCTCCGGAGCTTCAACCGCCGCGACGAGGTTCGCTCGAAGGAGGGGCTGGGCGTGCAGCTCGAGCTGGCCAAGGCCATCGACGCCCAGATGCCCACGATCTCCGAGGCCGAGAAGGCGGCCGCGCAGCGGAAGATCGTCGACACGCTCACCCAGGTCGTGCGCTTCTCGTCGCCGTTCAAGAACGAGGCGCTCGAGCTCCTGCGTAAGTACAAGCCGAAGGCCGCGATGAAGGCCGAGGAGATCTCGCGGCTCACGTTCCAGGACGCGATGGAGAAGGCCGACGAGGCGATGTCGCAGAAGGACTTCGAGCGCGCGATCGTGCTGCTGAAGGCGGCCGTCGCCAAGGCCAATTCCGTCACCGAGATCGACAAGCTCCATCTCGCCCGGTACAACCTGGCGTTCTGCTATTTCATGACCAAGCAGTTCTACGAGGCCGACGTGCTGGCCGAACACCTGGCACGCCGCTATCCCCAGGCCGGGCTGGCGCCCAAGTCGACCCTGATCGGCATGCAGGCGCTCGTCGAGGCTTATAACACGTACACCGAGATCGACCGGCCCTCCGACATCGACCGGGTCGTCGACCTGGCGAAATACACGGCCGAGACGTGGCCCGACCGCGAGGAAGGCAACGACGCCCGGCTCAACCTGGGCATCATCTACCTCGGCCGAGGCCAGTACGATCGGGCGATCGCGGCGCTCGAGGCGATCCGGCGTCGGTCGGCCGTCTGGCTCGAGGGCCAGACCCGGCTCGGCGGCGCCCACTGGGCCAAGAGCCGAGCGCTGGAAGCCCAGGGCAACACGACGGCGGCGGCCGCCGAGGGACAGAAGGCGATCGACGTCCTCAAGGGGGCGCTCCAGGCCCGCCGCGAGGCCAATGCCTCGGCCACCGACCCCGGCTTCGTGGGCAATGTCGGCGACCTGGCCATCGTCCTGAGCGAGTCGGGCAAGGCGCCGGAAGCCCTCCAGCTCCTCGGCCCGGTCATCCAGGCGCAGAAGATCCGATCGGGGCCGGGGTTCTCGCGGCTGATGGAGGCGCAGCTCATGGCCCTCATCAGCACCAACCAGGTCCAGCCCGCCATCGCGACGATGAAGACCCTCGAGCAGGCCGGCGGCGGCGCCAGCCTGACGCAGCTCTACCTCAAGCTGGGCCGGCTGCTGGAGCGCGAGCTCGAGGCGCTCAAGAAGAAGGGGAACACCGCCGCATACGCCCAGATGCATCAGTCGTACAAGGCGTTCCTGACGACCCTGGCCGCCGCCAAGAGCGGGCAGACCTATGAGTCGCTCGAATGGGCCGGCGAGAGGCTGCTCGGGCTGGAAGCCTTCAAGGACGCCGACGTCGTGTTCCGCCGCATCCTGGCCGATTACGGAAAAGATCCCCAGTTCCTCCAGCGGCAGGGCGGCCAGCAGAGGCTGCTGCACACGCGGCTCAAGCTCGCCGCCGCCCTCCGCGGCGAGGGGCTGTTCGAGGAGGCCAGCTCGATCGTCGAGGAGCTCCTTTCGCGTTTTCCGAAGTACATCGAGCCCCAGTTCGAGAAGGGGATGCTGCTCGAGGCCGAGGCCGAGGCGCGACGCGGCTCGTGGCCGGCGTCGCAGAAGTACTGGCAGGGCCTCGCCCGCAAGCTCGAGGGCGTCCGTCCCCGCCGCCCCGACTATTACGACGCGTGGTATCACGTCGCCTGGGCGCTCTACCGCGAGGGGAAGACCGTGCCCGCGCGTCAGACCCTCCAGGGCATCATGCGGCTGGCCCCCGGCGTCGGCAGCCCCGAGATGAAGGCCCGGTACGAGGCCCTCCTCGCCAGCCTCTCGAGGAAAAAAGTCGTCACTCCTTGACGAAGCGGAGACCGGCCCCTCACCCGTGAAGCACCCCGTTTTCCGAAAGAAAGCCAGCCAGGAGTCCGCGCATGACCACCGCCCGCTCGCCCTTTGACCCCGCCCGGCTCGCGCGGGCGGCGACCGCCGCCGCAGTGCTCATCGCCGTCGCGGGCGCCTTACCACGCCCGGCGCTCGCCGATGATGTCACCCTCATCCCCGGCACGACCGTCAAGGCGGCGATCGGCGGCCGCGTGAGAGGCGCAGTGCAGTCCGAGACGCCCACCGAGGTGGTCGTCACCCTGGGCAGCAATACGACCACGGTGCCGACCGATCAGATCGTCTCGATCCGCTACGACAGCCAGTCGGCCAACTTCCAGCTCGGCGAGAGCCGCGAGTCGACCGGGCAGTATGCCGAGGCCGCCGAGTATTTCAAGAAGGCCGCCGCCGATACGGCCGGCAAGCCGTTCCCCCATCAGGCCGCGCTCTTCCGCGAGGCCCGGGCGCTGGCCGACCTCGCCACGGTCGAGCCCGCCCGCGTGAAGGAGGCCCGGACGAAGCTCGAGCAGTTCCTCCGCAGCTACGCCGGCGGCCGGCACGTCGCCGCGGCCCGCGAGACCCTGGCCCGCCTGCTGATCGAGTCGGGCGACTTCCCCGCGGCCGAGACGACCATCGCCGCACTGGCGAAGACGCCCCGGGGCGCCGACCGCGCGGCCGTCCTGCGAACCCGGGTCCTTGCCCGCCAGGGCAAGCACGCCGAGGCCATCGCCGAGCTCGATCAGCTCATCGCCTCGTCGCCCAGGGGTTCCGAGCGCCAGCGCGGGGCGATGCTGGCCAAGGCCGAGAGCCTCGCCGCGACGAAGAAATTCAAGGAAGCCGAGACCCTCGTCCGCCAGGTCATCCTGGCCAATCCGCCCGAGGACGCCGCCTCGCAGGCCCCGGCCTACAACACCCTGGGCGACTGCCTTCGCGCCGCCAACAAGCCCAAGGAAGCCCTGTTCGCCTACCTGCACACCGACGAGCTCTACAACAAGAACAAGGAGCAGCACCCGCGCGCCCTCTACGAGATCGCGTCGCTTTTCCAGTACCTCAAGCAGTCGGCCCACGCCGAGGAGTTCGTCCGCCGGCTGAAGACAGAGTATCCCCGCAGCCCGTGGAGCAGCCGCCGGCTATCGACCAGCGGCGAGTAGGGCACAAGACGGGGCGAGCGGCCGGAATGGCGGGCGGATTTTGCTCAACCCGCCCCGCGCTTCCCCGAATCGCCCCAAACCACGGCCCCGCCGCGTGCATTCCGGCCGATTCCCAGGACCCTCCGCGCAAAGGCCGCCAACTGGGGCCAGCGCCGGGAGGCCGCTCCGACCAGGTATGACACCCGGCCCACCAGGATGTCGCGCTCGATGCCGATCCGCTCGACCAGGCCCGATGGCGGGTCGGCCGCGGCGCCTTCGGGCACGGGCGGATAGTCGTGTTCCTTGAGCCATCGGCCGCACAGACGCTCGAGAGTCCGCCGCTGCCTGGGCGTCGACTCGCGATACCACGATCCGGAGCTGCCGTCGCGGACGTGATTCCAGTGCAGCAGCGTCGCCCCGTCGCAGATGAGGGCATTGGACGCCTGATTGAGATCTACGCCCTCCTGCTCGAGCTTCCGCCGGAGCGCCTCTGTCCGGGCTCTGTTCGACTCCAGCGAGTACTCGTCGGCGATCCGCTCGGCCTCGCCCGGCTCCGGCGTGATCCCCAGGAATACCGCCAGCTCCTGCACCGAGCCGACCGGGTCCGCGAGGATCCGGTCATAGCGCTGGATCAAAACGCCCGGCTGGCTGGTCCAGAAACGGTCGTTCGCGAGCACCTGGTGGATCATCCCCTGGCGCAAGAGAGCCTCGAAGGTGAGGCTCCGCTTGTGCATCAGCGAAAACGCCACGTCGCGGACGTCTCGATAGGCGTAGACCACGCGGGCCCGGCCGTCGGAGACGGCCTGCGCGAAGCAACGGGCCGCGTCGTGCGACTTGAAGGCCGTCCAGCCTCCGGTGGGGGTAACGCCGAGCTCACTCGCCAGCGTCCGGTTCCGGTGGGCTTCCGCGTATTCGCCGGGCAGCAGGTAGCCGAGCCGATGGCCGGATTGATGCTTTTCGAGCAGGTGTGCGACGACCTCGTACTGCCAGGTCGAGCAGGCCCGATACATCCCCGCGCAGATCACGTCGACACCCTGTCCGCCGCGCGCTTTCCCCTGAGAGCGTCCCGTCTGGGCGACGGCAACGGCCACGGTCACCGCCACGCCGCCCGCACTCCCCGAGTCCGCCGCGCGCCGGCCCGCGGCAATTCCGCGCGGCGCGGGCCGGTCGGATCCGTCGAATCGATCCCGACGGATCGTTTGCTCCCGGTTCTGGTCGCTCATGACCTCGGCCCCTCCATCGTGATCGGGTCGTTCTCCGCGCGAATCACGGCCAGTCGCGACTGGTCGAGATCCTCGAGCAGGTTCTGGTATCCCCGCGAGGCCATCGCGGGACTGGCTCGCTCATCCAGCGCGATCCAACGTCCGCCGGGAGGATCCGTCCGATCCCGATTTCGGATGCGCACGATCGAATCGGCAACCGCGAGACTCAGCCGCACCGCGCCGTCGCGGTTGAGGTGGATCGGGTCGCGGAACAGGGCGCGGTCCCAGCCAGTCCGCTGGCCGTCGAGTACCGTGAGGTTCGCGAACCGCGCCACCTGTCCCTCGACGAAGCGGCGATAGGACGAGACGGTCCCGGCCCGCTTGTTCCGCTCGAGCCAGAGCGCATCCGCGGGCGTGAGGACCCAGTAGACCGGAATCCCGCGCTCCTGAGCCAGGCCGAGGAACCTCTCGACGTGTACCGAATGGGCCGGATGCGGCTGCCAGCTCCATCCCGGCCCGTCGAAGGGACGCGGCAGCGCCCCGGCGATCGGGACGAACCGCCGGGGGGCGACCTGCGCGCCGCGGTTGAGCTGCCAGTTGCGCAGGAGGGTCCGCAGCTCGTCCGGCTCCATTCGTTCGCCGCCGCGGGGCGTCGTGAAGGCCGAAAGCCCGACCAGGTCGCGAAAGGCGTCGGCGTATCCGCGCGACGGGAGGGCGCCCTCGACCAGCAGCGGCGCCGCGAACCGGGCGTCGCGCGACCGCCAGGCCAGCTCGAGCCGCTCA
Organism: Planctomycetales bacterium; assembly: GCA_027452145.1. GTDB lineage: Bacteria > Planctomycetota > Planctomycetia > Isosphaerales > Isosphaeraceae > JAKAUH01. The sequence continues at coordinate 11,531 of DAIDHB010000113.1, forward strand.
GGCGCATCAAACTGCCGGCACCACCAGTCAAGGTTTGTGCGCGGATCCATGCCGAGCAAAAGCGGCGAGAAGCTCACCACGATGGCACGCGGGCGATGGCCGGCGTCGAGCACGCGGCGGAGCAGGGCATGGCTCGTCGGCGGCCCTCCGCCGAGCACGGCGAGGTTGTACGCCGACCAGCCCAGGCGGGCCTCGAGCACGCGCGGGAGGATTCCGAGCTTCACGAGGCTATCGCCGAACGCGAGGATCTCGGCACCTGCCTCGGGCCCCGAGGCGCGCTCCATCGCCGTCCGCCACGACGCGACCAGCCGCGAGCGAGCTTCCGGCACCGCCGGTGAACGACCGAGCCAGCCCTCGACGGCCACGATCAGCGCGAGGGCGCCGATCAGGCCGGCCGGCGCGCTTCCTGCCCGCCCCGGCTCCACGAGCCGCATCCGCACGTTGGCTTCCTCCATCCATGGAAGATCCCGCCGACATCGCGCCGGCGCGCATCCCTCCGGCCCGGGTTTTAGCGTTTCTCGTCGTCCCTGGCCAGACCGAATGGCTCGTCGCCGACGTCGTCGAGATTGACCACGACTCCGTCCCGTGTCGGCGGATTCTCATCCACGTCGGAACAACCGGGGCCTGCATTCTGACCGTCGAATCGCGTCGCCGCCAGGATGATCGTGGCGACCAGCCAGATCACGAACCCGACGGCCAGCGAGATCCACGGCCACGAAATCGAGTATCCGCCCGGGATCGTCAGCCGCGGCATCTCCCTGCCGGGCCGTTCGCGGACGATGCCCACCACGCCGGTCAGCTCGAGGAATAAACCGAGAAACCGCAGCCAGCGGGCGTGGGTTCGCATCGAGTCGTTCCGCCGTGGTGGGTTGGGGATGCGGGGTGTCGCGAGACTGGGCCGACCTCATCGAAGGCCGTGACAAAATGGCCCGCGTTGGGAAGGCGAGCCTCCCGGCGAGCCGGCATTTCCGGCTCGGCTGAAAGCTCGCTCTCTCGCGTTCCGGACCGGCTCTCGCGAGCGTCGGGCGTTGTCGTGTGGGTGAAACCCACCATTTGCCGGGGCCTTTGATCGGTGGGTTTCGCCCACGCTGCAACCGCCGAAGCCGGCTCCCAGGCCAGACCCTCAGACCTCCGGCAGCTCGTAGCCCTTGCGCGGCTCGCGCTTCAGGTGCGCGTTGGCCTCGGGGTCGTTGCGGAAGGTCTCGTTCTCGGTGTCCCACTCGAGCTTCCGGCCGACCTTGTAGGCGATGTTGCCCAGGTGGCAGGTGTTCGTCGAGCGATGGGCGATCTCGATGTCGCTGGTGGGCTTCGCCCGCGACTTCACGCAGTCGAGGAAGTTGCGCACGTGCGCGTCCTGGCCGTCGACGCCCCTGGCCTTCTCGGGCTTGAGGTCGATCTTCCGCAGCGGGCGGTCGCCGTGGACCATCTTGATCCCGTACGGCAGCACGGTCTTATCAGGGATGACCTCGAAGCCCGAACGATCGAGCATCAGGCTTCCGTCGGTGCCGCAGAACACGATGCCGTAATCATGCCCATTGAACTTCAGGCCGTTTCCCTTGCGCATCGAGTAGGTCAGCACGCACTCGGGGAACTCGTAGACGACCTGCATCGTGTCAGGCGTGTCGCGGTTGTCATCGCTGGTCAGGATGCCGCCGGTGGTATAGACCGACTTCGGCCCTTTCGCCCCGAGGGCCCACAGGACGATGTCGTTCAGGTGCACGCCCCAGTCGCTCATCATGCCGCCGGCGTAGTCAAAGAACCAGCGGAAGAGCAGGTGGAACCGGTTCGGGTTGAACGGGCGCAACGGCGCCGGGCCGAGCCAGCGCTCGTAATCGACATACGAGGGAGCCTCGCCGTCCGGGTACTTGCCGATGCCGGTCGGGCTGATGTTCTCGTAGTTCCAGGTCTGCACCCAGAAGACCTTGCCCAGCGCGCCGGACTTGACGATCTCGACGGCGCGCTGGAAGTGGGTCGACGAGCGTTGCTGGGTGCCGACCGCCATGATCCGGTTCGTCTTGCGGGCGGCGCGGAGCATGGCCTGCCCCTCGGCGACGTTGTGCGCCACGGGCTTCTCGACGTAGACGTCCTTGCCGGCCAGCACGGCCTGGATGGCGGGCAGCGCGTGCCAGTGGTCGGGCGTGGCGATGATGACGCCGTCGACGTCCTTGCGGTCGAGCATCGAGCGATAGTCGCGGGCCGCGTCGGGCTGGTTGTTCTTCGCCTTCTTGACGCGCTCGGCGGTCTTGGCGGCGTGCTGGTCGTCGACATCGGCGACGCCGACGATCTCGACGTCGTTCTGGGGCAGGAACGAGTCGAGGAGCTGGTTGCCCCGGCTCCCGGCTCCGATCAGGACCAGCCGGATCTTTTCGCTGGGCGGCGCGGCCGTCGAGGCCGACGGCGCCCCCAGGATGGTCGAGGCGCCCGCGGTGGCACCCACCGCACCGACGAAGCCGCGCCGGGTGATTCCATCGCTCGACATGAGGAAGGTCCCTTTCAACGTATTCAGAACCGTGGAATGGAGAGGACTGGCCTGGGCCGGCGGACCACGGCCCATCGCATCGCCCGATCGTACCCATGCGGGACGGCGGCCGCCAGGGGTCCCCGGGTGCGGGCGAGCCCCGTCGAGGCACGCCCACAGGAGCGCGGCACGCGCCGGGCTGTTGACGCTCGCCGAGGCGCGGGGTACGTTGAATCGGCCGTTCTCGCCCGCGCTCGCGGGCCTCGTCCGTCCCGCCGTGATCGCCGGAGGAATGCGCCATGCGATTCCGGGGCTGCTCGATTGGCTTTGCGCTCGGCCTCTGCCTGGCCGGCGGCGGAGGCCCCGTCATGGGCCAGTCGGCCACGGCCCGGATCGAGACGACGGGCCTGCGGCTGATGGACCCCGACCCGTACCAGGTCACGGCCGTCCTCGAGCCGGTGCGGCGCGTCCGGCTGATCGCCCCGGCCGACGGACTGATCCGCGGCGTGCCGGCCCACCTCGGCGAGAACGTCCGCGAGTCGCAGGACCTCGTCCTGTTCGACCCGACCGAGGCCAATGCCCGCTACCGGGTGGCAGCCGCCGAGCTGAGGGCGCGTCTCGGCGACCAGGGCAAGCCCGAGACCGACCCTGCCAGGCTGCGATACGAGGCATCCCAGGCCGAGGCCGACCTGGCGCGCGCGGCGCTCGATCGCTGCAACGTCCGGGCGCCGTTCCCCGGCCGGGTCGTGGACGTCCCCGTCTGCGCCGGGCAGTACGTGCTCAAGGGGACGGTCCTGGTCGAGCTGGCCGATACCGCGAACCTTCGCGCCGTCTTGCCGGTCGACCGCCGAAGCGTCACGGTCGGCTCGACGCTGAAGGTCGCCGTCGAGGACCGCGAGGCCGAGTGCAAGGTCCTGGCGCTCCTACCCTTGCCCGACTATTATGGCACGCTCCGCGACCTGGCGACGCCTTTTGCCGCGGCGGCGGTCGTGTTCCCCAACGCCAGGGGGCAGCTCGACGCCGGCCTCCGTGCCCGGCCGGCGGGTGTGCCCGTCTCGCCCCTGGCCAATATCCCCCGCCGCGCCCTCAAGTCCGACGACCTCCGCGGCCCGTCGAGCTCGATGGTCCAGGTCATCCGCAACGAGTACGTCACGAACGTCCCCGTGCACGTCCTGGGCGCAATCGGCCCCGAGCGTGTGCAGGTCTCGGGCCCATTCCGAGATGCCGACTCCCTGATCGTCGGGGCCTCGGTGGCGCTGGCCCCCGGCACGCTCGTGCGGTTCAACGAGGGTCCGGCCGCGCGAGGCATCGAGGGGATCTCGCCCAACCCGGCCCACGGCGGCGCCGAGGCGGCCATCACCTCGCCGGGCGGCAGCACGCAACCCGTCTCGACCGGCCGGGGCGCCACCGGCACGAGGCGCACCGTCCGTCCGCCCGCCACGGCGCCGGTGCAGGCCGGTTCCGGCGGAACACCGTTCTGAGGCGACGCCGGCCCTCACCGCGTTTCGACCGAACACGACTCGAGTCTCGATCCTGCCCGGCGATGGATCCGCGGTGTGCACTGCGGGCCGGGCGATTCACCCGGCGATGTCCGCCGGACGGAGGCACGCATCATGTCCTTTCCGACGCAGGTGCGGCCCGCAGCATCCCCGGCCTACCGCCTGGGCCGACAGTTCAGGGAGAAGACCGAGATGGTCAATTACATTTCCGGGCTGGTGTTCGTCGTTCTTTTCGTCATCGGCGTCGTCATGACCGGGGCGATCGGCAGCGCCTCGCCTGTCGTCGCGGCAGCCATCGGGATCCTCTGGATCTTCCTCGACATCGTCGTCTCGTCGGCCATCCGCCTGGCCGCCCAGTGGGAGAAGGCCGTGGTGTTCCGGCTGGGCAAGTACCACACGATGAAGGGTCCCGGCCTCTTCATGGTCGTGCCGCTGATCGACCAGATCCGCATGGTCGACACCCGGGTGCTGGCGGTCAGCATCCCCAAGCAGCAGGTCATCACGCGCGACAACGTCCCGGTCACGATCGACGGCGTGCTGTTCTTCCGGGTCCAGAACGCCGCCGAGGCGATCATCATGGTGCAGGATTATCGCTACGTGGTCTCGCAGTACGCCCAGACCTCCCTGCGCGATGTGATCGGCCAGTTGACGCTCGACCAGCTCCTCACCGAGCGCGAGCAGATCGCCAAATCGATCGAGCAGCACGTCGAGAACGACACGAAGGGCTGGGGACTCGAGGTCACGGGGCTGAGGATCCAGGACATCGAGATGCCCGAAGAGCTGAAGAAGATGATGTCGCGCCAGGCCTCGGCCGAGCGCGAGAAGCGTGCGACGATCACCAAGGCCGAGGGGGACCGCGAGGCGGCAATCAACCTGGCGGCGGCCGCCAAGACGATGGCCGAGAGCCCCGGCGCGATGCAGCTTCGCACCTTGCAGACGATCGACGGACTGGGACCGACCTCCTCGAACACGGTGGTCCTCGGCGTGCCGCTCGAGCTGTATGAGGGCCTCACCGCGCTGCGCGACACGGTCGTCCGTCAACCGGCGATGGCCTCGGCTGACGGTTCGAGGGGCTGACGCCATCGGGAGTCCCGGCTCGCGGCGTGTCAGGGCGTGTTCGACGATGCCGCCTGTCCCTTGCGCCGGGCCTTCAGATTACCCCACAGCGCCTTGCCCTGGGTGCCGAGCTGCTGGACCAGCCGGCCGACCTTGGACCGGCCGCCCATCTCGTGCAGGCGGCGGAGCAGGGCGGTCCGCTCGGCCTTGTGGAGGCGGGTGGCGATCGCCGGGAGGACCAGCTCGATGACGCCGAAAGGATGGGAATTGTCGAGCCCTCCGACCGCGGCGAACTCGGTGAACGAGGGCGGAAACTCGGCGCGGAGGGACTCGATCCGCGCCCGAACCGCCTGCTCGCGCGGCCGGCGGCCCGACGACCAGTCATACGGCGGATTCCAGCCGCCGCCGTCGAACTCGGGCGACTCGACGCCCGTCAGCACAACGAGCACCGGAGGCGCCTCGCTCCTCGGGTGCTCGATGAACCAGCGGTCCCAGGCCTGCGCCATCGCGACGTCGGCCTTCGTGTTCGCCTGTCGGGCGTCGATCGCGAGGATCAGCAGGTCCGCGGCCACGGCCGAGCCGACCGCCGTCTGGATCCGCGCGCTATCACGTCGGCTCTCGGACTCGGTCCAGCTCGCGTAATCCGGGACCTCGACCCAGGTCGCCTCTCGGAGCCGGTCGAGCGACGAGGGCTCGACCGCCAGGTTCGACAGTCGCGCCTTGATCAGCGTCAGGTCGCCGTGTGTCGACTTGCGCAGCTCGGCCATCAGCCGGCTTTTCCCCGATCCCGCCGCCCCTGCCACGGCGATCGTCAGCGGCGGAAGCTCGTCGGTGGCCGGCATCCCCGGGGCGTGGATCCGGCGCGTGAGCCGGCGGTAATGCTCGGCCCCAATCGCCAGTCGGCCGCTCAGCAGTTCGACCAGGTGGGCACCGAGCCGGTTCACATACGCCTGGTAGAACCAGCGCAGCATGTTCTGCTGCATGTTCTTCCACGCCGGCTTCACGATCCACTCGCGGCTTCCCCACCGCGCCAGGCCGCCGACCGGGCTCAAAAACGGCAGCAGGTACGAGTAGAGGTCGTTCGCCTTCGAGATGTACCCCGCGACCTGGACGGCCCGCCGCCAGTGCGAGAGCGTCAGCAGGTCGCCGCCGGGCACCTGGCGGCACAGGCGCGCCAGGTCGTCCGTCGCGAGCTCGAGCGCCGTCAACAGCTCGACCAGCGGCACATCGTCGATCGGGTTCGTGGCGAGAGGATGATAGTGGGTGGCGAGCTTCTTGAAGAGATCGCGGCCGGAGTGGATGTAGGTGTCCATCTCCAGAAGGGCATCGAACGCGTAGGCATCGCCCTGGTCGGCGGCTTCCTGGACGATCTTCCAGGCGTCGCGGTCCATCGGGCTGAAGGTCTCGGGCGATTCCCAGTCGAGCGGCGGCATGACCGGGTGACCCGACTTGGTCCACCGCGCGGCGAGGATCGAGAACAGCACGCCGGCCGTCACCCAGAGCGTCGTGGCGACGCCCAGGATGAGCCAGCCGCGTTCCCAGAGCCAGAGCATCCCCAGCCCCATGTAGGCCAGGATCGGGCCCACCAGGAGCAGGAAGAGCAGCCAGTATCGCCACTGCTTCAGCGGATTCACGCTGGTTCGCCTCGTTCACGAGGCCGCTGATGCTATCCGATCGCGACGGGAGGGCAAGGTTCCTGCCGAGCCGCGGGGGAAGGCTCGGCAGGAGCCTTGCCCTCCCAGGAATCAGACCACTTCAGCGGATATCTCGATCGTAAGGAGGAGGGAACACCCTCAACACCGCGAGCCCGGCTATCCCCGGAGCCGGGCCTGGAGTCGCGACTCGCACTCCGCGACGACGGACCGGACGGCCGCCTCGACCTCCTCGCCCGTGAGCGTTCGCTCCGGATGGCGGAACACCATGCTGAAGTGGACGCTCTGCCGGTCATCGGCGAGGTTACCGCCCTGGAAGGTGTCGAGGTAGTGCACGGCCTCGAGATTCGGGCCCGCGGCGCCGACCGCCGCCTTGGACAACTCCGCCCAGGGCAAAACCCGTGCCACTTCCAGCGAAAGGTCGCGAACCACGGCCGGAAACGGCGGCAAGGGCCGGTGCCCGGCCACGAGATTCGCCTCCTTCAACAGGACATCGAGTTCCAGCTCGGTCGCCGAGCACGCGCCTCGGAGCCCGAATTCGTCGAGCCGGGCGGGCGCGATCTCGCCGATGTAACCCAGTCGCGTCTCGCCCAGTCGCAGCTCGGCGGCCCGCCCGGGCGCGAACAGCGGGATCTCGACGGCCTGGGCCGAGAGCGGCGTCGCGACGTGCAGGCGGTCGAGCAGACCCTCGACGATCCCCTTGAGCCCCCGGAAATCGCTGCCGGCGACGATCGCCAGCCGCGTCGGCTCGTGCGGCAGGAGCCCGTCGGGCCGCGGGATGTAGACATTCGCGATCTCGAAGAGATCGGCGTCGAACTGGCCATGCGCCTCGTTGTGCAGCCGCGCCGCCAGCAGGCTCGGGACGAGGCTCTGCCGCAGGGCGCTCTCGCGGCGCCGGCTGCTGTGATCGACCCGCAAGGGTGGCACGGCGGGATCCGGGCTGAGCCCGCCGCTCAGCCGCTCCTCGACCAGGCTGAACGTCGCGGCCTCGTCGAACCCCGCGCCGGTCAGGCTCTCGCGGATCGCACCCTCGACGCGCTCACGCTGCCCGCGCGGTGTGCTCGTGAGAGGCACGGCGCGGTCCTCGGGGATGTGCTCGTAACCGTGAATCCGCGCGACCTCCTCGATCAGGTCGATCTCGCGCTCCAGGTCGCTGCGCCAGCTCGGCGGGCGGAATGTCAGGCTCGACGGCGACTCGCCGGCCGGCTCCAGGCCCAGGGCGCGGAGGATCCGGTCGACCGCGGCCCGGTCGATGTCGATGCCCAGGATCCGGCGGATCTGACCCAGCCGCAAGGTGACGGGCGGCCGGTCGTACGACTTGTCGCCGACGTCGATCACTCCGGGGTGGAGCGTCCCGCCGGCCAGGCGGAGGACCAGCTCGGCACAGCGGCGGCTGGCCCATTCGGTGGCCTCGGGGTCGATCGGCCGCTCGAACCGGAAGCTCGACGGGCTGAACAGTCCCAGCGCCCGCGAGGTCCGGCGCACGGAGATCGGGTCGAACCGGGCGGCCTCAATCAGGATATTCGTCGTTCCGGGCCCGATCTCGGTGTCCAGCCCGCCCATCACGCCGGCCAGGCCGACCGGCCGCTCGGCGTCGGCGATGGCCAGCATGTCGGGGGTCAGCTCGTAGACCTTGTTGTTGATCGCAGTGAGCTTTTCGCCCGGTTTCGCGCGACGGACGACCAGCCGGCGGCCGGCCAGGCGGTCGAGGTCGTAGGCATGCAGCGGCTGGCCGCACTCGAACATCACATAGTTGGTGATGTCCACGACGTTGCTGATCGGCCGGACGCCCAGCGTCTCGAGCCGCTTGCGCATCCACCAGGGGCTCGGCCCGACCTTCGCCCCCGAGACGACCCGCGCCGTGAACCGCGGGCAGATGTCCGGATCCTCGACCGACACGGCGGTCCGCGTCTCGACCGGCGGGCCGGACGTCGCCGGCCGCGGGTCGGGCAGGCAGAGCGGCCGGTCGAAGACGGCCGAGATCTCCCGCGCGACGCCGATGTGCCCGAGGCAATCGGGCCGGTTGCTCGTGACCTCCAGGTCGATCGCGATGTCGCCTCCGACGTCGCTGATCCCCTCGAGGTTCAACCCGGTCAGGGCGAGCCGCTCGGCCAGGGTCTCGACGGGTAGATCGAGTCGCAGGTAATCCGTCAGCCAGTTCCAGCTCACGATCATGGCGCGGTCAGCTCGCTATCGTCTCTCGCGATCGACCCCTTCCGCGCCGCGGCCACCCGCGACCAGACGAGGTAGACCGGGATTCCAGCCAGGACGATCAGGTAGCCCTTCCCGGACGTCCCCGGCCTCAGGTAGATGAAATCGACGACCAGGAGGATCGCCAGCGTGATGTAGATCAGGATCGGCAGCGGATACCCGATCGTCCGATACGGACGCTCGGCCGAGGGCTGTTTCCGGCGGAGGGCAATCACCGCGCCGACCATCAGCGAGTAGAACGTCACATCCACCGGGATCACGTATTCCAGCAGCTCGTCATACAGCTTGCCCGGCGTGAATCCCCCGGCACCGTCGGCCGTCATGGTCACCGGCAGCACCAGGAGCGCCGCCCAGAGTCCCTGGGCGAGCAGCGCGACGGCCGGGACGTGGAAGCGATTGGTCGTGGCGACGGCGCGGAAGAACAGGCCGTCGAGCGCCATCGCGTAGTAGATCCGCGCCCCGGCCAGGACCAGTCCGTTGACGCAGCCGAACGTCGAGATCAGGATCGCCGCGGCCATGATCGCCTGGCCCCGCGGGCCGAGGATCGCCTGAAGTACGGCCGTGCCCACACGCCCCTCGGGGGCATGCTGAATCCCGTCGAGCGGCAAGGTCACGATGTAGGCGACGTTCGCCAGCAGGTAGAGCAAGATCACGGTCGAACAGCCGAGGAAAAGCGCCAGGGGCAGTGTCCGGCCCGGGTTGCGGGTCTCCGCCCCGGTGAAGGTGACATTGTTCCAGGCCGACTGCGAGAACAACGGCCCGATCATGGCGAGGCCCAGCAGCATCGGCAGCGCGAGCGGCCCAGAGAGCGAGAAGTTGGGCGAGGCCGTCGCGGGGTCCCAGCCATTGGCCCGCGGGTTCCACCACGACGACGTCCATGCCGCGGCCCCGGTGTTCGCGCCGAGCGTGAGCCCGAGCACGACGAGACCCAGCAGCGCGGCCGTCTTGGTGAAGGTGAACGAGTTCTGGATCCACTTCCCCAGCCGCAGGCCGCGCATGTTGACGGCCGTGAGCGACGCGATCAGCACCATCGCCACCAGTTGCTGGGTCGACAGGCTGATCCCGTACCCACCCAGCCGGATCGGTTCGACGAGGTAGACCCGGTCGCCGATCGCCGGCCAGAAGACGCCGAGGAACTTGGCGAAGGCCACCGCGACGGCCGCGATCGTGCCGGTCTGCACGACCAGGAACATCGCCCAGCCGAACAGGAAGCCGAACATCGGGCTATACGACTCGCGCAGGAAGACGTACTGCCCGCCCGCGCGGGGCATCATGGCGGCGACCTCGGCCGCCGAGATCGCCCCCGAGAGAGTCATCAGGCCCGAAAGCGCCCAGGCCGCCAGCAGCCAGCCCGGCGAGCCGACCAGCCGCGCCGACTCGGCCGAGGTGATGAAGATGCCCGAGCCAATCATCGCCCCCATCACGATCATCGTCGCGTCGACCGTGCCCAGCTCGCGCACCAGGCCGGCCTTGCCCGTCGCGGGCGGGGATTCCTCGGATGTGGTCATCGGCTGCGGCATCGCGGCGTGATGGCTCCGGCAAGAGGATGCGCAATGAAGGAGGGCGAAACGGCGGCCCGGCGAGGCGAAGAGAATCGACGGACGCGATTATGACTTCAACCCGTCGACGAACGCCTGGACCTCGGCGATCGCCACGCTCACGCGGTCCCGCCGCCAGTCGATCAAGGCCGAGTCCAGGGCACGCTGGAGCTGGTGGACCAGCAGCGTGGCCGCCTCCTTTGGCGTGCCCCCCTCGGCGCGGATCTCGGGGAAGTCGCGATGATGGACGCAGGCGGTCGAGGTGTGCTCGCCTGTCGTCACGATCACCTTGCTGGTTTCGGTATCCATGCCTGAGACCTCGGCGAGAAGTCGATGTTGGGAGGGCGGGTGCGTCCGGCGAATTCGCGACGGCCCGCGTTCCGGCGGGCTCGGATCAGAACTGGCGGAGGAAGCGAACGTCGTTCTGATAGAGCAGGCGGATATCGTCGATCCCGTGCCGCCGCATGCAGAGCCGCTCGATCCCCAGGCCGAAGGCGAAACCCGTCACCTCGTCCGGGTCGTAACCGACGGCCCGGAGGACGTTCGGGTCGACCATCCCCGCCCCTCCCATTTCAACCCAACGGTTGCCGCCGTGCCAGAGCATATCGACTTCGACGCTCGGTTCGGTGAACGGGAAGAACGACGGACGGAAGCGGATCGTGACGTCTTTCCCGAGGTACGCCCGCGCGAACAGGCGGAGGACCGACTTCAGGTCGCCCATGGTCACGCCGCGGTCGACCATCAGGCCCTCGACCTGGTGGAACATGAACGAGTGCGTCGCGTCGACCGTGTCCGGCCGATAGACCCGCCCGATGGCGATGACCCGCACCGGCGGCGGCTGCGACTCCATCACGCGGATCTGCACCGTGCTGGTCTGGCTGCGGAGCATCGCCGACTCACCCGTCGGCGAACCAGCGCCGCCGGGAGCGCTCTTCCCGCCGACGGCCAGGTAAAAGTTGTCGAGAGGGTCGCGGGCCGGATGGCTGGGCGGGATATTCAGCGCGTCGAAGTTGTGCCGGACGTCCTCGACCTCGGGTCCTCTTGCCACGGCGAACCCGAACCGGCCGAACAGGTCGATCAGCTCGTCGGCCGTCTGCGTCAAGGGATGCCGGTGCCCCTGCCGCGGGCGGATTCCCGGCAGCGTGACGTCGATCGCCCCGACGGCGACGTCCTTGCGCTCCACCCGCGACCGGGCCGCGTCGCAGGCCGACTCGAGGTCGGTCTTCACGGCGTTGAACCGCTGCCCGTAGCCCTTCCTCGAGGCGGGCTCCAGCGTCTTGAGGCGCTCCTGGGCCGCCTTGACCCGGCCGTGCTTCTGGCCGAGGTACTCGACGCGGGCCGACTCGACTGCCTCGGGCGAGCCGGCCGACTCGAACGCCGCCAGACCCTCGGCGCGCAGGGCGTCGAGCTGGGCCAGGGCGTCGGAGAGCGCGTCGCTTGAGCTCATCGGGACTCGCCGGTAAGAGCCTGTCCCGGAAGCCTCCGAGACCGTATCGCAGGGTGGGCATTGCCCCCCGATTCGAGGACGACGACTCGCCGTCCCTTGCGGAACGCCGTCGAACGGCTTCGCGACAGCCTCGGGGCCGCCTGAGATCGTCGCCAGGACGGTCGGATCCGGGCGAGCGGGGGGCGTCAGCCCCTTTCTCCCAGGGCGTTCTTCACCGGACAGAGGGCTGGCTGACGCCACCCGCTCGCCTGGCCTCTGGGCTCAGGCCGTCCGCGACTTGGCCCGCTTTTCAACCTCGGCGTCGTGACGATCGAGGTGCTCGCGGACCCGGGTGATGATCGCGTCGAATGCCTCGGAGTCGTGGATCGCCAGCTCGGAGAGGCTCTTGCGATCCAGCCCGATGCTGGCCAGCCGGAGGCCGTGGATGAGCCGGCTGTAACGAAGCCCGCGCATCTCGGCGGCGGCGCTCAGCCGGACGATGAACAGCCGGCGGAACTCGCGCTTGCGGGCGCGGCGGTCGCGGAAGGCGAACATGCCCGCCCGCAGGAGGGTCTCCTTCGCCGACTTGAGTAGACGGCGACGCCCGCCCACGAAGCCCTTGGACCGCTGGAAGATTCGCTTCTTACGCCGGCTGCGGGCGGCACCACTCTTGGAACGCATCGGTCAGCTCTCTCTAGATCGGTGCGCCATCGGCACCGTCACCATGGATGGAAGATCGGGTTCAATCTCGATCGGGCGGGCCGGCCGGCCCCGCGTCGTGAGCTCGGACATCCTGCGAGTCCACCGCGCCGCGGTCGAGCGGCACGGCCTGTCGGCGAATCGTCAGGACTGCGGGGCCGACGCGGGAGCGGGATTCTCGCCGGTTGCGGCGCCCGCCGGCTCGCCATGTTCGTGCAGCGCCACCTGCCTGCTGGCCTCGACCTGATTGGGGTCGACGTTCTGCCGCTCGAGGCGGGCGAAGCGGATCCGGCGGGCCTCGGCCCGGTTCGCCAGCGTCGCCTTCTTGCGGAGCCGCCGGATCTTCTTGCCGTTCTTGTGGCTATTCAGGTGCGACGAGCCGCACGGCTTGTGGCGAACCTTGCCGGTCGCCGAGATCTTGAACCGCTTCTTCATCCCCTTGTGGGTCTTCAGCTTGGGCATGTCAGGTCAATCCTCGTCCGGCTCCCGGGCGGCGCCGCGCGATCGGGATCGGAGGTCATTGAATCAGGATTTCGGGCGGCGTGCCGGCACGCCTGGCCCGCACCGGACCTGGTCTGTACGATCGGGCGGACCGACAGGCGATGCGGGCTGGCTGGGCTGGAGGGCGGGCAGGAGTCCTCCAGATGCGCCGAGTCCCAGAGATTAGCAGATCCGATACCCCTGCGTCCAGCGGCCGTCGCGATCAAATCGCGGGAATCCCGCAGGCCGAACCCTCCTCGGGCGGCCCCGCGCCGGATCGGATGGGCCGGCTGGCCGGCGGAAATCAGGAGCAGGGATGGGCGACCGGCCGGCCCAGGGGTCACACGACGCGAGGGGCGACGATCGCCGTCATCCGCTTCCCTTCCATCGAGGGGTTCTTCTCGACCTTGCCGACCTCCTCCAGGGCCTGGAGAACCTCGTCCATGACCCGGCGGCCCTCGTCGATGTGGGCCAGCTCGCGGCCGCGGAAGAGCACGTTCACCAGGACCTTGTCCTTGTGCTCGAGGAACTCGCGGGCGCGCTTGACCTTCACCTCGATGTCGTGGTCGCCGGTCTTGGGACGGACCCGGATCTCCTTGATGTGGATCTGGTGCTGCTTCTGCTTGGTGAGCTTTTTCTTCTGGGTGTACTTGAACTTGCCGTAGTCGATGATCTTGCAGACGGGCGGGCGCTCGTTGGGAGCGACCTCGACCAGGTCCAGCCCGGCCTCGCGCGCCGCCTCCAGAGCCTTGCTCGTTGGCATGACCCCGAGCATGGCACCCTCGGCATTGATGACCCGCACGGGGGAGATGCGGATCTGTTCGTTCACCCTGAGACCCCTCTCGATCGGTCCGATAGCGTCCTCCTCGGGGACGAAAAACTAACCAGGGACCCGCGGGCGGAGCCGACCCCGGGGAAAATCCCCGAAGGCAAAAGGCTCCCAGCACGACCCTCCAGGCCACGGCCCCACAGCCGCGCCCGGTCGTCGCAGGTCAAACCTATCCTTTACGATTCCATCAACGCGTTGTCAAGATCGTCTCTCATCGGTTCGATGACTCGCGACTCGACGCCCCCTTGCGTCCGGCCCGGACGAGGGTGCATATTCGGATGGCCCGGCGGCCCGTCGCGGCCGCGCCGGCGAGACCGAGGAAGAGAGAGTGGATTCGTGCAACCGATCGCATGCGTCGTCGAGACCGGGGTCTACGCCGACGACCTGGACGCGGCCGAGGACTTCTACCGGGACGTGCTGGACCTGACGGTCCGCCGGAAAGAGGCCGGACGGCACGTCTTCTTCCAGGTAGGCGATCGCGGGATGCTGCTCATCTTCCGCCCGGATGAGACGATGCGCGGCACCCCGCTGCCGGCCCACGGCGCCCGAGGGCCGGGCCATTTTGCCCTGGGGATCGCGGCGGACGACCTCGACGCCTGGCGGACGCGCCTGGCCGAGCGGGGCATCCCGGTCGAGCACGAGGAAACCTGGCCGGGAGGCGGCCGGTCGCTCTACTTCCGCGACCCGGCGGGCAACTCGGTCGAGTTGATCACCCCCGGCGTCTGGGGGCTGCCGACGGGCTGGTGACACGACTGGCGAGCGAACGAGACTGCGGAGGCGATTCGAGTGGATACGCGGGTCTTCATGACGGGCGGCTTCGGCTGCATCGGCGCCTGGGTCGCGAAGAAGCTGGTTGAGACCGGCCGCGAGGTCTGGATCTTCGACCTCAAGGAGGACACTCACCGGCTGGACCTGGTCCTCGACCCGGAGCATCGGCCGCTCGTCCACTTCCTCCCGGGTGATGTCTCGGATGCCGAGGCGGTCCTCCGCGCCGTCGACGACTGCGGCGCCACGCATTTGCTCCACCTGGCGGGCCTCCAGACGCCCACCTGCCGGGCCCAGCCGATCCTGGGTGCCCGGGTCAACGTCATCGGCACACTCGCCGTGTTCGAGGCCGCCCTCGCGCGGAAGGACCGGGTGCGCCGGGTCGTCTACGCCAGCTCGGCGGCCGTGCACGGGCCGGCGGATCCAGCCGGCGGCCCGCTCGGCGACGAGGTCCGTCTGGCGCCGGTGACCCATTACGGGGCGTACAAGGTGTGCAACGAGCTGAACGCCCGCGTCTACTGGCTCGATCACGGGATCACGAGCGTCGGGCTTCGGCCGTGGACGGTTTATGGCGTCGGGCGCGACTTCGGGATGACCAGCGAGCCGACGAAGGCGATCAAGTCGGTCGCGGTCGGCCGGCCCTACCGGATCAGCTACGGCGGGAGGCAGGACCTCCAGTACGTCGGCGACGTGGCTGAGACCTTCGTGCGGGCACTCGACCGCCCGTTCGAGGGAGCCGACGCCTTCAACCTCGCCGGCGCCGTCGAGACGATCGAATCGTTCGTCTCGGCCCTCAGCCTGGTCGTGCCCGAGGCCCGGGGCCTGGTGACACACGGCGACCGGCAGCTCCCGATCGCCGCGGACCTGGACGACCGACGGCTCCAGGAGCGGCTCGGCCCGATCCCGACGACCCCCTTGAAGGAGGGGATCGCCGAGACATTTCGCCGATTCGTCGCCCTGCGGGACCAGGGCCGGCTGGACCTCTCCGACCTGTGAGGCCGGGGCCGCCGAACGTTATTGCCTGGGCCGGGCGCCTCCGGGCGGCGGGACGGCCGGGGCCGCCGGGGCACCAGGCTGCTGCGCCGGCTCGTTGGCGAACAGGTCCTTCGGCATCGGCTGCACCTCGATCTTCGCCGTCTTGCGCTCCTCGGTGACGATCTGCTTCTCCAGCTCCATGTTGAACCGCTGGGCCAGGAACGGCTTCACCTTCTCGAAGTCGGGCAGGCGGCCCTCCTTGCGGTCGGTGACGTGGATCAGGTGCATGCCGAACGGGGTCTCAATGGGCTCGGAAACCTCGCCCTTCTTCAGCTTGAACGCCGGATTCGCGAACTCCTCCACAAAGCCGCTATCGAGCGTGAAGTAGTCGAGATCGCCGCCCGCTCCGCCGGCGTTGGCCGGGTCCTCGGAATACTTGTTCGCTGCCGCGGCGAAGGTGGTTTTGCCGCCGACGATGTCCTTGCGGATCGCCTCGAGCTTCTGCCGGGCCTTCGCCTTCTGTTCCTGCGTGGCGTTCGAGTCCACCTTGACCAGGATGTGGCTGGCGCGGACCTGCGTGCCGGCGAAGCGGTCGCGATGCTGGTTGAGGAACCGGCGCAGTTCGGCGTCGGTCGCCTTGCTCGAGGTGAACTCGGACCAGCGCAACTTGTTGGCGATCTCCTTCTTCAGCTCGGCCATCGACGAGCCGTTCTGCGCCAGGACCGCCTGGAGGTCGGCGGTCTGGCCTTCCTTCTTCATCTGCTCCTTCATCCGATCGATCTGGGCGTCGACCTTGTCCTCGGGAACCTGGATGCGCTGCGCGCTCAGGTAATGGTTGAGCACGTGGAAGTTCACCAGCAGGTCGACCGCCTGCCGATACGCCATCTCGCGCTCGTCGGCCTGGACGGGAGGATACTGACTCAGCAGGCGCACCACGTCCGCGCGGGTGACCTTGTCGGTCTGCCCGCGGCTGATCACGGTCGCCATCACCTGGTCAATTCGCGGGTCTCGCTTGGGCTTGGCCTCCTGACCCTGGCCGACGCCGGCCCACCCCACGGCGATGAGGCCCAGCAGGCCGGTGCGGACGATCCTGGACATCGATGACTCTCCCTCTTGATCGTGCGGAAGCAGATGAGTACCACCCGGCCGATGAATCCCCGGGGCCCGACTTCGGCGTCGGCAACCAATGGGCCGACACGCCTGAACCCCCGGATTATACGGAATTCCGGCCCCGCCGCCGCGCGAGTTGAGGTCAATTCCCGGTGCGCGCGGCGTGGACACGGCCTCCCGGCTGATACGGGCGGCGGATCTCGAAGGTTCGCTCATCCTTTTCTGGGTGCGAATCTAGGCAAATCAGCAAAGACAGGAGAGGAGATCGTCTCTCGGTGCGCGTGATGCCGGGACGAGGAGGGGAGGCTGGCGCAGACCGGACCCGGGGTCGCTGCAAACGCACCCCGGGTCCAGGAAGGGCTCGTAAGATGGGTAAAATCCACCGATCGCCACGCTCTTGCGAGGGCGGTTTCACCCACCTTACGGATTCACCAGGCGATCGATCAGGCCGCCTGGAGCCAGCGGCGGATGCGGCCGAGCTCGTCGGTCCAGCCGCTGCCGGTCCGGCGGAGCAAATACGCCTGATAGAGAAGGTCGAGGGTCTCGGTGAGATGGCGGAGGCCATCGACCCGGGCCATTTTCTGGTCGTGGCGCGAGAGGCCGTCGTCGTCGGGTTTCGGCAGCGCGGCGCCCGAGACGGCGAGGGTCTCGGCCTGGAGGGTCAGCTCGTACTGGGCACCGTGGCGGACGAGGATCATGCCGGCCTTGCGCGGGAGCTTGCCCGACTGGAGGGCGCGAAGGGCCTCGGGGAGCCGGGTCGGAGCGTCATCGGTGAGCTGGTCGCGGCCGGTCTCGCCGCGGGGGCAATCGAGCGTCAGGGTCTTGGCGAGCATGACGGTCGCCTCGGAGCCGTCGGCCAGGCGGACGGTCTCGCCGTCGTTCTGGAGGGCGTGCCAGATCCAGAGGAGGAATTCGTTGCCGAGGTAGTCGAGGCTGGTGGGATCGTCGCCGGCCCAGGCGACCGAGGGGGCCACGCAGTCCGGCGCCGTCGCCGGGGCGATGGGGCTGCCGCGGAGGATCATCGACTCGACGCCCGGCTCGCCCGGCGCCTCGAGCTCGATGCCACGCGCCACAGCGCCGGCGGTGAGCGGCTCGAGGGTGCGGTCGAACGTCTCGCGGAAGAGCCCCTGGAGCCGTTCGAGGACGCTCGAGCTGGTCGCGCCGGCGTAGAGCGTCTGGGTGCGGCCGTCCCACAGGATCGGGTAGTGGTTGTGGCGGCGGAAGCGGCCGTCGGCGGCCTCGGCGGCGGCGCGGGCCTGCGCGGCCTCCTTGGCCTCCTCCTTCTGGGCCTTGGTGGCGAAGCCGCTGGGATTCGTGCGCGCCCGGGCCTCGATCTCCATCTGGGTGTAGGCGCGCAGCAGAGAGCCCGGGATCTTGTCGGCGTCGATCCGGATGGCCATGTGGATGGCGTCGTTGATGATGTTCTTGCCCAGCTCGATCGTCTGGTCGAGGACGTGGTCGCCCCCCGCCCAGCCGACGGAGATCCCATCGGCGGCCTCGGCGCCGTGGCGGCCGATCATGTGCTGGCGGGCCAGCTCCAGGATGTCGTCGCCGAAGGGCAGGGGTGAATCCCCGCCGACCCGATACCGCGTATAAGTGACCCGCCCGCTCAGGAAGCCCATCCGAACACCTCCTACTTTGGAGCCGCCGGTCCCCCGTTGCCGCTCACCGGCACGAACGGCCCTGTCGAGGTTGGGTGCTTGTTGCCAACGAGGTCCGCGCGATCGACAAAGGCCCCTATTAGATCGGGCCTCCCGCCGCCCGGCTTCAGCGATGATGCCTCCTTGCGGCCCGGGACCGTGCGCGACCTCGCCATCCTGGCGGTCAGGTAAAATTGACGAACTGGAGCGGGTATTCCGGTCCGTTCGCCTTGAGATGGGCGATGACCGTCTGGAGCTCGTCGATCTTCTTGCCGGTGACACGCAGCTTGTCTTCCATGATCTGCGCCTGCACCTTGAGCTTGAGCTGCTTGATGTCCTTGATCATCTTGCGGGCGTCGTCCGTGTCGATGCCTGTGTGCAGCGTCAGCACCTCGCGGACGGTGTCATGCGACGCTTCTTCGAGCTTCCCGCGGCGCAGGGCGCCCACCGGCACACCCCGGCGCGACATCTTCTCCTTGAGCACCTGGACCACCGTATCGAGCTGACCCTTGTGGTCGGCCAGCAGCGTCAGCGTGTTGTCCTTCTTGTTGAACTCGATCGAGGCACGCGTCCCCTTGAAGTCGAACCGGACGGCCAGCTCGTGCTGCGCCTGGACGACCGCGTTGTGCATCTCGGCGTGGTTGATCTCGCTGACGACGTCGAAGGCATGATTGTCGGCCATGGGATGGGATCTCCTGCGACATTGAACGTTCAGAGGAGTCGGAAGATGGCGGCCGCGAGGAGCACCGCGCCCCCGGCGAAGAGGGGCGGTGCGACCTGCCGGATGAGCGCGGCGGGCCGGGCATGCGAGAGGGTTGCGCAGACCATGACGACGGCGGCGGCCGGGCTCATCGTGCGGCCGAAATGAGCGCCGAGTGCCGAGACCGTCCCCAGCTTGACCGGGTCCAGCCCCATCGAGCCGGCGGCCGGGACGAAGAACTCCATGACGGCAACCGCCGGCGCGATCCCCGTGCCCGAGATCACCGCCAGCGCCCACGGACCGGCCATCCCGGCGGCCAGCGCCAGGTCGGGCCAGCGAGCGATGTGGCGGATCACCACGG
Organism: Planctomycetales bacterium; assembly: GCA_027452145.1. Classification (GTDB taxonomy): domain Bacteria; phylum Planctomycetota; class Planctomycetia; order Isosphaerales; family Isosphaeraceae; genus JAKAUH01. The sequence goes on from DAIDHB010000113.1 coordinate 30,930, forward strand.
CGATCAATCCGCTGAGCCGGACGCCCTCGGCGAACGTCGAGGCCGCGACGATCAGCGAGATGACGTGGTAATACGCATACCCCGCGCCCTCGAAGAACGACGGCGCCAGCCCCCGGATCGCGGCGGGGCTCGCGAGTCCAGCGGCGATGATTCCGATCAGCATCGCGGCGAGGATCCGGATTGGGCCCTCGAGCCCGCGCAGCGGCGACATCGGGCCGAGCAGCGGATCGCCCATCAGGATCGCCAGTGGAATGACCGGCACGATCGCCTTGAACAGGTTGATCCGGAAGGGTCCATCGGCATCGCCGGCCTTTTCGGAGCCCGCGTCCCGCTCGTCGGCGTTCGCCGGCCCGCGGCGGAGCGACAGCAGCCAGAAGGTCAGAAGCGCCGTCGAGCAGGCAGCCAGATTCAGCCCGGCGGATTGCCGGATCAGTTCGGGGCCGGGGAGGCCGGTCAACGCGGCGAGCTTGCGCATCTCGACGGCGCCCGGGTTGAACAGCTCGCCGCCCATCGAGGCGCCGAGCAGCAAGACGGCGCCGGCCTGCGCGGGCCCGAATCCGCCGGCTCGAAGCAGCGGCAGCAGGATCGGCCCGAGCACCGAGGCCGTCCCGGCCTGGCTGACGATCGTGGTGTTGATGACGTATCCGGCCGCGATGCCGCCGGGCACGAGCAGGGCGCGCGCACGCCGGATCGGGATCAGCAACAGCTCGACGAGGTGCCGGTCGCAGCCGGTGGTGCGCAGGACGAACGCGAACCCGACCGCCGACCCGATCGGGACAACCGTGGCCTTGCTGGTCATCTCGGCGACCATGCGTTCGAGCATCGCCGCCATCCCGCCATGAGCGAGGAACAGCGGCACTGCGCCGATCAGGAGCACGAGCCGGACGTCAAATCCCAGCGCAACCATCGCCGTGACGACGACGAGGTCGACTGCCGCAATGACGACGGGGCCGATGGTCAATGCCGGCGCGGCCGGCGAGGCCGCGGACGCCTGCGCGGGCGGCGGTTGATCCGGTCCCGCGGCGTGCGCGCTGGACCAGGCTGCAAGCAGCGCGAGGCTCGCCAGCACCACGGCGATCGGCATGATCGGCGGCCGGGTCGTTGCGATCGATCGCATGGGGCCTCGCTTCAACCTGCCGTAGGTCAGGCTTTGGCCTGACGGTTCAAACCTGTCAGGAAGATCTGACCTACGTTTATCCCTGGATCTTGCTCGCCAGCGCCTGGAACATCGGCTCGAGGTCGACGTTTCCGCCGCTGAGGATCACGCCGACGCGGAGTCCCTTCACGTCGAGCTGGCCGTTCCAGAGCGTGGCGACCGGGACGGCGCTCGACGGCTCGAGGACGATCTTGACCCGCTCCCAGATGAACCGCATCGCGTCGAGGATCTCGGGCTCGGTGGCCGTGACGATCCGATCGACCTGGCGCGAGATCACGGCGAAGGTATACGGCCCCAGCGACGTCCGCAGGCCGTCGGCGATCGTCTGGGGGTCGTTCGACGGCTGGATCGAGCCAAGTTCGAGCGAGCGGCGGGCGTCGTCGGCCCGCGCCGGCTCGGCGCCGACGACCCGCGTCTGGGGCGAACGGCCCGCGACCGCCAGCGCCGTTCCGGATAACAATCCTCCGCCGCCGGTGGGGCAGACGATCATGTCGAGCGGCCCGGCCTGGTCGAGCAGCTCGAGCGCGGCCGTCCCCTGGCCGGCGATGACGTTCCAGTCGTTGAACGGGTGCACGAGCGATAATCCGTGGCGCTCGATCTCCTGGGCCACGGTCGCCTCGCGCGAGGCGAGCGTCGGCTCGCAGGAGACGACCCGCGCGCCATAGCCCTCGGTCGCCTGCCGCTTCACGGCGGGCGCCGTGCGGGGCATCACCACGGTCACCGGCACGCCCAGCAGCCGGCCGGCGAGGGCCAGGGCCTGGGCGTGATTGCCCGAGGAATGCGTGACAACCCCGGCGCGCCGGCTCTTTTCATCAAGCTGGAGCAGCGCGTTGACGGCGCCGCGGAACTTGAACGCGCCGACCCTCTGGAGGTTCTCGCACTTGAGGAACACCGTGCCGCCGCAGCGCTCGTCGAGCGTCCGCGAGGTCATGACAGGCGTGCGATGAACGTAGGGCGCGATCCGCTCGGCGGCGGCCACGATATCGGCGTAACCGATCGGGATCTCGGCGGCGGTGGCGAGACTCATGAAACGGGGCTCCGGGGTCGTGCCTGGATGGAATCTGATTCTGTCCCGGAAGGGTCCGAATGGGGAGGGCGAGCCTCCCGGCGAGCCGGCATGAGGGAACACCAACGCGGTATCCCGGCTCCGCAGGAGCCTCGCCCTCCCATCTTTCGAGAAAACCTTCAATAAGTGTGGTCCGCCGCGGTTTCCTCGGTCGTCGCCGCGACCGCGGGCGGCGCGGCCTGGGGAGCACGGCGGCTGTCGGACTCGGCCTTGATCCGGGCGATGGCCTCGTCCAGCGGCATTGCGCCCTGGTCGCCGGCCTGGCGGTCGCGGTACGAGACCGACTGGCCCTCCGCCTCCTTGGCACCGACCACCAGCATCACCGGGATCTTCTCGAGCTGCGCGTCGCGGATCTTGGCGCCGATCTTCTCGGGCCGGATGTCCAGCGCGGCACGCAGCCCGGCGGCCAGCAGGCGAGAGTGAACCGTCTGGGCGTACTCGGCGACCTTGTCGGAGATCGGCAGCACACGCACCTGCTCGGGCGCCAGCCAGAGCGGGAACGCGCCGGCAAAGTGCTCGATCAGGATGCCCATGAACCGCTCCATGCTTCCCAGTGGCGCGCGGTGAATCATGACCGGCCGGTGCGGCTGGTTATCCGGCCCGATGTACTGGAGGCCGAACCGTTCGGGCAAAACGTAGTCGAGCTGCACCGTGCCGAGCTGCCACTGGCGGCCGATGCAGTCGCGCACGATGAAATCGGCCTTCGGCCCGTAGAATGCCGCCTCGCCGGGCGCCTCCTCGTAGGGGAGGTTCATCTCTTCGAGGACCGAGCGGATATCCCCCTCGGCGCGTCGCCAGATATCGCCGGCGGCGCCCTGGTACTTGGGATCGTCCGGGTCGCTCTTCGAGAGCCGCACGCGGTAGTCCGACAGCCCCAGGCACGAGTCGAGGAAGAACTGGGTCATCTCCATCGTCGTGCGGAACTCGCCCCGCACCTGGTCGTGGGTGCAGAACAGGTGCGCGTCGTCCTGCGTGAACCCGCGGACTCGGGTCAGCCCCGACAGCTCGCCCGACTGCTCGTAGCGATAGACCGTACCGAATTCCGCCAGCCGCAGCGGCAGCTCGCGGTAGCTCCTCGGCTGCGCGGCGTAAATCTGGATGTGGTGCGGGCAGTTCATTGGCTTGAGCAGGTATTCCTCGAAGTCGCAGGTTTGCTCGAGGTAGCCGATCCGCTCGGCCTGGCCCATCTCGAAATACGACCGGGTCGCCCCGGTGACGGGATGTCCGTCGGCCGTCGTCCGGTGATCGGGCAGGCGCTCGGGAATTCCGGCGCGGGCCAGCAGCGTACGCTGGGCCTCGTCGTCGAGCGTGCCGGCGATCAGGCCGTCGAGCAGTTCCTTGGCCGACGAGTCGGCGGGCATCCGTAGCGTGGGGAACTGCGAGTCGCGGTAATACGGACAGTGCCCGCTGGTCTGGTACAGCTCGATCTTGCCGATGTGCGGCGTGTAAACCGGCTGATAGCCGCGGCGGACCAGCTCGTCCTTGATGAACGACTCGAGGATGCCGCGAACCGTGGCGCCCCGGGGCATCCAGAGGATCAGGCCCGGGCCGACCATGGGGCTGATGGTGAACAGGTTCAGCTCGCGGCCGAGCCGGCGGTGATCTCGCTTGCGGGCCTCCTCAACCTGCGAGACGTAGGCGTCCAGGTCCTTCTTGTCGAAGAACGCCGTGCCGTAGACGCGCTGGAGCACCTCGCGATCGGTGCGGCCCTTCCAGTAGGCGCCGGCGATCGAGAGGAGCTTGAACGCGCCGACCTTGCCGGCGTGGGGGATGTGCGGGCCGCGGCAGAGGTCGACGAACTCGCCCTGGCGGTAGAAGCTCAGCACGCCGTACTTGTGCAGTTCATCATCGATGTGCTCGACCTTGAAGCTCTGGCCGAGGTCGGCGACGAACTTCCTGGCGTCGTCGACGGGCAGGGTGAACCGCTCGAAGGGCTCGGCCTCCTTCGTGATCCGGGCCATCTCGGCCTCGATCGCGGGAAAGTCGTCCTCAGAGAGGCTCCGGCCCGGGATGACGACGTCGTAATAGAACCCGTTCGCCGTGGTGGGCCCGAACGCCAGGCGAACACCCGGAAACAGCCGCATGATCGCGCGGGCCATGACGTGCGCGGTCGAATGGCGCAGAACGTCCAGCGCCTCGCGGTCCTTCGAGGTGAGGATCCGGAGCGTGATCGGCTGATCGTGACCGTTCTCGAGCGGGCGGTCGAGGTCGACGACCTGTCCCTCGGCCGTCGCGGCGACGGCGGCCTCGGCGAGGCGCTTGCCGATCCCCTCGGCGATCTCGCGCGGACGGACCCCGTCGTGGTATTCCTTGACCGACCCATCCGGCAGCTTCACCCGAACCATCGCCGACGTCTCCTCAGCTCAATCCTCACCGACAGCCCGGGTTTTTCACGCACCCCGGGGCTCTATCAAACCTTTTCCCGCGGGCCGAGCCCGGGTCAACATCCGAAGGCGCGACCGTGTCCGTCGCCGGTTCGCCTGAAGATTCACGCCGCCTGCACCCGCTCGGGGCGGTTGCTACGCGACTCCCCGCGAATCCCTCCGGCCATGATACCGCCGGCGCCACGGACCGGCCACTCACCGCGTTGCGGCTGGCCGGCGAGCTTTCCGCCGTCTGCGGGGGAGAACTGCGACAGAAACGCTTTCGGCGATCCGTCGAATCCGCGCCTGCAACCGCCGCAAGACACACACCCAACCAACTATCGACACCAGCATGGAGCGCTTGCCAGCCCTGTAAAAGAGTGTATATTGGCGGCTCGGCCGGACGATGCCAGTGGATAGAATCGGATTCTTCCGGCTATGACGAAGGCCGGGAAACCCCGAACGACTCGCCACCAGGGGGGCGACCGCGGCTGGTCCACGACGTGCCTGGATGGATGAACGGCATTCACAAACGGACCGCGCAGGCGGGAGCGGGCGGCCCGCGAGCCGTCCCGACCGGGAAGGAATGAAGGGCCGCATCATGAGGCTCAGGACGACGCGACTTCCGGAGCGGATTCCTGGGCCAAGGGCGCGCAGGCGATCCTCGGCGATGGTGCTCGAGGGGCTTGAGACCCGGGGCCTGATGAGCGTGGCGGTCTCGGGCCTGGGCGCCGGGATTGATCCGGAGTATCGCGCTCGAGTCGCGGTGGAGGTGGGCGCATCGCCGACCGCGAGGCCGGGGATGCGGACGAGCACGACGACGGAGCTTCTCGACAGCGAGGCGATCGCGGCACGGACCCCGAATGCGACCGACTCCGCGAGTTCGGCGACGCGCCAGACCTCCGGTGCGGTCGATGTTATGCGCCGGGCGACTCCTCCGCGGGTGACACCGCGCGGGCCCCTGGAGAACCTGGCGGTGCCTGTACGTCACGAGGAGCCGACGACGGCCGAGGATCCGACGGCGAACGGGGCCGCGGCCGGCCCGGCGGTCGAGTCGGTCGCTGCGACAGAGGTCGTCGGCGCGATCGGGACGGCGGCGTTGAGGTTGGGCGGTCCGGCACCGGTCGCCTGGGTGGGTCTGCCGGACAGGGCCGCCGGGACCGAGGCACGAGGCGCAAGTGGCTCCGGGTCGCCGGGGACGACGGCCCCGGCGGCCGGATGTACCACCGGGCTGGGCGAGATGTCCGCGGCTGTGGGCGAAGGCGGTCGGACCTTCAACACGGCGGGCGCAATCCGACACCCGGGCCTGGCCGACCTCGGCTCGAGTCGCGAGGCGAACTCGGCGGCGCTGACCGACCCGATCGACGGTGCGCTTCATCCCGACTGGGAAGCGGTCGACCGAGAGTTCCGCGAGTTCCTCGCCGGGACTGGCGACCCGCTCGGTGCCGGCGATGTCGGCCGCGGTGGACACGGCTGGCAGGCGCGGATCGGCGCGCTAGCCGCGGCGATCGCGGCGCAGCGGGCGGTGGCTGGCCGTCGTCGCCGGCCGTGGTCGAGGTTCGGTATCACCGCGCTCGCGGGGCACGCGGCCGGCCGGCGCGACGCGATCGGCCCCTGGCCGTTGAGTCTGTCATGACCCAGGAAGCGCCGCTCGACTCGCTGCTCGACAAGCTGTGCAACGGCGACCCCGCCGCGGCGCAGAGCGTCTTCGTCGCCTTCGAGCCGTACCTGCGCATGGTCGTGCGCAAGCGACTGCCGCCGCGGCTGCGGGCCAAGTTCGACTCGATGGATGTGGTGCAGTCGGTCTGGGCCGACCTGCTCCGCGGGTTCCGCGAGGCCGGCTGGCGGTTCTCGGACGAGGCGCACCTGCGCGCGTTCCTGGTCAAGCTGACGCGGCATCGGTTCATCGACCGCATCCGCCGACACCGGACGGCGCTCAAGAAGGAGCGGCCGCTGGGCGAGATGGTCCAGGCCGACGAGCCGGCGTCCCAGCAGCCCAGCCCGAGCGAGCTGGTCCAGGCCGACGAGCTGCGCGACCGGATGCTGGCCCTCTGTTCCCCATCGCATCGCGAGATCGTCCGATTGAAGATGGAAGGCATCCCGGTCTCAGAGATCGCTGTCCGGCTGGGCATGCATGTCGGCAGCGTCCACCGGGTCCTGCACGACCTGGCGTGCCGGGTGGCGCTCGAGCGGGGCGATCCGGGCCGGAAGACGGGTGCAAAGGACTGATCGAGGCGCGAGGCACGGCGCCGGGGGCATGGGCGCGATGTTCGACCATGATGCTTCCCAGGGGGCGAGCGGCGGCGGGCCGGCGACGCGATCGCCGTCCGATCGACGTCCGTCGTCGACAGGGGCGTGGGAAGACTCGGTCGCTCGGCTGGTTGAGCAATTCGCCGACGAATGGAGGCGCGGTGAGCGTCCGCGCGCCGAGCGATTCCTCGCCCGCCATCCCCTGATCGCCGACCGCCCCGAGGCGGCGATCCGAGTCATCTACGAGGAGGTCTTCCTCCGCCGCGGAGAGGGCGAGGAGGTGACGCTCGCCGAGCTGACCGGCCGCTTCCCCCGCTGGCAGGACGAGCTGGCCGTGCTGCTGGATTGCGACCGCCTGCTGGGCGAGGGACCGGCGCCGCCGGCGTTTCCCGAGGCCGGGGAGACGCTGGGCGATTACGTGCTCTTGCGCGAGCTGGGCCGAGGGGCCAGGGGCCGCTGCTTCCTGGCTGCCCAGCCCACGCTCTCGGACCGCCGCGTGGCGCTGAAAGTCGCGCCCGACGACCACGCCGAGCACCTCTCTCTGGCGCGCTTGCAGCACACGCACATCATGCCGCTCTACAGCGAGCACGAATTCCCCGATCGCCGACTGCGGGCGCTCTGCATGCCGTACCTCGGCGGCGGTTCGCTGTCGAGGATCCTGGGCGAGCTGGCGAGCGTCCCCGCCGACCGGCGATCGGGACGAACGTTGCTCGAGGCCCTCGACACGATCGGCAACGAGGCGAGGCCCTGGGTGCAGGCGGTTGAGGGCCCGGCGCGCCGGTTTTTGGGCCGGTCCTCGTACGTGCAGGCAGTCTGCTGGATCGGCGCATGCCTGGCCGATGCGCTCTCGTACGCGCACGAGCGAGGGCTGGTGCACCTGGACATCAAGCCGTCGAACGTGCTGCTCGCCGCCGACGGTCAGCCGATGCTGCTGGACTTCCACCTGGCGCGGGCGCCGTTCTCTGGCGATCGCCCGCCCGCCGACGGAGTCGGGGGCACCCCCGGCTACATGTCGCCCGAGCAGGAAGCCCTGGTGGATGCGATCGACTTCGGCCTCCCAGCGCCGCCTTCCGGGCTCGACGCGCGGTCGGACATCTACTCGCTCGGCCGCGTGCTGGCGGAGATGTTGACGGCCGACGTCGCCGATTTCAGGGACGGATGGGCTGTATCCGGGCACACCGTGCGCGAGCCCCGATACCTGCCCGGGGTCTCGACGGGCCTGGCGGACATCATCGGTCGCTGCCTGGAAAGGGACCCGGCGGACCGCTACCCCGACGCGGCCGCGCTGGCGGAGGACCTGAGGCGGCACATGGCCGACCGACCGCTGGCGGGAGTGCCGAACCGGAGCCTCCGCGAGCGGTGGTCCAAGTGGGTGCGCCGGCAGCCGAGCGGGTTCCTCCTGCTCCGGATCGCGCTTCTGGCGTCGTGCCTGGCGGCGGCTGCGGCGGCCGTCGTCTGGTTCGCGTTCCTCGCGCCGAGGTTCCGCGGCGCGGAGCAGTCGCTGGCCGAGGGCCGCGCGCTGCTGGAGCATCGATCGTATGCCGGCGCCGCGAGGGCGCTGACTCGTGGCGCCGCCCTGATCGAGGGAATTCCCGGAGGCGACGCCCTTCACGTCCAGCTCGCCGACGCCCTGCGCCTGACCTCGCGACTGGACGAGGCCGACCGATTACACCGGCTGGTGGACCGCCTGCGGCTGGCCGAGTCGGCGGCCGACCGCGCCGGCCCCTCGGCACCCGATGTCGAGGAGCACTGCCTGTCGCTATGGGCCAGGCGGCACTCGCTGCTCGATCGCCGCGGCTTGCCGGCGGACCCGCAGCTCGAGGAGCAGCTCCGCCGCGACCTGCTCGACGTCTCGGTTGTCGGCTCTTACCTGCGCGTCCGGCGCCAGGCCGGGCGGCAAGCCATCGCCCGCGCTCACCGCGCCGGCCTCGATCTCCTCGACGAGGCCGAGGCGCTGCTGGGCCCGAGCCACGTGTTGTACCTGGCCCGCCGCGCGCATGCCGCCGCGCTGGGGCTGTCGCAGATGGCCGACGCCGCCGCCCGTGGCGCCGAGGCATTGCCGCCACGCACCGCCTGGGATCACGACGCGGCCGGTCGGATCCTGCTGGCGGGAGGCGACCTGGCCGGCGCGCAGGCGCATTTCGAGAAGGCGCTCGAGCTCCGCCCACAGGACGTCTGGCCGAACTTCCACCAGGGTGTATGCGCCTTCCGCCGAGGCCGCTACGACGAGGCGCTGGTCGCGTTCCACGTCTGCGTCGCCCTGGCACCCGATCGCGCCGAATGCTACTACAACCGGGCGCTGGCACTCGCTGCGCTGGGACGCGACGCGGAGGCCGCACGCGACTTCGACCGCGCCAGGGTGCTCGACCCGGGCCTCGCCGAGGCGAGGCGACATCGCCCGGGCTCCGATGCCCCAACCCATCGCTTGAGACTCCCCTCCCCGTGATCACCGACCCGCGGAGCCGCCATCTCCTCAAGCCGTTTTTTCGCGCGAATCCCGGCGGGGTCGGTCCGTTTCATTCCTACGGCGAGGCCAATTCGACTGGGCAATGATGTGCCCGCGAGCGTCCCCGGGCGCTCGCGAGAACCCGATCGCGCCGGCTTCCAGTTGCGGAAGTCGCGAGTGCGGGTACGACGATTGTCCCTGTAAGGACTACGGGCCCGCCTTGATCTGACTCATCGTTCCCCGGCCGATCCCGGGCCGCGCCGAGACCGCGCGCCGGCGATCGCGCGACTCGATCCCACGAACAGGAGACTCGACCATGACGAGGAAGCGGAACTATCGTCCGTCGGTGAATGGGCTGGAGCAGCGGCTGGCGCTCAACGGGACGATGGGGGCCGCGGGCCTCCTGTCGCACGTCACCCACGCCGCCGCCGTGGTCCAGAACGCGAGCCCGATGGCGCATCACCCCCACGGCCATCCCCACGGCCACCCCCACGGCCACCCCCACGGCCATCCCCACGGCCATCCCCATCGTTGAGCGTCGGCGAACAGCCGGCGAGAGCGGGCGTGCCGCGACGGGGAACGAGTCGGGACATGCGTCCCGGCTCCCACGCGGCTACGCCCGACAACCCTGGGCCTGGTCGGTGATGATGCGGTCGAAGTGCGCGCGGGTTCGGCGAGTGATCGCGTCCATCCGCGCGAGGAAGTCGGCCACCGAGCCCTCGCAGTCGGCGGGCCCGTCGTGCAGGCGGCGAGCCAGGCGCTCGAGCTCGACGGGATTCTGCGGCAACTCGCCGGCGCTGCTGTTCTGGATCAGCCGCAGTCGGCCCTCGACGGCGCGGAGGAAATCGTACGCCTCGCGCAGCTCGGCGTGTGCCGACGCGTCGAGGATCCCGTGGCGGTGAAGCGCATCGAGCGCATCCCACAGGTTCGGGTGCAGGAGCGACGGCTCGCCTTCCGCGTGGGCGAGCAGGAGATACTGCACGATGAACTCGATATCGGCGACACCGCCGTAGCCGCGCTTCAGGTGGTATCGCGGTCGCGACGCCTCGAGGCGGCGTCGCATCGCCAGGACCTGCGCGGCCAGCGCGGCGGGGTCCATCGGCGCGGCGAGCATGGTGGCGATCGCGGCGGCGACCTGCGCGCCGAAGCCGCCCGTGGCGTGGATGATTCGGGCGCGGGTGAACGCCATTCGCTCCCAGGTCTGCGCCGAATGCGCGAGGTAATCACGGAAGGCGTCGATCCCGAGGACCAGCGGCCCCGAGGCGCCATGCGGACGCAGCCGGGCGTCGACCTGGTACAGCGGCCCTGCGCCCGGGCCGCCGGCCAGGGCCTTCAGCACGCGCTGAGCGACCTCGGTGACGAACTGGTCGTTCGAGATCGAGCCGTTGGATTTCGTGCCCGACGTCCGGCCGTCGCCTTCATGAAGAAAGACCAGGTCGAGGTCGCTGTGATAGTTCAGCTCGCGGCCGCCGAACTTGCCGAGGCCGATGATCGCCCAGCGGTCGATGCGCCGCTCGCCGGCGATTCGAGGGGCGCCATGTCGCTCGACCCGCAGGCGCCACTGGTCGCGCGCGACCTGGGCGACGATCG
>DAIDHB010000114.1 GCA_027452145.1 Planctomycetales bacterium
GGTCAGGTTGCTCAGGGCGATCGTTAGCATGGTTGCCCCGGTCATCGTCGTCGAGCCAAGGGTCACATCGACCGTGGTCTCGCTGATCGCGAAGCTCGCCGAGGCGCTGATGATGTTGAACAGGTTGAGCGACGTCAGCGAGCCGCTCACAACGACCTGGCCGCTCGTCAGCGTGATCGTCAATCCAGCAATCGGGCTAACGGGCGTCGCAAACGCGGTGGTCCAGTTCAGCGCCGACGCGGCCTGGCCGTTCACATCGGTTCCGCCGGCCTGGTTGACCGCCACCGCGCCGTTCTGGACGGAGGCCGAAACGGATGCGCCGAGGGTCAAGTTGCCCGAAAGGCCGGTCCCGACCACGGCGATCCAGTAGCGCGAGTCGGTCCCGGTCGCCGGCGCGGGCGGCTCCAGCAGCGCCACGCCGAGGCTCCCCGCGCCGACCGTCAGGCCATACGCGCCCGTCCCGCCCGAACCGGAAAGTCCGCTCAGCCCGAGCGTCAACAGGGTCGCACCCGCGAGGGTCGAGCTGCCGACCGTGGCGTTGACCGTCGCGACGCCGAGCTGGAACTGGGCCGATGCCGTGACGATGTTGTCGATGTTGAGCGAGGTCAAATTGCCGCTGATCGAGACGCCGTTGGTCGCCGACGTCACCGACAGTCCGGCGATCGGCTGGACCTCGGGGCTGAACTGTGTCCAGTCGAGGATGCCCGCGGGCTGGCCGGTCGGGTCCGTCCCGCCCGAGATGGCGACCTGGACCGAGACCCCCTGCACCGTCGCCGATACCCCGCCAAGGCTCAGGCTGCCCGCGAGTCCGCTCCCCGCCACCGCCACCCAGTAGCGGCTATCCGTTTGACCGGCTGGCGGAGTCGGTGGTTCGATGATCGCCAGGCCGATGGACCCATTGGTCCCCAGCGAGATCCCGAATCCGCCCGCCGTGGACACGCTCAGGCCCGTCAGCCCGAGTGTCAGCAGCCTGGCCCCGCTGATTGTCGAGGTCCCGACGGTGACATCCACCGTCTGGTCGGTCATCGCAAAGCCGGCCGACAGGCTCAGTGCGTTGGCGATGTTCAGGTTGCTCAGCGTGCCCGAAACCCCGAACAGCTCTCCGCTCAACTGGGTGGCCAGACCGTCGGAGGCGCCGATGACCGACCAGTCGAGGGGCTGAGTGTTGGCGGTTCCGCCCGAGTCCTTCCCGCCCTCGGTGTTGATCTGCACCGAAAGACCCGTCACCGTTGCCGTGATCGTGGTGCCCAATGCCAGGCTGCCGGCCAGGCTGCTCCCCGTCACGCCGATCCAGTAGCGGTGGTCGGTCCCGCTCGCCTCGAGCACGGCCACTTTCAGGTCGCCGCCGTTGATCGCGATGCCGAACCCGCCCGCTCCGGCCGACGCCTGGAGGTTCGTCAGACCGACCGTGAGCAGCGTGGCATTCGTCAGCGTGCTGCCGCCAACCGTCGGGCTGACGGTCGAGTCGCTCACGCTGAATCCCGCCGAACCGGTCACGATCCCGAACAGGTCGAGCCCGGTCAGCGTCCCGCTCAGCGACAACCCGGGCGCCGTCTCGCTGATCGCCAGCGAGCTGGCCGGCGGCGTCGGGAGATTGGCGCCGGGATCCACCGGCGACGAGAAGGCCGTGGTCCAGTTCAACGCAGTGGCCGCGTTCCCGCCCGCATCCTTGCCACCAGCCTGATTGACTGCAACAGCGACATCCTGCGCGCTCGCTGTCGCATCCCCGCCCAGGTTAAGCGACCCGGCCAGACTGCTGGCCGACACCGCCAGCCAGTAGCGGTTATCCGTCCCCGTGGAGGGCGCGGGCGCCTGGAGGACGGCGATCCCGAGGTCGCCGCCCGAGACCGTCACCCCGAAACTTCCGACTCCGGCCGACACCGTCAACCCGCTCAGCCCGATCGTGAGCAAGGTGGCATCGGTGAGGGTCTCGGTCGCACTCACCTGCGCGTCGACGAGCGAACGGCTCAACGCGAAGCTCGCGGAGCCGGTGAGCAACCCATAAATATCGAGTGCGGTCAGCGAACCCGAGACCAAGGTTTGCCCTGTGCCCTCGGTGATCGGCAAAGCGACCGTGTTGGGTGCAGGGATGATGGCGCCCGCGTCGACCTGGTCGGCGGCGGTCCCATACTGGCCGTCGTTGTTGACGTCGAGCGCGGTCGTCCAGTTGATCGGACTCGCGGCGTTACCGCCCGTGTCGTTTCCGCCCGCCTGATTGATGGCGATCAGGCCACCCTGCACGGACGCAGAGACACCCGTGCCGAGCGAGAGCATGCCAGCCAGGTTGTTCGCGGTGATCGCGAGCCAGTAGCGCGAGTCGGTCCCGGTGGCAGGGGCCGGCGGACGAAGCAGTGCCAGGCCGATGTTTCCGGAGGTCAGTGCGATCCCGATCGGACCCGCACCGGCCGAGGCGGACAATCCGCTCAGCCCAACCGTCAGCAGAGACGCCCCGCTCAGGGTGACCCCACCGCCCAGAGAGACGCCGACCGTCGCCTCACTCACCGCGAAGTTGGCCGACGCGGCGATGAATCCATCGATGCTCAGGCCCGTTAGAGAACCGGTGACCAGCAGCCCGCCGGTGGTCTCGTTGATGGGCAGCGAGGCCGTGCCGCCGCCCGCCAGGTTCACCGTGATGGCGGCCTGGTCGCTCGCTCCGCCGTACTGACCGTCGCCGTTCAGGTCGAGCGACGCGGTCCAGTTGATCGGGGTCGCCGCATTGCCGCTAGGGTCGGTCCCGCCCGCCAGGTTGGCGGTCACTGCTCCGTTCGAGACGGACGCCGAAACGTCCGGGCCCAGCGCGAGGCTGCCCGCGAGGTCGCTGGCCGCCATGGCGAGCCAGTAGCGAGAATCCGTCCCGGTGGCGGCCACCGGGGGCTCGAGCACGGCAATCGCCAGGCTGCCCGAGCTCAACGAGATCCCGAATCCCCCCGCGCCTGCCGCGAGCTGGATTCCGCTCAGACCGATCGTCAGCAGCGACGCTCCCGACAGGGTCACGCCGTCGCCGAGCGACACCCCGACCGTCGACTCGCTCAGCGAGAACGACGTCTGGGCCGTCAGGATGTTGTCCACATTCAGGTTTGTCAGCGAGCCGCCGACGGCGAACTGGTTGGTCGTGTACGCGATCTTCAGGGCGGAGACTCCGCCGGGGACGACCTCGTTGGAGGCGCCACCATAGGTCGTGCCGCCGTCGAAGGACAGGTCGGCCGACCAGTCCAGCGGCGGGCCGCGGGTGGTCGTCGGCCCATGGACTGCCTGGCCAAACGACTGGTTGACGGCGACGCTCAGATTGCCGAGCGTCCCCGTCACTCCGCCCACGTCCAGGCTTGCCGTCGCGAGGTTGGTCCCCTCGACGGCGACCCACGTCCGGCTGTCCGTTCCAGCGGCCGGGGTCGGTGCCGACAGCACGGCGACCGCCAGCTCGGCGCCGCTCAGGCCGATCCCGAGCGATCCCGTGCTGGCAGTCACGTTGTCGAGCAGCACCGTCGTGAGGCGGGCGCCCGCGAGGGTCGTCCCGTCCGCGAACTTCACGTCGACCGACTGGAGCGACAGCGTGAAGCTGGCCGATCCGCGGAAGACGCCGAAGAGGTTCAGGTCGGTCAGCGAGCCGCTCACCGTATCGGTCGGTCCGGCGAAGCTGATCGTCTGGGTCCCGGCCACGACGGCGTCGCCGAAGTGGTTGTCGCCACCCAGCGACACCCCGGTCGCCCAGTCGATCGGCGTCGCGGGCGTCCCGTCGGGAGCCGTTCCGCCGGCCTGGTTGATCTGGATGGCGACGTCCGTGACGGACGCCGCGAGGCTATTCCCCAGCGCGAACCCGGCCGAGAGTCCGGTCACGCTCGCCGCGATCCAGTACCGGCTGTCGTTCGCGGACGAAGGCGGCTCAATTGCCGCGATCCCGATGGACACGTTGTTGATCGGCGTGCCGTCGATCGTCGGATCGAGTCCCACGGTAATCAGGGTTGCCCCGTTCAGGGTAGACGAGCCGAGCTGGACGTTGGCCGGCTGCATGGCGAACGCGAAATCCGCCGAGGCGGTGAACGCGCCCAGCACGGTGAGGCTTGTCATCTGCCCCGACACCGCGACGATCGGCTGGCTGGAGAGGCTTGACGGCAACGGATCCGTCGTCGACAGGCTGCCCCAGTTGAGCGCCGTCGCCGTGTTGCCGCTGGCCGGCCCGTGATTGACCGACAGGTTGACCGCCGAGAGCGTCCCGGTCAGGTCAGGGACGCCGATCGTCCCCCCGACGTTCTGCGCGGCGAGGCCGACATAGGTGTTCGACAGGTTCGTGTAGACGGCCAGGGTGAGCGTGCCACTCGTGAGCGTAACGCCCGCGCCCCCGGTCCCGATCGCCAGACGCTGCCCGGGCGCGATGCTCGCCGTGAACGACAGCAGATAGCCGCCAGTCAGGTTCGCTCCCGCCGAGTTGGTGGCGTTGATGTTCCTCTGGACCGAGAGCGCGTAGTCGAACGAACCCCCAACGATGCCGCCGAGATTGCCGAAACCGCCGGACAGGCCGAGGTTTTCGTTCGTGATCGGCGCCGGGACATTCGTGGTCGTGAGCGACGAGAATGGGCTCGAACCCTGGTACATCAGGGAGTTGGTGCCCGCCTGCCCGGTGAACGTGCCGTTGAACGGCTGGACCGACGAGCCGATCACCAGGTTGTCGTCGCCGGCACCGCCGTTAAAGTGAATCGCCGGTCCCGAGGCGGTGAACGCCGAATCGAGGCTGTCCACCACGAAGGTATTGCCGCCGGCACCGCCGTCGAGGAGGAGCTGGCCGGTCGGATCGGCGAAGGTCCACGGCGCGAAATCGCCGGTTCCGTTGCTCTCGACTGTCTGATCGCCCGAGGAATTGCCGCTGTTCGTCAGCCGAACCTGCTCGGGGCCGGTGAGCTGTGTGCCGTCGAGGATGCGCTCCGCGGCAGTCGTGGAGTCGAGGACGGCGTCCACGTTCGCGTAGGAAATCGTCTCGCTGACGTTCGAGCTGTCCACCAGGGTCAACGAGCCCGCCCGGGGGCCCGTAACCTGATTCGTGTCCTGGCCGAACTGGACGCCCTGGCCGGTGATTTTGAGGATGCTGGAGGCGGTCGACCCGCCGTTGTACGTCACCGGGACGGGAATCTCGCCACCGCCGTAATCGACGGTGAGAGTGTTGGATCCGGCGGAGAAGGCGTTGACGGTCACGGCCGAAGTACTGGACAGAGCCTGCTGCGCGAGTGTGGCATTGGTGGACGCGTCGATCACCTCGAGGTCGGCGGTGCCGTCGTACTTGAGGATGAGCGGGTCCGCATTGGTCGCCGTGTAGACGAAGGGAACCCCGCCGGCCGGCGCGATCCGATCCTCGAGAAACTCGGGAGGGCGGACTCCATGGCGGCGATCCGGCTTCCGCCGGGGACGATCGTCGTCGCCGGCGGAGGCGCCTCGCGTGAGCCAGGGGATGAACCCTCTCAGATCGATCACGAAAGACCCTTCGACGGTCCCTGGTCCGTCATCGCTGCCGGATCGACGTCCCCGTCATCCCGCCGATGGCGACACCAAATGGAGAGTGGCTTGACGCCGACCGACCTGGTCGACGGCACTAAACCCCTTCGCAGTGGGGCAATCCTTGTATCGGCGCCGTACCAACCTCGGTCCCGCCGGCACACCTCTGTCGCCGGCGTCTCGCGCATTCAAATTAGAAATCGGCGGTCGACATTCACCCGGACCCAGACGGGATCTCACCGGACGCGGGCTCTCTGTTGGTCGTGGGCATCAGGTCCCCGATGTTCGATGGGAAACGCGTATCAAGCGAGCGGCCCAACGCGGCCGTGCAAGCGGCGTCGACTCAATCGTCGGCAAATCTCTGCGAGCAACGATGGGCAACTTATAGCCCATCCTACCCGCCGAGGTCAATTAAAAAATGTCCGGTCGACGGCTTTTCCGGCATCTCCACCGCCTGTGATGATGTCGACGATCACCGCGATGTTGCCGAATGTCGCAGCCATCCGGATCGTAGCTACCTGGATGGCGACCCCTCGGTCGAAAGCAGCCGCACCCGGCACGCAGCCCGGGCCAGAATCCAGATCCAAAAAAAAGACAGTTTATCGGATTTTAGTTGACTCCGCCGGAAAAGGATTATAGGTAATTCAGATTGTAGGAAGCTCTTCGAGGTGAGAGTGCAGGCCAAGTCATGCCGGGAGCACACCCTCGCAGGCGGGATCGAGCGACGACGCACGCGAAGGATCAATCGGACCGAGGGACGCCGGCCGGCGCCGCATTCGCCGCCGGCGCCCTAACCCTCTGACGGGTCAAGTTGTCGCAGACGTCGACGGACAATTTATAGCTCTGATGACGAGCCCGTTTCGATATCGATCCGAAGGCGAGGGCATTCGTTTCCTGCCCTGCCGGAAGAACCGGTGACCGAAGCCGGTTACCGTCCATTCATAGGTTCTCCACATCACAAACTTCGTGATCGAGCGGGGCCCAGCGATGAAACACCAGCTACGGCGTCAGAGACGGCTCGGATTCCCGCGCGGACGTACCGACGGACGGGCGACAATCCGATTGCGACCGGCCTGCGAGACGCTGGAGGTCCGCCGCCTGCTGTCCACCGCCCTGAGCTGGATCTCGACGAGCAGCAGCGACTGGGGCACCGCCGCCAACTGGAATCCGGCGCAGACTCCGGCTTCCGGCGACACGCTTCAGTTCAATTCGTCCAGTGCGGTACCCACCTCGAGCAACACCATTCCGGGCACGAACCAGTTCAACGTCAACTTCGGCCTGAGCGGATTCACGCTGGCGGGTAGTCCGTTTCAGCTTGACGGCGGATCGGCGATCGTCTCCAGCCTTCCGGCATCGCCCGGCTCGGATACGATCCAGAACGATCTTTCGCTGGCCGGCAGCGCCACGATCGTCGAGTCGACGGCCGGCACCGCCCTCGACCTGGGCGGCACGCTCACTTCCTCGTCGGGACAGCCGCTCACGGTCCAGGGTGCGGGACTCGTGGACCTGATGAACACGGCCGTTGCCACGAACCTCGCCGGCGGCCTGGTCGATCAAGGCCTTGTGCAGGTCGACACGATGTCGGGGCCAGCCTCGGTCTCGCTCGACGGCGGCAGCCTGCGCGGCACCGGCTCACTCGGCGCGATTTCTGCCACCGCCAACGGCGGCAACCTCAGCCCCGGCGATTCGACCGGATCCGGTACGCTGACCGCGACATCGGTGACACTGAATTCCGGATCGACCTTCGACGCCATCCTCAACGGTGCGGGCCCCGGGCTGTACAGCCAGCTCGACGCCTCGGGCACCGTGAATCTCAACAATGCCGAACTGTCCATCACCCTCAACTACGCCCCGTCGAGCACCGATTCCTACGTCCTGGTCCAGAATACCTCGAACGCCCCCGTTCAGGGCACGTTCAACAACATGCCGCAGGGCAGTACCGAGACGATCGGCGGCACCCAGTTCGTCATCAATTACCATGGTGGACCGGCCGGGAACGAGGTCGTTCTCTCGGTCAATGGCCCGCCGGTGGCCAACCCCGACTTCTACACCCTGCCCGAGAACGATCAGAATTTCTCCGTCTTCGCGCCGGGCATCCTGGGGAATGACACCGATCCCGCCGGCCATACCCTCCACCCGATCCTGGTCACGTCGCCGGTGCACGGCACGCTCACCCTCAACGACGACGGCTCATTCAGTTACGTCCCGGCGACCGGCTTCACCGGCAGCGACACCTTCACCTACGAGGCCAGCGACGGCCTTCTGAGCAGCGCACCGACGACAGTCAAGCTGGTCGTCAACCCGGTCAACGGCGCGCCGACGGTCGCCTCGCCGACCTATAGCGTGGTGGAGAACAACGCACTGTCCGTCCCGTCGCCAGGCGTCCTGGCCGGATCGGTCAGCCCGCAGGGACTCCCGCTGACCGCGTACCTGCTCGCCGGGCCGAGCCATGGCACCATCGTCTGGTCGGGGGTCAACAACGGCTCCTTCAGCTACACGCCCGCCCCCGGTTACACCGGAACCGATAGCTTCTCGTTCTACGCCGCCGACTCCAACGGGCTAACCAGCGCGCCGGGGACCGTCACGCTCAACGTCCAGGACGTCGCCTCGAAGGTCGTCTCCGGCGCGTACAGCGGCAACGAGAATAGCTCGATCACGGTCGCCGCGCCGGGAATCCTCACCGGCGTAACCAACCCGACGGGCAACCCGCTTTCGGCCGTGCTGATTAACGGAGCCGCCAACGGCACCGTGGCGCTCAACCCCGACGGCAGCTTCATCTACACCCCGAACGCGAACTTCTCCGGCACCGACTCGTTCACGTTCCAGGCGACCGACGGCACGCTGAACTCCAACACGGCCACCGTCGTCCTGACCATCAAACCGGCGAACGTCGCGCCGATCACCGCCCCCGACTCGTTCTCGCTCCTGGAGAACTCGACGCTGACGGTCGCCGCGCCGGGATTGCTCCTGAATGACCAGAACCCGAGCGGGGGCTCGCTGACGCTGGTCGTGGTCAACGGGCCGCTGCACGGCACCTTCAGCGTCGCGCCGCAGAACGACGGCTCGTTCACCTACGTCCCGAACACCAACTTCAGCGGCACCGACAGCTTCTCTTACTACCTCCAGTCCAACGGCCTCAACAGCAACGTGTCGGACGTCACCCTGACGGTGACCCAGGTCCCGGTCGCGCCGGTCGCCAGCAACGACGCCTACTCGACCCAGGAGAACGGCAAGCTCACGGTCGCGGCGCCCGGGGTACTCGGCAACGACAAGGATCCGAATGGCGGCCTGCTCACCGCGGTACTGACGACCAGCCCGGCCAACGGCTCGCTGACGTTGAACGGCGACGGCTCGTTCACCTACGTCCCGAACACCAACTTCAGCGGCACCGACTCGTTCACCTACCAGGCCTCGAATGGCGTCCTGCTCAGCTCGGCGGCCACGGTCACGCTGACGGTCAATCAGGTCGCCATCGCCCCGACGGCCGCGAATCAGGCGTACGCGGTCCAGGAGAACGGGACCCTGGCCGTCGCGCCTCCGGGGCTGCTGCTGAACAGCCAGAACGCCAACGGCGGCGCGCTCTCGGTGATCGTCGTCTCGCCGCCGCTGCACGGGACGTTCACCGCGGGACCGCAGAATGACGGCTCGTTTACCTACGTCCCGAGCACCAACTTCAGCGGCACCGACAGCTTCACCTATTACCTCCAGAAGGGCGGCCAGACCAGCAACGTCGCGACCGCGACCATCACGGTCGCCCAGGTCCCCGTCGCCCCGATCGCCCGCAACGACACCTACACGACCAACGAGAACGCCGCCCTGAGCGTCGCGGCGCCCGGCGTCCTGGGCAATGACACCGACCCCAATGGCCTGCCCCTCTCGGCCATCCTCCAGACCGGGCCGGCGCACGGTACGTTGCAGCTCAACGCCGACGGCTCGTTTGTCTATTCGCCGGCTCCCAACTTCAACGGGTCCGACAGCTTCACCTACCTCGCCTACGACGGAAAACTCGAGAGCAACGTCGCCACGGTCTCGCTCACCGTCGCGGCGGTGGTGCTGCCTCCGACCACCGGCAACAGCACATACTCGATGCAGGCTGACGACCAACTCGTGGTCCCGGCGCCGGGCATCCTGGGCAACGCCAGCGACCCGCAAGGCCTGGCGCTCCAGGCGGTGCTGGTCAATCCGACGCTCGACGGCAGCCTGGCCCTCAACCCCGACGGCTCCTTCACCTACACGCCGCATCCGGGCTTCGTCGGTACCGACAGCTTCACATTCAAGGCGTCCGACGGCCAGCTCGAGAGCAACCTCTCGACGGTGACGATTGCCGTGGCCGGCATCCCGGGAACGACCGTGCAACTCGCGCCGGGGATCGAGGCGCATAACGGCTTCACGAACGTGACCACGCCGTCGTTCGTCGGCACCACACTGCCGGGCCTGGAGGTCCTGCTCCATGCCCAGGCACCCGGCGGCCCGGCCACGGTCGTCGGCAAGACGATGGCGGACGCGTCGGGCCATTACACCGTCGGCTCGTCCTCGCTGGCCGACGGGTCGTACAGCTTCTGGGTCGACGCCGTCCGGCCGAACAACGGGCTGTCGACCGGGTCGGTCAACGCCGGCATCCTGACGATCGACACCGTGGCGCCGAAGATCACCGATATCTTCATCGTCCCGCGCACCGGCCAGATCATGATCAGCTTCAACGGCGGCGTCAGCGGCATGGACCTCGCAACGCTGGTCAACCCGGCAAACTATTCGTTCAGCCGCAAGTCCACCCCCGGCCCGCGGGACTACGTCATCACGTCGGTCACGCTCGTCCCTCCCGCAAGCTCGTCCGGCCCGGTGAATGTGGCACTGCGGTCTTCGGTCGGCAACCCGATCCCGCGCGGGCGCTACCTGTTCGCCATCCTCTCCGGCGGGATCTCTGACAACGCCGGCAATCGACTCGCCGGGAACTTCACCGGCGGCTTCCCCACCGGCGGCGCCGCGGGCGCCCAGTTCAACGCCATCTTCCTCAGCAAGAACCAGAGGCCCAGCAACCCCCACGCGACCGGGCACTTCATCCCGGTGCTCACGACCCAGCACGCCCGGCCGTTGCCCAGGTTCGCCTCGCCGGTCGCGGTCCGTCACGGCGCGGCCGTCGTCCACAGGGCGGCGACCGATCCCCGACCGGCGGGTCCGCTGGCACTCCACCACAACCGCCACGACCACGGGATCGCCCCCCTCCTCGAGCTGACCCACAAGCACCGAATAATCTGATCGATCCACCTTCGGCAGCCGCCGACCAGGCAAGGGGCCGACCCTCGCGTCCATTCCGTGGCGCATGCGACGGCCCGCCCACAGTCCGGCAGGAAGGGATCGCCGACCATCGCCTACCGTTCGTTCCGCGGCCCGTCTGTCCGCCAGGCCCTGTGAAACCTGTGCAGGAGCCATCTTGCCAGGGCTCGCCTCCTTGCCGGCTTTTGCCGTCGAACATCCTCCGTCCGAGTGGGGGTGTTCCGGCAAAACGTCCTGGGAGGGCGCGCGATTTGCCCCCATCCCAGCCGAGTCGGATGGGGATGGCGCGCGTCTTGGTCATTGGGGACGGGATCGGAGGAGACCGGGATGCTCTATGTGATGGGGACCGTGGCCCCGTACAAGCTGACCGATCTGCTGAGCTCAGCGGGCGCCACGATTGGCATCATCATCGCAGGGACGATCTTTCTTCAGTTCCTGAGTAACAAGTACATCGAGCTATCCGGGCGTTACCGGCAGCTCACGGGCGAGTATCGCGGCGTGAGGAGCGAGCAGAATCGTCATGCGCCGCTGCGCACGCAGATTCGGCTCTATCGACGCCGACTGAACCTGCTCAACTGGGCCTCCTGGGCGGCCGCGCTGGCGTTGCTGAACTTTCTGCTGGCCGTGATCGCGGGCGGGACGTCGCTTCTCTATCCTCCCGTGGTGGCGATCCGCACGGTGGGCACGAGCGGCCTGCTCATCGGGCTGGTTTTCATCGGGGTAGCTGTCTCGATCGACCTGGTGGAGAGCATCCTCTCTCGCAAGGAGCTGGAAGAGGAGATCGCCGATCTCGACGAGGAAGCACGCGGTCTGGCGGGCTGAGGAAGCACGCGTGCCGCTCGCGTCGGCGAGGTGAACGGACGGGAGGCGAGAGGACGCAAATGGAGAGTCGCGACCCGCGCGTTTCGGTGGTGATGATCACCCACAATCGCCGCCAGGAGGTTCTGCGGACGCTGCCGCTCCTGATCAACCTGCCCGAACGTCCGCGGATCCTCGTCGTGGACAACGCCTCAACAGACGGGACGGCCGAGGCGATCCGCGGGCGATTCGGCGGCGACGGAGTCGAGGTGGTGGATGCCGGATCGAACCTGGGCGCGGCGGGGCGCAACGTCGGGGCGCGGCGGGTCGACAGCCCGTACGTCGCCTTCTGTGACGACGACACCTGGTGGGAGCCCGGAATGCTCCGCCGCGCGGCCGACCTGTTCGACGCCCAGCCCCGGCTGGCGGTCGTCACGGGGCGGACGCTCGTCGGGCCCGAAAACATCGAGGATCCGATCTGCCGAGAGTTGCTGGAAAGCCCCCTGCCCCGCGAGCCCGGGATGCCGGGCCCGCCGCTGCTGGGCTTCATGGCGGGCGTCTCGATCTTCCGCCGATCCGCCTTCCTCGACGTCGGCGGCTTCGACCCGGTGGTGTTCATCAGCGGCGAGGAGGAGTGGCTGGCCGTCGAACTGGCCGGGCGGGGATACTGGATCTGCTACATCCCCGACCTCATCGTCCACCATTACCCGTCGACCCTGCGCGACCCTCATGCTCGCCGATGGCAGGCGATCCGCAATAACCTCTGGTTCCTCTGGCTGAGGCGCCCCTGGTCCGTCGCCCTGAGCCGGACGATCTGGATGGCCCGGACAGTCCCGCGCGACAGGCACTCGCTCCGCGGCTTCGCCGCCGCCCTGGCGGGTATGCCCCGCCTGATCCGCCGCCGGCGGGTCGTGCCCCCGCCGGTGGAGTCCGGACTGCGCCTGCTCGACGGCGCCCAGATGGCCTCGGTGGCCGGCCGGTACGTCTCCTGATCCGCCCGCTCGTCGCGGTCATTCCGACATCGCTTCCGTATCCACAGGGCTCGCGCGTGTTCTTCCACGAGGATATCAAGGGTGACCGCCTGCCGATCGGGACGGTTTGCCTGACCTATGACGACGGCCCCGGGCCGCACACCCAGGTGCTCGGCCGCTTCCTCCGCGAGCAGGGCATCCGGGCCACGTTCTTCGTCCTGGGCCGCCACGTCGAGGCCTGCCGGGAGTCGGTGGCCGCCCTGCACGCCTGCGGGCACCTGGTCGGCAACCACACCTATTCCCACCCCGGGCTCGTCGCACTGACCGAATCCGGCGGAGACGTCGTCGGTGAGCTCGTGCGGACCAACGTGCTCGTGCATCAGGTCACAGGCGCCTCCCCGAGGTACTTCCGGGCCCCGTACGGCAACTGGCGGCAGGTCGAGGAGGCCGGGCCGGGGATTACTCGAGACCGAGGCGAGTCCATCGTCGCCGATCGGCTCAACGCCTCCGGCAGGCTGTCGGCCGTGGTCGGGCCGGTCAACTGGGACATCGTGGCCGAGGACTGGGAATGCTGGCGCCTGGGCGTCCCGCCCGACGAGGCGGCGCATCGCCATGCCGACGAGGCCGAGCGCGTCGGTCGGGGGCTGATCCTGATGCACGACAGCTCCGAGGACCCCGACATGCGGCCGCGGAACCAGACCTATCCGATGACCCGATACCTCGTGCCCGAGCTCAAGCGGCGGGGGTTCCGGTTCGTCGGCCTGGACGAGGTACCCCAGGCGTTCTCGGCCGCCGGCGTCCGTTCGATGGTCTACCTGGCGGCGGAGGGCGAGCCTTCGCTGACCGTCGGAGTCGAGGCGGGCGACGCGATCATCCCCGGGCCCGCCGATGCGGCGGCCGCTCGGTTCGGTATCGTGCCTCTCGATGGGGATGACTTCGCCCTCCGGGCGCCCAATGGACTGTTCTTGACGGTCGGCGATTATAATGATTTGGACCTCCAATCGAAGGTCGCCGCCGACGGCACCGCGGCCGGCCCGCGCCAGCGCCTGCGGCTGGAGTTCCTGGGACGCGGCCGCCACGCGATCCGGACGCACGGGGACCGCTACCTCGCCCTGGTGGATACCGAAGCCGGCCGCCGGCTCGCCGCGACCGCGCGACGGGCTGGTCGCTCGTGTTTCACGCTCGCGCCCGCGTGACCTGTGGCCGCCCGTTTCTGCCGATTCGGCATGCGGGGTGCCTCGTTATCGAGACCGGGGCCGGGTCATGCCGCGACCGGTGGGGAGGCAGCGATGCGACGATTCTTTTCAGCCGATACACGCACGCCGGGATCGCTCGTGGACCAGGTCCGGGCACTCTCGAGGCCGCTCCGCGGACCCGAGGATCTCGACCCGCTCCTGGAGCTCATCGGCGACGCGCGCTACGTCCTGCTCGGCGAGGCGTCGCACGGCACGGCCGATTACTACGCCTGGCGCGCCGAGATCAGCCGCCGGCTGATCCTCGAGAAGGGTTTCTCGTTCCTGGCCGTGGAGGGCGACTGGCCGGATTGTTACCGGGTCAATCGTTACATCAAGGGGCTCGACGGCCCCGCCGGATTCGACGGGGCCCGCGAGGTCCTTCACGCGTTCGGCCGATGGCCGACCTGGATGTGGGCCAACGAGGAGGTCGTGACGCTCGTGGAATGGCTCCGTCGCCACAACGACGGGATGCCGTCCGGTCGGAAGGTGGGCTTCTACGGCCTCGACGTGTACAGCCTGTGGGAATCGCTCTACGGCGTCATGGCGTACCTCCAGCGGCACGATGGCTCGGCCCTTCCGGCCGCCTGGCGGGCCTTCCGCTGCTTCGAGCCCTATGGCGAGGACGTCCAGGAATATGCGCGGGCGACCCGGTTCGTCCCCGATAGCTGCGAGGACGAGGTCGTCGCCCTGCTGCACGCGACCCGGGGACACGCCCGCACCGCTGTCGGGGACGACCCCGAGGCCCGGTTCGCCGCCGAGCAGGACGCGCTGGTCATCAAGAACGCCGAGGCCTACTACCGGACGATGGTCCGCGGCGGCTCCGATTCGTGGAACCTCCGGGACAGCCACATGGCCGAGACCCTCGAGCGGCTGATGGCACACCACGGCCCACGCGCCCGGGCGATCGTCTGGGAGCACAACACTCACATCGGCGACGCCCGGTACACCGACATGGTCGACGAGGGCGAGCACAACGTCGGGCAGCTTGTCCGCCAGCGCCACGGCGAGTCCGGCCAGGTGGTGCTCGTCGGGTTCGGCTCGCACCGGGGGACTGTGATCGCAGGCCGACGCTGGGAAGCGCCCATGGAGCGAATGATCGTCCCGCCCGCCCGCGGCGGAAGCTGGGAGGATGTGCTCCACCAGGCCGGCCCGGAGGACAGGCTCCTGCTCCTCCCCGCCGCTCGCCGCTCGCCCGAGATGCTCCAGTCCCGCGGCCACCGCGCCATCGGCGTCGTCTACCGCCCCGAGCTCGAGAGCTACGGCAATTACGTGCCGTCGGTCCTGCCGAGGCGCTACGACGCGTTCCTCTACCTGGACGTGACCGAGGCCCTGCATCCCCTGCACGACGTCCAGCTTCGCGAGGACCACGAGGTTCCCGAGACGTTCCCCTCCGGTGTCTAGGCCAGTCGGCCGCCGCTTGCAGCCGGCCGCTTCCTCGGCTATAGCTCAAGGAGCGGACCCCCGGGCGGAGTGCGCCCGCGATCCAGGGACGGTGTCACGCCAGCCGCGGCCGTCGACCGGCCTCAAAGGAGAGCCTCATGTCCGAGCATCGAGCCGAGATCAACTGGAAACGGACCACGCCCGACTTCTCGTACGAAACGTACAATCGCGACCACGACTGGAGCTTCGACGCGGGCATCACCGTGCCAGCCTCCGCCGCGCCCGATTATTTCGGCGGCCAGGGTCGCGTCGACCCGGAGGAGGCGTTCGTCGCCAGCCTCTCGAGTTGCCACATGCTCACCTTTCTCGCCCTGGCCGCGCGCAAGAAGCTCGTCGTCGACTCCTACCACGACGAGGCCGTCGGCCATCTGGACAAGAACGCGGAGGGCCGGCTGGCCGTCAACAGGGTGATCCTGCGGCCCCGGGTCGTCTTCGGCGGCGAGACCATCCCCGGAAGCGACGAGCTTCGCGAGCTCCACGACAAGGCTCATCATCACTGTTTCATCGCCAATTCCGTCAAGACCGACGTCACCGTCGAGCCCCAGTGACCCCGGCCCGGAATCTCGGCGCAGCCGTCCAGGTCGACGTGTCCGCCCGCATCCTGCTTGTGAGGAAGAGTTTACGAACAGAAGGAAAATCTCGGGATAATTTGATCCCTGGCCAACGAGGTGCCATACTCTGGCGGGGCTGGAAACGAACCTCCCTCCGGGGCTCGCTGGATCGCCCGCCATCCCGACCCCTTGCGCGACGCCGTGACTCGTCGGACTGGCCGGCCGTCTGGAGCGCCAACCCACCAGGACACACCTTTCGTCACCAGAGGAGCCATCGATGACCGAGACCTCAACGAGGATCCGCCGCCAAGCCGTCATCATCGATCCCCTGGGGCTCCACCTGCGGCCGGCGGCCAGGGTGGTGGTCCTTGCGAAGTCGTTCCGGTCGGACGTCCGCGTCGTCCACAACGGCGCCATGGCCGACGGCAAGAGCCTGCTCGACCTGCTGATTCTGGCCGTCGAGTGCAACGCGAAGGTCGACCTGATCGCCCACGGTCCCGACGCGGCGGATGCGGTCGACGCTCTGGCCGAGCTGATCGAATCGGGCTTCGAGTCCCCGTCCCAGCGAGCCGCTGCCGCAGCCTGAAACCGCCGCAACCGGCCGCTCCGCCGACGAGGTCCGAAACCCGCGGTACGCTGCCTCAACCAGCCGTGATCCGCCCCATGAGCGAGACTCTCATGCAGGTCAGGCTCTCGGCCTGAGGCTCTCGAGCAGGTCAGGCTCTCGACCTGACAAGGCCTGGCGTCAGGCCGAGAGCCTGACCTAGAGCGCATTGCAGA
>DAIDHB010000115.1 GCA_027452145.1 Planctomycetales bacterium
CCATGTCCACCGCCGCCGTGCCCGCCGCCGCCGTGCCCGCCGCCGCCGTGCGCGGCCGCCACTCCCCCGGTCATCGCCAGGGCCAGCGGGATTGCTACCAGCAAGCCGGTACCTCGCCGCTTCGGATTCATGGCCGCCTCCGGTCCCTCTCGAGGTATCTCACAGGTGTCGCCTTTGATGGGAGCCGCTCCCAGATAACCGAGTCTGCCCGATTACTCCGGTGGGAGATTTCGTCGCGCTGGAACTGCCGACCGACCTGAGGACCTCTCCTACCCGGATCACTCTCTTCAAGAAACGCATCCATGCTCTTGATGCGAACGTCGTGCCAGGACCGGCAAATCGAGATTGGCGCGGAGGCGGGCGGCCTGGCGGAGACTCTTCCGATTCTACGACGTGGCCTCCGGTTCCGTTCAATAAGAAACCGCCGCGACTCACCGAGTTTGTCCCGAAACCGGGCGCGGCGGTCTTGCAGGGTGGGTGAAACCACCGTCTGGCGAGGCTTTCTCTCGGCGAACATGCAGCAGATGCAGGCGGCCCAACTGGCCACCCAGCAGTACGCCATCGGCATGCAGTACTGGCTGGCGCAGCAGCCGGTTCGAGTCGCCGTCACCCCCGGCGGCCAGCAGCAGCCCTGAACCGCGGCCGGCGGCCGTCAGGAGGGCTCCTCGGCGGCTCGCTCGATCGGCGTCGAGACCCCGTCGGCCCCGGCCGCCGGCGGGGCGGCGACGGTCGGGAAAGCTCGCCCGCCGGTGAGTCCACCGGCGTCGCCCAGGTCGGCGAGCAGCTCCGAGCGAATCCTGTCCCGCTCGCGGTCGATCTCCTCGGGCGTGGCGCGGAGATGGCGGAGCAGGGATTCGGTCATCGCCAGCGCGACCTCACCCTCGCCCGAGAATACCAGGTCGGCCCCCGCCTCGCGCAGCGTGGCCGCGTCGCGCAGGTGCACCGATCGGGCGACGATCCGGATGTCCGGGTTGAGCTCGCGCGCGTACCGGACGGTCTCGGCCGTGCCTTGCACCGCCGAGCTGCTGAGGATCAGGGCGACCGCGTCCGCGACGCCGGCGGCCTCGAGCGTCTCGCGGAGGCTCGCATCGCCGTAGATCGCGCGCGTCCCCTCGGCATTCACCCGGCGCACGGTCTCGAC
This sequence comes from Planctomycetales bacterium, assembly GCA_027452145.1. Taxonomy (GTDB): domain Bacteria; phylum Planctomycetota; class Planctomycetia; order Isosphaerales; family Isosphaeraceae; genus JAKAUH01. The sequence continues at coordinate 1,142 of DAIDHB010000115.1, forward strand.
GTTCAGCTCGATGACGACCGGCTCGATCCGGTTCTGCCGCAGGAGCCGAGCGAGCGTCCGGCCGACCGGGCCGTGACCCACGATGACCGCTCGGTAGCGCGAGCGGCCGTCGGGCTCCGGGCCGTGCGCCTGGGCGGCCCCTTCGACGCCTCCGCCATCGGCGCCTGAATGCCGGAACCTCCGGCCGAGGGCACGCTCGAGCGGCCGGACCAGCCGGTAGAGCAGGGGATTGACCGTGATCGAGATGATCGCCGCGGCCACGATCGCATTCCGCGCCCGGTCGTCGACGACGCCGAGGCGCTCGCCGACATTCGCCAGGATGAACGAGAACTCTCCGATCTGCGCCGTGCCCAGGCCCAGCGAGAGCGCGGTGCGGACCGGCTGGCCCAGCGCGAGGACCAGGGCAAACGCCGCCAGCGGCCGGGCGAGCATCACGATGGCGAGCGTCGCGAGCACCAGGCCGGGCGATTCGAGCAGGAAGCCGGGTCGGACCAGGGTGCCGACCGAGACGAAGAACAGCACCGCGAAGGCGTCGCGCATCGGCAGGGCCTCGGACGCCGCCCGCAGGCTAAAATCCGTGCGGCCCACGATCATCCCCGCCAGGAAGGCGCCGAGCGCCATCGACACGCCGAACAGCCGGGCCGACCCCACCGCGATCCCCAGCGCGACGACCAGGACCGTGAGCGTGAACAGCTCGCGGGACCGGGTCGCCGCGGCGCGGTCGAGGAGCCACGGGATGAGCCGGTCGCCCAGCAGGAAGGTCAAGACCACCATCGCGGCGACCTTGGCCAGGGTGGTCACGACCGCCAGCGCGATCCCCGCCGGGCCGATGCCCGGGGCGAGGAGGGCGGGCAGCAGCACGACGGCCAGGACCGCCAGCAGGTCCTCGACGACGAGCCAGCCGACGGCGAGGTGGCCGGCCGGCGTCGGCAGGTCGCCGCTGTCGGCCAGGACCCGCATCAGGACCACGGTGCTCGCCATCGACAGCGACACGCCAAAGACGATCCCGGCCGGCCAGCTCCAGCCGAACCCCACGCCCGCCAGGGCGCCCAGGACCGCCGCAACGAGCGCGCGCCCGACGGCGCCCGGGACCGCGACCCGGCGCACGGCCAGCAGCTCCTCGACGTGGAACTGGAGGCCCACGCCGAACATCAGCAGGATGACCCCGATCTCGGCGAGCTGCTCGGCCAGTTGCCGGTCGGCGACGAAGCCCGGCGTATACGGTCCGACCACCAGCCCGGCGAGCAGGTAGCCGACGATCGGGGACAACCCCAATCGCAGCGTGATGTACCCGCAGACGAGCGCCGCCGCCAGGCTGCCGGTCAGCGTCAGGATCAGATCGAGTTCGTGCATGGAAATCTTCGCTGGAAGCGGCCGACCGTGCGCCGGGGGGTCGTCAGGGCCGCTGCGCCCGGGATCAGAGCCCGTAAATGAATCGCAGGAAAGGAGCGGGAAGCGGAGAGCGCGGACTCACGAAGCCAGGCTCATCCATCGCCTGCATCGATTGGCTCTCCTCGATCCGTCCTTCGGGATCGATCGGTTCACGAGGTCTCACACACGGACCCGCTGATCCTGTCTGGTTTTGGGGGGGCGAGGCTCCTGCCGAGCCTTCCCCCGCGTCTCGGCAGGAGCCTCGCCCTCCCGACCCGATCGGAAAGCATCAGCGGGTTCCTGAATCAGGAAGCGGCCGGCGCGGGCTCGCCGACCTCGACGTGGGCCCCGATGTGGCGGAACTTCTCGTAGCGGCGGTCGAGCAACACGTCGGGCTCGACGTCCTTGAGCTGGCGGAGGCCGTGCAGCAGGAACGACTTGATGTTGGCGGCGGCCTCGTGGTGGTCGCGGTGGGCACCGCCCAGCGGCTCGGGGATCACCTCGTCGATGATGCCGAAGCGCAGGAGGTCGCGGCTGGTCATCTTGAGGGCAGCGGCGGCCTTCGGGGCGTGCTCGCTCCCCTTCCAGAGGATCGACGCGCATCCCTCGGGGCTGATCACCGAGTAATAGCTGAACTCGAGCATCCCCAGCCGGTCGCCGATGCCGATCCCCAGCGCGCCGCCCGAGCCCCCCTCGCCGATGACCAGGGCGATGATCGGGGTGCGGATCCGGCTCATCGCCATGAGGTTCTCGGCGATGATGGCCGCCTGGCCCCGCTCCTCGGCGGTGATCCCCGGGTAGGCGCCGGGGGTGTCGATGAAGGCGACGATCGGCAGGCCGAACTTCTCGGCCAGCCGCATCTTGGCCAGGGCCTTGCGATAGCCCTCGGGGTGGGCGCAGCCGAAGTTGCAGGCCCTGCGCTCGACCAGGTCCTTCCCCTTCTGATGGCCGACGAACATGATCTTGTGCTCGTCGAGGTGCGCCAGCCCGGTGACGATCGCCTGGTCGTCGCCGACGGCGCGGTCGCCGTGAAGCTCGACAAACTGCTCGAACAAAAGCTCGATATAGTCGCGGCTCTGCGGCCGGTTCTGGTGCCGCGAGACCTGGACGATCTGCCAGGGATCAAGCTGCGAGTAGATCTCGCGCTTCAGCGCGGCCAGCTCGCGGCGCAGGCGGCGGATCTGCTCGGCGATCTTGGTGGTGTCGCCGGAGGTCCGGTTGCGCGCGTACTGGCTCTCCATGTCGGAGAGGCGGAGCTCCATCTCATGGATGGGCGCTTCGAAGGCGAGCCGCTGTTCGCTGGCGCTGGGCATCGGGTCGAGATCCTTGGCCGATCCTGGCGGAGCCGGGCCGGGCCGGGCCGGGGTAGGGTAAGGTGGGATGGAGCGGGTTTCAAAGGCCCTGGTCCGCGCCGGCGAGCGGGTCGGGGTCGTCCGTGAAGATCCGGACCGAGCGGAACCGCGACAGGAACTCGTCGAGGCTGGCGAACCGGTCCGCCGGCTTCTTCTGGATCATCTTGAGGACCAGGTCGTTGAATTCCGGCGTGACCCGCTTGTTGAAGTTGGTCAGGGGCAGCGGCCGCTCGCTCATGTGCTTCTGGAGCAATTCCTGCGACGAGTTCGCGCGGAACGGCGGGCGGCCGCAGGCCAATTCATAGCAGGTGATGCCGAAGCTGTAAATATCGGCGGACGGCGAGGGAGACTCGCAGCGGATCTGCTCGGGCGAGATGTACGTCCGCGTCCCCTCGCGCGGCACCTTGCCGCTGAATAGCCGCGTGAAGCCGCCGGTGACCCGCTTCGCCAGCGCGTAGTCGATCACCCGGACCTCGCCCGACTTGTTGAACAGGATGTTCTCGGGCTTCACGTCGCGGTGCACCCACCCCTTGCTGTGCATGAACGACAGGGCCCGCGCCGCCTGCTCGATGATCCGGTGCAACAGGGTCTTCGGCATCGGGTACAGGCTCGGGCGGGCGATCGACAGCTTGAGGTGGTGGCCGCCGAACAGCTCCATGACGAAATAGGGCTGCTCGCGATCCTTCACGAACTCATACACCCGGATCAGGTTCGGGTGGCGCAGTTCCATCCCCAGGCGCGCCTCGTGCGAGAAGGCCCGGTATTCGTCGCGATCCGCGGCCCGCGAGGCCAGCAACTGCTTCAGCGCGAACCGGCGCTGGGTCCCCTCCTGCAACACCTCCATCACAACGGAGGTATGGCCGGGATGGATCGTGCGGATGTAGCGGTAGCCGCCGATTCGGTCGTCGCTGGTCGTGTTGAGATCCGTTGCCACGGTGCCCCTCCAGGCCGGGCTGGAACACCAGAAATGACGCAGGGGCCCGGCCAGATGACGGGGGGCCGGCCCTCGCCCGGCGGTACGCACCCCGCACCGCGGGCATTTTACCAAAACCCGAAAAGCTTGAGCAACTTCCGGCGTCAGCCGCTCGGCCGGAATCGGCCGGCCGTCACCCGGAACCGGGTTCAAGACCGGACCGGCCGGGCACCGATGAATTCTCCTGTCCCCGGGGCCTCGCCATTCCCGGGTCGTCCGCCCGACCGGCGATCAAGGTGGCGATCTTGAACTCACCGAGCCCGGTGCGCGTAGGTCGTCCCCAATTCTAGCGTCGAATCCGATCCGCGTGACGCCTCGGAGGCCAAGAAACCCGACGGCCGGACGTTAGGTGTTGTGGCCGAAGGACTAAGACCAAATCCCGAAAGACGATTCGTGGCCGTGGGGGGGATTGCCCGCCGGCCGAGGGCTCGCCTCGGTGGGCATGGCCCGCCCCGCAAGAGGGTCTGGAAGCCTTCCAGGACAGCCTCCAGGGAAACCCGTCGGTGCCCGGGGCCTCCCGAGAATCGCCGCGGGCGAGCACGAGAGCGAACGATTGCCCAACATCTCGACGGGCTGAAGCCCTTGCCGACGCCGGGCGAAGGAATCAACCGCCGCAAGGACGAGAGGTAGTCATGGAGCCAGAGCTGGCCGAAACACCATGGGCGAGGACGCGGCGGGCGGCGGGCGAGTCGGACCGATTCGCGGTCGGAAGCCGTCGTCGCGCGCTGGAGCGGCTCCGGGGCGCCTTGCGGGATGGCCTGGACGGACCGATCCTGATCACGGGAGAGCCGGGATCGGGAAGGCGCTGGCTGGTCCGAAGGCTGCTGGAAACGATGCCCGCGGCCCGGCAGGCCGCGGACGTGGAGCTTTCCGCCGCCCTGGACGGCCTGGACCTGCTCCGGCTCGCCGGTGGCGAGCTGGGGCTGAGGATGCCCGACCGTCCAGGACCGGCCCGGCTGGCCCTGACGGCCGGCCTGCGGGATGCGCAGGCCGACGGGCGCGGCTGGCTGCTGGTGGTCGACGAGGTCCAGCGCGCCGGCACCGGCGTCTGGGAGGAGCTCCAGGTGCTCGCCAATCGTTGCGGGCGGCCGGGGGGCTTCGAGGCGGTCATCCTGCTGGGCCGGACCGAGCTGGTCCGCGAGCTGTCGCGCCCCGGCGCGATCGGAAGGGAGCGCCTCGGCCGCGGAGGTCTGCACCTGCACCTGCCGCCGATGGACCTGGACGAGGCGCGAGACTACCTGGCGGCGATGACCGGCGGGCGGCTGCCCGAGGCCGAGCTGGAGGCGATCCACCGCGACGCGCTGGGCAATCCCGGAGCGCTGCGGCGGCTGACCGAGACGCGATATCGGGAGTTCCTCGCGACCGCCTCGCGGCCGGCTCCCGCCGCGATCCGGCCGGTCGTCTCGCCGCAGCCCGAACGCCCGGACCTGCCCGACGACCGCCCCACCCCGGCAAGCCCGTCGCGGCCCGCGTGGCCGGGCGGCGACGCGGCCACGAGCCTCTCGGCCGACATCGCGACCAGATCCCTGACCGAGGCCGTCGCGCCGCGAATCCCGTCGCTCATCCCCGCGCGGCCGCCGATCCGGCTCGAGGAGGGCCTCGTCGAGGTCGGCTGGGAGGGAGACCTGGAATCGGAGCTGATCCGTCCCGAGCCGCCGGCCGCAGGCCAACCGGCCTCGCCCGAGCCGTCCGCGATGACGGAACCGTCCGCGGTCGCCGAGCCCCAGGAGCTGCGGGTCGAGGACCGATACGCGGCGCTCCAGGCGTGGGCCGAGTGGTCGCGCAATCGCGAGCGTCCGTCGCCCGAGCCGCAGCCCGCGGGCGCGCTCGACGAACCTTCGGCCGACGAGAGCGCCGATCAGGGATCGGCCCCGGGCACCGCCTCCTCCATGGCCCCCGGCCTGGCGACATCGGGGTCGGTCCGCGCCGAGCCTCCGCACGACTTCGCCCCTTACAGCCAGCTCTTCTCCCGGCTCCGCCACACGCTCTGAACGGAGGGCGATGGCCCGGACAGGTCCTCGGAAGACGGGCAGTCGAGTGGGCAGTATCCACCGGGCGAGGCCATCGCCTGTGGGCAATGCCCATCCATCCCACGCCGATTCCGACGCATCGCTTTCCCGGTTGCATGGGACGATTTCGATCCCCCTCCGTTCCGCGAGACGCGCGCCGATTCTACCGCCGGGCCCCGATGCCCGGCGTGGTGGAGCCGCACGATCGGACGCAATCGGAAACGACCGGCCCGACCCGGCCGGCCGCGGCATTCGCTCCAGGCTGGCGATCCGGAACCGCGACCGGACAAACCGGGCGGATTGACTGATGGGGGGGTGGTTGGCCGGCCGAATGGTTTCCTAACGGCCTGAGCACGGCCACAGCCCGGCGTCCGGGTCGTTGCTGATTTCCTGACGAGCAGGTGTCGTCCCCGCGGATCCTGGTGTTCCCGGTCGTCCTTCTTCCCGGGGGGGACGGCCTGCGCGTTCGACCCGTGCCGGACGGCGACTCGCCGGGCCGGCGGGCCTACCCCGGGGGCGGCACCTGCTTCCCTACCGACACGAGAACACCCTTCGAGCCGCCCTCCACTCGATCCGACCCTTTCGCCCATCGATCCCGAGTGCCGGGCCCCCCTGGATTCCCATCGTGGCACCGGCCTGTGGCCCCAGGACAACACGGTGATCAGTCGCCTTGGCGCCGGCGAACGACTGGCGATACGCTATCCTCGTCGCGCATCCTCAGGATGCGACAGGACAACGGTCTGGTAAGGCGAGGAGACACCTGTGCCCGATCCCTCGGCGACGTCCGCTTCGGAAGGCCACCATCTCCTGATCTCGCTGGCGACGTACAATGAGGCCGGCAACCTGCGCCCGCTGGTGGAGGAGATCCGCCGCCATGCGACGGATGCCGCGATCCTGGTGATCGACGACAACTCGCCCGACGGCACCGGACGGATCGCCGACGAGCTGCGCGACAGCCTGCCGAACGTGCACGTGATCCACCGCGCCGGAAAGCTGGGGCTGGGGACGGCGACGATCGCCGCGATGCGGTTCGCCATCGAGAACCGGTACGAATACCTGCTCAACATGGACGCCGACTTCAGCCACGACCCCGAGTACATCC
>DAIDHB010000116.1 GCA_027452145.1 Planctomycetales bacterium
CCTGGACCGCTGGCTCCAGATCCCATCCGAGTCGGTCCTCGGCCGGCGCTTCGACTCGGTGCCGATCCTGAACGCCTGAAGACCCGGGATTGACCACGATCGAAGGCCTGGGGCCCCGGACTTAACCGCGAAAAACGCGAAAAACGCGAAAAAGGAACGGGACAGGATGCCGATCCGATCCGTCGCCGCTTCGTTCCTCGTCCTTTTCGCGTTTTTTCGCGTTTTTCGCGGTTAAACTCTTCGATGGATCGCCTCGGGATCGGCGGATTCGTGGAGATCCAGGCGATGTCACGGCGATGTCGCCGAATCCGGTCCGCGTGCTTCGACCCTCTCGAGCGCCGCGCGGGCGGCCTGGGCCAGCCCATGAACCCGCGGGTCGGCCTCGTCGTCGCAGGCGTCGATGACCGCGCGGTAGTACCATAGCACCTGATCCCGCCGGGCGTTGAATGCCTTCCAGACCGGGCGGCCCTCGTCCAGGTCGAGCTCGATGCTGACGAGGTTGTGCAGCTTGTCAGCCAGGATCACGGCACGGGCGGCGAGATCAAGGCCGACCATCGCGAGGAGGTGGTCGCGCTTGCGGTCGATCCAGGGCCGCGGGCGGCCCTCGGCGTCGTGCTTGATCTCCGAGCAGGCCGCGACGGTCGCCGCAACCACGGGTCCGAAGCGGTCCTCGACGTCCTGAAGGGTTGCGTCGGTATCCTCGACGGCATCGTGAAGCAGGGCGGCGATCACCGCTTCGTCGTCGAACCCCGCGCGCTCGACGATCATCGCGACGGCGGCCACGTGCGCGAAATAGGGGATGTCGCTCGCCTTGCGCGTCTGGCCCGCGTGGAGGATCGCCGCCCAGCGCAGGGCCCGCTCGACCCGGGGCGAGATCCCGCCCCCGGTCGTCGCGTTCTGGCCCGCAGCCTGGTCCCTCGCGCTCACACCACCGCCTCGGCGTGGGTCAGATGGTGACTGACTCCGCGCAGGAACTCGGCGCGGTGGGTCAGGAACCCGATGTGCCCGGCGTCCGGCAGGATCTCGAACTGGGCCCCGGCGATCCCGTCCGCCAGCGCCTTCTGCCGCGAAGCCGGGACGATCACGTCCCGCTCGCCGGCCAGCACAAGGGTCGGCACCTCGATCCGCCAGAGGCGATCCGAGACGTCGAACGATTCGAGCTGCGCCAGCCGGCGCGCCATCACGGCCTGACTGGTCTCCCAGATCCGGTCGATCACGAAATCCACCAGCGGCCCCGGCTCGGGCTTCTTGCCATACAGGAGGTGGAAGAACTGGTTGACGAACGGGCTGTCGGACGGCAGCGGATACCGCTCCAGCACCCGCCGCGCGATCTTCGAGCCGATCGTCGTCCGGAACCGGGCCTCGGCCCCGTGGACGATGAGCGAGCTGAGTGCATGCGGATACCGCACGGCGTACTCCAGCGCGATTGCCCCGCCGAACGAGACGCCCATCACGGCGGGCGACTCGAGCCCGAGCGCGCCGATTACCTGATGGACGTCGTCAGCATATTCCGCCAGGTCCAGCGGCACGCCCGGCCCGCCGTCCAGCCCGATGCGAGGGTCGCGGTCGCCCCGCAGCCCCGGCACGAACACCTGATATTGCCCGGCCAGCCGGCGCGCCAGCGGCGCGACCAGCTTCCAGCCGCCCGCCAGGCCAGGCAGGATCACCAGTGGCCGGCCCCGGCCCAGCCGGAGGACCTCCACCAGCTCGCCGCCGACCCGCAGCAACCTCGACCTCGTCGGCTCGCTGCCCGTCCGCCACGTCCAGTCCGTCCGCCACTTCGCTGCTAAACGCATGGGGTATCCTCGACGACGCCTCGGCCGCGCCGCGGTCTCCGGTGAAGGGTCGGTCCAAACCAAAGCTGCTCTTTCCACGCGGTGTCCGCCCGCCCATCCGACGCGGGCCGACCTGCACTTCACGGGATGCTCCTTTCCTAAAGCAGTCCCCGTGCCCATTGCAAAAAGAGAAAATGCGCGCCGAAAACCCTCTGTCAGCCAGGCGCCGAAACCAGGCGCCGAAATGCCCGTTTCGGCGCCGAAAGCGCGCGTCTCTCGGCGCCGAGCGCCGAACATGGGAAGCCAGGTTGCCTGTCTATTTTTCCCTGGCGGTTCGGATGACGCATTCTTCCACAGTGCAGGGGCTCTTGGTAAATCTTCGTGCTGGAGTGGTTGAGAATATGGAAAGCCTGGGACTTATGGGTAGACTGAGAAGACCAACCGCGTTATGCTAGTCCTGGATGTCTGAGAACTGTTCGGCGCCGAATCGGCGCCGATGACGGACTTGCACTTCGGCGCCGAAACGATACGTTGGACATGTCGGCGCCGACGGCGCAGGCCGTTTCGGCGCTGTCGGCGCGGCCGCATGCTTCTCGACACACATTGAAGACCGCATCCTAGTACGGCATCCAGGTGAGAGCGTGGATGATTATATCGATGACCGAAGCGAGGCCTGGGCTCGTCAGCCATGGGTCCGCGGCGGCTGGGGTCGGGGCCGGGGATATCCCTGGCGTGGGGCGCTGGAGCGGGTCTTCTGGACGGTGTGCTCGCTCGGCGTGATCGTCTACTCGCTCCTGGTGCTGACGCACGTCGCCACCATGGGGACGATCGGCGTGCGCTGCATGTTCGGCACGAAGGTCGAGGAAGAGGTTCCCGCGGACTACAAGTGGTCGGGCGAGCGTCCGCAGAAGGGCGATTCGCTGGTTGCGATCGCCGGGCAGGAGCTGTCGAGCAACCCTTATGTCGGGTATGGCGGCTACATCCGGGCGATGCGTGGTCTGAAGACCCGGGTCGGCGAGACGATCGAGGTTCGCTGGCGCGACCACGAAACGGGCGAGGTCCACGCCGGGCATGCGGTGGTCCGCTATCCGCCGAGCTGGACCTATTTCTGGTCGTGGGTGTGGTTCGTCCAGGAGCTGCTGATCTTCTTCGTGGGCGCGCGGGTGTTCTGGAAGCGGCCCCACGACGACTCGGCTCGGCTATTCTTCGTGCTCTGCATCGTCACGGTCGGCGCCTTCATGGGGGGCTATCACTGGACGGAGATCGTCTTCGGCCACGCGCTGATTTATTTCTTCGCGCTCTTCGCCGTGTTCGTTCCGGTGGTGAATCTGCATTTCTACCTGGTGTTTCCCCGTCCGCATCCCCTGCTGCTCCGACATCCGCGCTGGGTGCTGGGCGTTTTGTACGGGGTCGCGACGGGCTATCTCGCTCCGCTGTGGGGAAGCATGTGGCTGGCGGGCTCGCTGTCGCTCCGCGGCGATCCACGGACGGCGATGGCGGTCGCCGTCGTCCGGGGGCTGGCGCTCGGCTACGTCGGCCTGGCCGCGGCGATTTTCCTGGTCTGCGTGGCGAGCCTGGTCTACAGCTACCGCCATACCCGCACCCGCGACGAGCGCAACCAGGTCCAGTGGATCCTGCTGGCCTCGGTGATCTCGTCGTTCCTGATCGGCTACCTGCTGATCAAGGCGTGGGAGGACCCGGCGACGCTCGGCCGGGATAACACGGCGTGGCCGATGTTCGGCGTCTCGCTGCTATTCACCATGGCGCACGCGTTCAGCATCACGCGGTACAAGCTGATGCAGGTCGAGGAGTTCATCAACCGGAGCGCCGTGTACTTCGGCCTCAGCCTGATCGTGGGCATGATCTACTCGGGCCTGCTGCTGGTGGGCGCCAAGCTGATCAGCGACCGGCTGTTCTCACCCCAGTTGACCTCGCTGGGCGCGATGGTTGCGGCGCTCTCGGTGGTCCTGGTCTTGACGCTCTTCGAGGTCGCCCGCGGGCGATCCCAGCGGGCGATCGACCGCCGGTTCTTCCGCGAGAAGTACAAGTTCGACGACGCGATCCAGAAGATGCGGCTGGCCGTCGGCAGCCTGGTCGACCGGACCACCCTGGGCCGCCGGCTGCTCGAGGCGGCCTCGGAGGTCCTGCGGCTGGAGTGGGGGGCGCTCTATTTGCACGACGGCGACGGCGCCGGGTTCCGGCTGGCGGCCGGCCTGGGCCCGACGTCCGACGAGCCGAATCTCGGCCCGGAGAACCCGCTGGTCACGCGGCTACACGAACGGCCGACGGTGCGGCTCTCGCATGCCACGGCCCTCGGCGGCGGGGCCGACTCGGTCAGCGATGCCCTGATCGCCCTGGGCGGCGAGGCCGCCGCGGCGCTCGGCAGCGACGGAGTGCTCGCGGGGCTCCTGGTCCTCGGCCCGAAGCGCAGCGGCATGCCGTTCGAGGACGAAGAGATGGCGTTCCTGGCCGCCCTCGGCTCCGTGGCCGCGCTGGCGCTCCACTCGGCCGACATCCAGGAGACGCTCGAGGCCCTCAACCAGGAGCTGCGGGACAAGGTCGAGAAGATCGCCGAGCAGCAGCGGCGAATCCTCATCCTCCAGGAGCAGCTTTGCGACCGAGCCGACCGCGAGTCGTCCGGTCGGGGCGGCGACGGCGGCGAGTCGACGGCCGAGGGCCGCGACGAGCCGGGCGTCTTCGAGGCGATCAAGGGCTCCGGTCAGGCCGTCCGGCGGATGATCGCGATGGCGCGCAAGGTCGCGGCGAGCCCCTCGGCCGTGCTGATCCTCGGCGAGAGCGGCACCGGCAAGGAGCTGCTGGCCGCCGCGATCCACCGCGCCAGCCCCCGCGGCGGACGGCCGTTCGTCAAGGTCCACTGCGCGGCGCTGTCGCAGAGCCTGCTCGAGAGCGAGCTGTTCGGCCACGTGAAGGGCGCCTTTACCGGCGCCGACCGCGACCGCGTTGGCCGGTTCGAGCAGGCCAACGGCGGCACCCTGTTCCTCGACGAGATCGGCGACATTAACCTCGAGGTCCAGACGAAGCTCCTGCGCGTGCTCCAGGAGATGTCGTTCGAGCGAGTCGGCAGCTCGCAGTCGATCGCCGTGGACGTCCGCATCCTCGCGGCCACCCACCAGGACCTCGAGGCCCTGATCCGCGCGGGTCGGTTCCGCGAGGACCTGTATTACCGCCTCAACGTGATCTGCCTGCGCACTCCCGCCCTGCGCGAGCGGCGCGAGGACGTCTTCGAGCTGGCGGTGCACTTCCTGCACGTCCACGCCCGCCGAACGGGCAAGCCCGTGACGCACATCGACCCCGAGGCCGTCGAGGCGCTGGTCGCCCACGACTGGCCCGGCAACATCCGCGAGCTGGAGAACGTGCTGGAGCGCGCGGTGGTCCTGGCGGACGGCCCGGCCGTCACGATCGACGACCTGCCGGCGGAGGTGCGTCCCGGCGGGCGCCGTGGGCTCCGGCCTCGTTTGCCGTCGCCGACGCGAGGGCGCCCCGGCCGCCGGCGTCCCGCGGCCTCGGCCGCGGCGAAGGCCGCTCCACCCCTGCCGTCCGTCGGCAGCGGCCGCCCGTCGGCGACGGATCGGCCCGCGCCCGTCGAGCGGCCCCCGATCGTGGCCGACGACCCGACCGATGAGGACTCCGAGCACGCCGAGTACGAGCGCCAGCGGCTGCTCGATGCGCTGGTCGAGGCCCGGGGGAACAAGACGATCGCCGCGCGGCTGCTCGCCATGCCGCGGAGCACGTTCTTCAGCAAGCTCCGCAAGCACGGGATCGGCACGGGCAAGCCGGAGGTCGAACCCGGCCGTGCCCCGGACGCCCCGATCCTGTCGGGCCCGCCGAACGGGCGATAAGAAATGGGGACATTCCCCGACCCTGTAAGGCGCCGGTCTCTCTCCAGGAAGGACGAAGGAAACCGCGTCGTACCCGGCGAATCGACGGCGATTCCTCGAAGAGTTTCACCGCGAAAAACGCGAAAAACGCAAAAAGGGAACGGGATCGGATGCCGGTCCCAATGCCATGGGCGGGCTTTCCCTCCCTGTCGCGTTTTTCGCGGTTAACTTCGGGTCCTCAAGCCGTTCATCGCGGCGAATCTCGGGCTCCAGGTCATCCTTCGCGGTGAATTCCCCTCCTTGCCGGGCCTCTCAGGGCTTCAGGGTCATCGCCGAGGTCATCTCGGTCGTCTGCTCGACGGTCTGCCCCATGAACGTGATCGCCATCTCGAACTTCTGGCTCATCCGCACGCTGGTGACCTTGCCGGCTTCGGAGTCCAGGGTCAACGACCCCTTCCCCTCCTGCTTGCGGATGGCGGCCTTGATGTCGGCGCCCTCGATCGGCTCGGTCTTCGCGGAGACCTCGATCCCGACGAGCCGAACGTTGGGCGAACCGGAGTCGCTTCCCTGGTAGGTGAAGGTCTTGTCCATCACCAGGATGGCGAACGGCAGCGGCAGCCGCGCCGGCCTGGCCGTCCAGGTTTTGCCGGGCTCGACCGCCTCCTGTGGGAAGGCCGGGGGGCTGGCCTGGATCAGCGAATCCTTGATCGACTTCTCGGTGATCGCCTCGCCGGCGCCCTGCGGGGCGGTCTCGCGCAGGTGCTTGAGGGTCTCTTCGGATAGCTTGATGTCGGTGATCTCGCCGTCGGGCTTCATCTTGAAGGTGAACTCGGCGCCAACCTGCGACTTCAGCTCGCGGGTCGGCCCCTCGAAGCCGGGCTGCGGCGGCGCGGTGGACGCCGAGTCGAAGTCGAAGGTGGCCAGCGGAGGCTCCTCCGACTTCAGCCGGATCCGCTCGATCCGATGGGTGATCTCGGCCTCGCCGGAGGTGTCCACGCTCAGGACCTTCCACGTGAAATCGAGCGTGTGGGTCCGGGTCGACTTCCGCTCGACCTCCGCCCCCTTGGTGCTCATGACGACCTTCTGCTCGACCGAGAACTTCAACGTCTCGCCCGGCCGGAACTTCCAGCGCAGCACCTCGGCGGCAGGCGCCGCGGCCGCCGGGCCGGCGAGCATCGCCGCCGCGACGAGGAGTGCGGACACCCGCGCGCAACGCCACCGGCCCGCGCCGCGGAGGCTCCCTGCCGTCCCTTTCATCGTCCCCTCCATACCTGTTCAACCCCTGCGCAAGGATGAGATTCCGCCGGTCGCCGCGAGCCCGGGCCGCACGGCACCGGGCGGTCGGCCAGCCCGCCGCCAGCATATCCGACACCGCCGGCAAAATCATCCCGTGCGCCCGCGACGGCGGGCAGCGAGCCGGCTCGAACACCGGCCGTCGCCGATGGGCGATGCCCACCGGACTCCCCCCGCGGGCGAGGACCTGTTCAGGCATCAGCGGGCGGCCGGTCGAGCCGCTTGATGAGGTAGCCCAGCGCGACGAAGTCGTACAGCGCGTGCGTCACCATGACGGTGAGCAGGTTGCCGTTGAAATACCAGATCGCCCCGAGGTACAGGCCCAGGAAGGCGGCGATGACGATGTAGGAGAACGAGATCGGGTGCAGCACGCCGAAGAGGATGCTCGCCAGGGCGAGGCCCCAGGCCATGCCCACCCAGTCGGTCAGCGACGCCTGGAACACGCCGCGAAAGAGCATCTCCTCGCCGACCCCGGCCGACAGCGAGATCAACGCCAGCTCCGACCAGTAGCTGTCGCGGAACAGCGGGACCACCTCCTCCTCGCAGAATTCGCGGACGGCCCGCAGCGGCCCGACCGGCCAGCGGAGCATCGCCAGGAAGAGGATGACCAGCGGGACCGCGGCGGCCGTCCCCCAGGCGGCGTCCGCCAGCCGCCAGGCGAAGCCCTTCAGCGGCGGGTGGCCGAGCAGCCAGCCGAGGATGAGCGAGAACGGCGCCAGGCCCGCCTCGAAGAAGACCGCGAAGATGATGACGACGGCATGGCTCGGCAGCTCGTCCTCGGGATCCTCGGGCGGGTCTTCCACCATCACGATGTCCTGATTGCCGGCGGGTTCGACCATGGGTGCTGATCCTCCGGGCGCACCGCCCAATGGGTCCCGGCGCTCGACCGGCCGGTCCCTGAACGATCCGCCCCTCGCACGTCGGATCGGAGGCGGAGGGCAAACGATCAGACCGCATCCCCGATGGCGGTCGCGACGCGCCTCTCGTCGCCCCGGCAAGCCGCGGTCGATCGCCGCCCGCCACGCGAAATCCATTGATTATTCCGCAAATTGCTGTTGACAGGCAACGGGGGAGGCTCTTGCTGCTGCGATTTTCCCGAACTCGACCATGTCCGGCCGGCCCCGACGGCCTCGCGGGCCCGGATCAGGCGGGCGCCGTCGAGGCGAGGCGGTCCAGCCCGATCCGGTCGCTCAGCGGCTCACGCCGGCCGAGGTGATGTTCCCGCCCAGGCTGATCTTCAGCGGCTGGACCTCGTTCTTACGGACGACGTAGAGCAGGGCGCTCTGCGTCTGCGCCGTCTCGGGCTGGCGGAGGACGTACAGGATGTTGTCCGGGCGGATGGTCTCCCAGTGCCGGCTGCCGACCTTGATCCCCAGCAGGATGTCCCCCTTCTGGAGGGCCGCTCCGGCCGCCGGGCTGCCCGGCTGCACCGCCTGGACGTAAAGCCCGCCGCGGAGCTTCGACGACACGGCCGCGACGTACTCATTCGTCACGGGGAGCGTCTTGACGCCCAGCAGGTTCCACACGACCTCGTCGGTCGAGCCGGCCGGCGTGCTGACTCGGCCCGGCAGCGGCCGGACGTCGAGCGCCACCGAGGTGTCCTTGCCCGCGCGGCGGAGGCTCAGCTTCGACGGACGGCCGGGCCTCGCGTCGAGCAGGCCCCGCTCGACGTCGATCACGTTGTTGACGTCCAGGTCGCCGATCTTGACCAGCTCGTCGCCCGGGTGCAGGCCCGAGGCCTCCGCCGGGCTCCCCTGCTGCACCTCCGACACCACCACGCTCCGCCTCGGCCCGCGTTGCTGCTCCATCGCCACCACGCCGTGCCAGGTCATCGCCAGCCGCCGCGTGCTCATCAGCTCGCCGGCCACCCGCTTCACCTCGTCGATCGGCAGCGCGAACCCGATCCCCTGCGCCCCCGCCCGCACCGCCACGTTGATCCCGATCAGCCGCCCCTCGATGTTGATCAGCGGGCCGCCCGAGTTCCCCGGGTTGATGCAGGCGTCCGTCTGGATCAGGTTGCGGTACACCTGGTCGTCCGACAGCGTCACGTCGCGATGCAAGGCGCTGACGATCCCCACCGAGACGGTGTTCTCGTACCCGAACGCGTTGCCGATCGTGATCACCGTCTCGCCGATCATCAGGTCCGACGAGGTCCCCATTTCGACGGCGGCCAGCGGGTGTGGCGGGTCGACCTTCAGGACCGCCAGGTCCATCGCCGGGTCGAACTGGAGCAGCCGGGCCGGCATGGTCGTCCCGTCGAACAACTGCACCATGATCCCCTGGACCTTGTCGACCACGTGGTGATTGGTCAGGATGTAGCCCCGGCGGTCAATCAGCACGCCGCTGCCCATCCCGCTGACCCGCGGGCGCTGATTCTCCTCGGCCGAAAAGGGCCATCGGCTGTGCGACTCGGCCTTCTTCTCGCTCGAGATGCTCACCACGCTCTCGCGCACCCGGTCCACCGCCTCGACGATCGGCGTCCGCCGCGATTCGGACCCGGCCCGCGCCATCCCGGCGAGACCCAGGACCCCCGCCAGCGCGATCGTCCAACTCAACGCAACCCTGCCGGTCAAACCGGCATCCCGACTGGTCGAAGGCGTTGGCACGGCGTTGTCCTCACAGCGTCCCACCGAGGCTGCACCCGTTCCCGTCCCATCAGGCTTCCCGTTGCCATTTCCCGTGGCTTCACCTGACCTGTTTTGGATCGGCCTCCCCCCGTGCAGGCTTGAGATGCCCTTAGCCGATGTTCCCCAGCTTCCCTTGCTTTCGTAATGATCCTCAGTCTTCCACCAGGTTGCCTGTCTTGCCCTGCGGGGAGAGACGGACGATTGCGTCACGGGCCGTGGACGCGTAGCGTAGAATCTTCGAGGCAGGACACGGCGGCCCGGACGCGTCGCCATTCATCGGAACGACCACGCCGGAGCCGCTTCTCCAGGCTTCCAGGGACCAAGCGAGCAGCCATGGCCGAGAAGACACCGCGACGCCGGATGCTCGAGGAGAGCCTGGCCGAGAGCCCGGAGGACGCCTTCCTTCGGTACGGGCTGGCGATGCAGTGCCTGCGCGAGGGGGACGTCGACGAGGGCCGCCGGCGGCTTCATGCCCTGATCGCCGACGACCCCGCCGGCCAGGTCGCCGCCTACCAGCAACTCGGCCAGTCGTATCTCGAGGCCGGCGAGATCGAGCCTGGACTGACGATCTTGCGCGAGGGGATCGCCCGGGCGAAGTCGGCCGGCGACGGCCACGCCGCGGCCGAGATGCAGTTCCTGGTCGAGTCGGCCGACGGCTGAGCCGGGCGGCGGCCGGTTTCGCCACGATCACCGGATTCCGTCGAACCCGAACCGGCGGCGGGACGTCCAAACAACAGGCCCGGGGTTCGGCATTCGCCGCGTTGGTGGGCGAGACGCCGTGCCGCGATCCGGCGGCCTGTCGCGACACGGATGGGCATTCCCTGACGTCGAGGCATTCGCAAATGGTGACCTTGCCGCCTGATGGAGACATCGCCTCGGTCCCGGTCGCCGGGTCCGCGCCGGCGGCCCCGGCAGGGCCCTCGCCCGCGCTCGCGCCCGCTCCTCCGTCGGTCTTCACCTTCCCCAACCGGATCGTCTTCGGTGTCGGCGCGGCGGCGACGTTGACGGCCGAGCTGGCGCGGCTCGGGGTGAAGCGCCCGCTGTTCGTCACGGATGCCGGCCTGCTCGCTGCGGGCCTGGTCGAGCCGCTGGTCGCGCCGTTCGAGGCCCGCGCCACGGTGTTCTCCGACGTCCACGCCAATCCAACCGAGGACGACGTCCTGTCGGGCCTGGCCGTCTACCGCGAGGCCGGCTGCGACGGAATCGTCGGCCTCGGCGGCGGCAGCCCGATCGACTGCGCCAAGGCGATCCGCCTGCTCGTCACCCACCCCGGCCGGCTGGTCGACTACGACTTCACCCGGGTCGGCATCGAGCCGATCCGGCCCGACATGCCGCCGATGGTCGCCATCCCCACGACGGCTGGCACCGGCAGCGAGGCCGGCCGCGGCACCTTGATCCAGCTCCCCCAGACCGGACGCAAGACGATCGCGCTCAGCCCCCACCTGCTGCCCAGCGCCGCGATCTGCGACCCCGAGTTAACCCTGGGCCTTTCGCCCGTCCTCTCGGCCGCCACCGGGATGGACGCGCTCACCCACTGCGTCGAGAGCTTCCTCTCCACGACCTTCAACCCGATTTGCGACGGCATCGCCGTCGAGGGACTGCGCCACCTGTTCAAGGGTCTGGAGACCGTGGTTCACGACGGCTCCAGCCTCGAGGCCCGAACGTCGATGATGATGGGGGCCCTGCTCGGCGGGATCAGCTTCCACAAGGGGCTGGGCGTGGTTCACTCGCTGTCGCACGCGCTGGGCTCGGAGGGCCGGGTGCATCACGGGACGCTCAACGCGATCCTCTTGCCCCACGCCCTGCGGTTCAACCGCGCGGTCGCCTCGCCCCGCGTCGCCGAGCTGGCCCGCCGCCTGGGCCTGGGCCGCAGCGGCGACGCCGAGGGACACCTGGTCACTCTGATGGAGCTGGTTCTGATCCGCCTCCCCCTGCCCCGCCGACTGGGCGACCTGGAGGGCCTCAGCCGCGACCGCATCCCCCACTACGCCGCCCTCGCCATGCAGGACCACTGCCACCGCACCAACCCTCGACCCTGCACGCAAGTCGACATGGAGAGTCTACTCGAACGGGCGTGGTGAGAATGGGATGGGTTGAACCAACCTGGGCCTGTCCATCGATCCGGCCGGCGATACGATGGACCCTGGCTGGGACCGGACGCTGTGCTACCTCGGTCCATTGTTGGTCGGCCTGGTCAGGGTATGATGGTCGTGGAGGTGCCCATGATCCAGACAGTTGAAGCCGTCGTCGACGAGACCGGGCACGTGCGATTGCTCGGCGAAATCCACCTGGACTCTCCCCGCCGCGCCCTCGTCACCGTTCTCGACGAGCCCCCCGCCGTGCAGGCCGAGTCGGCGCTCCTCGCCGAGGCGGCTCTGGCCGTCGACTGGTCAAGGCCGGAGGAGGATGCGGCGTGGTCGTACCTTCAGCCGGCGAAGTAGTGCTGGTTCCCTTTCCTTTTTCCGACCTGTCGCAGACCAAACTGCGGCCGGCCGTTTGCCTGGCCGATGCTGGCCGGGGCGACTGGGTACTCTGCCAGATCACCAGCAGTCCCTACGGCGATCCCCGGGCGATGCCTCTGGACGCGTCGGATTTCACGGCTGGCGGATTACTCGTGGCCAGCTATGTGCGGCCGGGCAAGCTCTTTACGGCCAGTGCCAGCCTGGTGGTGCGATCGGTGGGCACGTTGTCTCCGGCCTCGCTCGCCCGGATACTCTCGGCCGTGGTGGCAATCCTCCAGCCGTCATCGGCCCACTGAGCTCGCAAGGCGATACAGCCTCCTTCCCGTCCCCCGGCCTTTGCGTATAACGTCGGGATACCGCCACCCGGAGGGAGGAACGACGCAAATGGCCGAATCGTACGACTCGATCCTGATCGTCGGCTTCGGCGGGCCCGAGGCCCGCGAGGACGTGATGCCTTTCCTCGAAAACGTCACCCGAGGTCGCGGCGTTCCTCGCGAGCGGCTGCTCGAGGTGGCCGAACATTACCATCACTTCGGCGGCGTCAGCCCGATCAACGGCCAGGTCCGCGCGCTGATCGAGGCGCTCCGGCCCGAGCTGGATCGCCACGGCATCGACCTGCCGATTTACTGGGGCAACCGTAACTGGCACCCGATGCTCGCCGACACGATGGCCCAGATGGTCCGCGACGGGCGAAAGCACGCCATCGGGCTCGTACTGGCCGCTTATAGCTCGTATTCGAGCTGCCGCCAGTACCGCGAGGACGTCGAGCGCGCCCGCGCCGCCGTCGGCGACGCCGCGCCGGCCGTGGGCAAGATCCGGGTGTTCTACAACCACCCCGAATTCATCGCCGCCAACGCCGACCGGGTGACGGAAGCCCTGGACGCGATCCCCGCCGACCGTCGAGATTCGGTCCGCCTGGCGTTCACCGCGCACAGCATTCCGCTTTCGATGGCGCGCCAGTGCGATTACGAGCGCCAGCTCGACGAGACCTGCCGGCTCGTCGCCGAGGCCGTCGGCGTCCCGGCCGATCACTGGAAGCTCGTGTATCAGAGCCGTAGCGGCCGTCCGCAGGACCCCTGGCTCGAGCCCGATATCCTCGACCACATCCGCGACCTGAACACCCAGGGCGTTCACGACGTGGTCGTCCACCCCGTCGGCTTCCTTTCCGACCACATGGAGGTGTTGTTCGACCTCGACGAGGAAGCGCAGATGCTGGCGAAGGAGCTGGGGATGAACCTCGTCCGCGCCGGGACGGTCGGCGTTCACCCCCGGTTCGTGGGGATGCTGCGCGAGCTGATCGCCGAGCGAATCGCGGGATCGCCGGGCTCTCCGCGACGGGCCGTCGGCAGGTTCGGGCCGAACCACGACGTCTGTCCGGTCGATTGCTGCCTGCCGCCGGCCCGTCCGGCCTCGCCGCCCGCCGGGACGGCCGCCGTGGGCCCGCGCCCCGCCTGATCGGATCGGAGCCCGCAAGGCCGGCTTTCCTCGGTCGCGAGCGGCCTTCGATGGCCCTGGACACCCGGGCCTTCGGCATCGTATCGTGATACCTGATCGCGGGAAGTGACCGAGGAGCCTCGCATCTCCCGGCGGCCGTTCGCGGCCGGTCGATGGGTGGGTGCGCCGTCCGGCCGGCGGGAAACTCGCCGTACACCGGGCGGTCGCGAGGCGGGACGAGCGGATCGTCGGGCGGAGAATCGGTCCACCGGAGTGGACTCGGCCGCCGCTGGAGAATCGGGGGAACGCGCCGATGGCATCGCGCCGCATCTTGCTGGTCGAAGATAGCTCCACCATGCGCCGGATGCTGTCGATGAAGCTCCAGGACGAGGGCTACGAGATCTTCACGTCCAACGACGGCCAGCAGGGGCTCGCCCGCGCCGCCGAGGAGCCCCGCCCCGACCTGATCCTGACCGACTACGAGATGCCCGAAATGGATGGCGCCGGCCTCTGTCGCGCGATCAAGGCCGACAAGGACCTGCGCACGATCCCCATCCTGATGCTTACCACCCTGGCCGAGATCGACGCCAAGGTCGCCGGCCTCGAGGCCGGGGCGGACGACTACATCCTCAAGCCCAAGAGCCCCGACGACTTCCGCGAGATGTTCAAGCGGATCGAGGCCCACCTGAGGATCCGCGACCTGAACGCCACCCTCGCCGAGCGCAACCGCATGCTCGAGGCAGCTCACAAGAAGCTGACCTTCGAGCTCGAGCTGGCCAGGAAAGTCCAGCTCGCGCTGATGCCTCGCCCGCCCAAGCCGCGGGGCGTACTTCGCCTGGCCGTGCGCTACACGCCCGCCAACCAGCTCGGCGGCGACGTGTACGACATCTACCGGCTGGACAACAACCGCCTGGGCATCCTGGTGGCGGACGTCTCGGGCCACGGCGTCAACTCGGCGATGCTCTCGGGCATGGTCAAGGCGCTGGCCGCTCCCTTGACGATCGCGGTGCTCGAGCCGGGCGAGCTGCTGGCCGGCCTCGACGTCGCCACCGAGCAGTACTTCCCCGAGGGCTATTTCTGCACCGGCTTCTACCTGATCGCCGACGAGGAGACCGGGTTGGTCCGCTACGCCGGGGTCGGCCACCCGCCGGCGATCATCGTCGGGCCGAACGGCCCGCGGACGCTCCAGTCGAACCCCGGGATGCTCGGCATCGGCATGGTCGACGGCACGGCGGGCGGCTCGGACCGCCTCCAGCCGGGCGAGTCCCTGGTCATCTACACCGACGGCCTGACCGACGCCATGGACCCCGCCGACGTCCTCTTCGGCGAGGAGCGCCTCAAGACCTTGCTCCAGACCCACCACGGCGCCGATCCGACCGAGATCCTCAACCAGGTCGACGAGGCCCTCAGCCGCCACACCTCACCCGGCCGGCCCTCCGACGACATCAACATCATCGTCCTCCAGTACCCCGCGGGCTGACCTGGCCGTGCCTCGCCCTGGATCCTGGCGAACCGGCGACGTGAGTCGCCGGGTCCTGTCCCGGGCGAACCGGCGACGTGAGTCGCCGGGTGTCATCCGGCATGACCCGGCCACCGACGTCACCGATTCGCCGAGATCTCCCGACATCGCCGCGCAACGAACCGGTTAATAGTTGAGTCTGGCGCGAGGATCGGTTTGAATATGTGACGCGTCTCCACAAGTCGAGACGACCCGGCGAATCTCCGAGAACGGAATCCCGCTCCCACAGGGTCCAGAACCATGAAGTGCCACCCGCGCCGCAGGCGTGCCGCCTTTACCCTGATCGAGCTCCTCGTCGTGATCTCGATCATTGCGGTCCTGATCGCCCTGCTCCTGCCCGCCGTGCAGCAGAGCCGCGAGGCGGCCCGGAGGATCGCCTGCAACAACCACCTCAAGCAGATCAGCCTGGCGATCCACAACTTCGAGATCTCGCAGCAATCCCTCCCTTCCAGCCGCCTCGGCCCGCAGCATGCCACCTGGTTCGTCCAGATCCTCCCCTTCCTCGAGCAGGGGCCTCTCTACAATAGCTGGAACCTGACGAACACCTATTACCTCCAGGGCACGACGGTCCAGACCGCGCAGCTCGAGGTCTTCTACTGCCCGACGAGGCGCTCGCCGCCGCAGTTGAGCACGCAGTACGAGGTCTCGAGCACCGGCCTCCCCGACACCCAGCAATACCCGGGCGCCCTGGGCGATTACGCCGCCAACGGCGGCCAGTTCGCCGGCGCGATCGTGGACAATCCCCTCTGCTATGGCGCGATGTGCCAGGCCAGCTCGCAGGTCAACGCCAGCAACATGCTGGTCAACTCTCAGTCGCAGACCCGCCTGCGCGACATCACCGACGGGACGAGCAACACGTTCCTCGTCGGCGAGAAGCACGTCCCCCTGAGCAAGTTCGGCCAGAGCGGGCCGTCGTGGGGCGACGGCTCGATCTACAACGGCGACTTCCCCCGCAATTACAACCGGATCGCCGGCCTGCCGAAGTTCAACCTGGGACAGAACCTCTACGACCTGGACGGCCCCTGGCACTGCAAGTTCGGCAGCTACCACCCCGGCATCTGCCAGTTCGCCTTCTCCGATGGCCACGTGGTGGCCCTGAAGAACTCGACCAGCATGCCGATCCTCAACCTGCTCGCCGTCAGGAACGACGGGCAGATCATCGGCAGCTATTGATCGAAAACCCCCTTCGACCGGTAACCATCCCGGAGGCAATGTCCATGGCCCCGCGCCGTCGCTGGCTGATGTTGACCGCCGTCCTGTTCGTCGGATGCTCGCGACCCCCGGAGGCCCCGGTCGTGCAGGAGCCGCCGAAGCCGGTCAGCAAGGATTTCGCCAAGCTCCGACCGATCCTCGACGGCCTGCCGAAAACCGGCGAAATCGCCCTCTACGAGGGGCTCCCCAGCGAGTTCTGGGAGCCCCAGGTGCGGGAGAGCGAGATGAAACAGAAGAAGACAATCGGCCTGCACGGCTTCCTCTTCTACGACGAGCGGTTGGCCCCCCAGGAATCGGACCGGCAGCGATTGACCAAGCTGCTCGCCGATGCCCGATCGTTCCAGCGCTACCGGGCCACCAAGCGCTGCGGCGGCTACCACCCCGACTACTGCGTCGAATGGAAGAGCGGCGAGGCGATGACCCGGGCCCTGGTCTGCCTGGAGTGCGGCGAGGTCCAGTTCTTCAACCAGCGCAACGAGCTGCACTGCGACCTGACCCCCGAGGCCAACGAGCGGCTTTCGCAGTGGTTGACCACCTATCGCAAGAACCGCCCGGCCGCCGCGTCCCGAGGATGAGATGAGCCGGAACGGGTCCTGGCCTGCCCTGCGCTGACCGGCCGTCGTCAGTGTCGGTGCATGTCCCCTCGTGGTTCTGCTCGCTTACCGCCCCTTCCAGACGTCCCAGATGACGGGCCCGGCCTCGTCGTCGGTGATTTGGCAGCCGGCCGACCTGAGGGCCGACCGGATCTGCCCATGGTGGTATCCCTCGTGGAAGGTCAGGAACTGGAGCAACTGGATTGGATGCGCGTAATCGCGGTCCAGCGGCCGGTTCGCCTCCAGCCGGCCGACGACGGCGTCGCGCACGCGCCGCCCGCTCTCGCCGAGTAACTCGGCGAGGCGATCGGGGTCGGCCTCGTGTTTCCACTCCTCCTCGGGAACTTCGCCGGCGCATTCCGGCGCGTTCTCCAGCACGGAGATCATCCGCTCGTGGTGCATGTGCGAGAACATCTGGGAAACCGTCGGGCTCCCTTCTCTCACGCGAGCGTCGAGCGCGTGGGCGGGGATCAGCCGGAGCAGATTGATCAGAGCCCGGCAGTTCCGATCCCACGAATCGAGCACGGCGGCAAGGAGAGACGAGTCCTGTTCCGAAGCCATCTTCGAACCGCTTTCTTTTGAGACCTCTCGCTCAACACCACCGCGGTCCCTCCGCAAGACCATGGTCGACAGGGACTTGAAGGAGGTTTTCGGCTACTCCTCGCCGAACACCGCCCAGCCCGAGCGATCCGCCCATGCCGGGCTCGAACCAGGTGGTGTTCGGCGAGGAGTGTCCTTCTTTCCGCGTCTTTTACCGTCGAACGGAGGATTCGGCGCAAGCCGTCCCACTCACTTCGGCAGCCTGAACCTCAGCCGTCTCCTCGTCCAGGCACCGCTGGGCCAGTTTGGCTCCGGCTCTGGCTCGTCCGCCAGCCAACCTTCCAGCCATGTTCGTAGCGACCGCCGCTGGTCCCAGAACGAGTTGCCCCAGTTGAGCCGGGCCTCCGCGCCGTCGAGCTCCGAGTCCAGGTTGTTCGGATCCCACATGATCATGGGCAGCTTCTGATAGGCGCAATCGACGCAGGACCACATACCGCATCCGTAATCAGCCAGCGGGAGCAGACCTTCGGGCCAGCGCCAGACGGAGTTCTCTTGCTCGAGCCCCGCCAGATCGCGGTAGACCGTTTCGAGCGTGCGTCCGTTCCGCTTCGCCCCCCCTTTCATGCCGACGAGGCCGTACGCGGGACCGAAGCCGCCGTTTCCCACTTCCAGGTAAATCGCGCGCAGCAGCTCCGGGAGCTCGAACCCGAGAGCGCGCTCGGCGGATTGCAGAACCTCGGCGGCGACCGGCCGAGGTGCCCTCCGCGGAGGAATGCCGCCGCTAGTGGCACGCACGCGATCGGCGTTTCGCTCCCGCAGGCGTTGAATCAGGCGT
>DAIDHB010000117.1 GCA_027452145.1 Planctomycetales bacterium
TGAGCCCCCGTCAGGGGGCGATCGAACGTAGCCGGGGGGCATCAGCCCCCCGGGGGCGGACCGCCGCCTCACACACCAAATGCTCGCGACGGACCCTCCCGGCCGCGACCCCGCCGGGCGGGGTCGCGGCCGGGAGGGTGATACAGATGTCAGGGAGATGAGGGGTCGCATGGCGGCCCGGGGGGCTGACGCCCCCCGGCTACGTCCTGACACCCACTTCGTGGGCTTCCGAGAGAGACTCTCTGTCCGCAGGCTCCGCCGGACGCCGCGGGATCGATCGCGCGCGCCGACGATGGCGGATGGCGGCGATCCCGAGTAAGCTGGTAGCGGCGACCGAGGAAGAGATCGGCCCCGGGACAGGAACCCTGCGATGGCGCGGTGGCTCGAGTCGACGCGGGCACGACGCAACGCCTTGCTGGTGCTCGCGCTCGTAATGATCGGGATGGCGGCGGGCCGTTGGATCCTCCACACCGTTCGTTCGAAGACGCACACCAGCCCGGCGGGATGGGCCGAGATCGAGGCCCTCGCCCGGGCGAGACGATGGTCGGCGCTCCGTCCGAAGCTCGAGCGGTTCATCGGCGTGCATCCCGAGCACGGCGAATCGCGGATCCTGCTGGCGGATATCGAAGTTCGGGAAAACCGCCGCGACGCGGCCGCCGAGCTGCTCCGCTCCGTCCGGCCGGACGATCCGAGCTGGCCGCGGGCCCAGATGGTGCTGGGCCGGCTCGCGGTGATGGACCGGAGGGCCGCCGACGCCGAACGGATCTTCCGCGGCGTCGCCGAACGCGACCCCAGGGCGGCCGATCCTCGACGGAACCTGGTCTACCTGCTCGGCCTCCAGATGCGCACGGCCGAGATGCGGGCCGTCCTCTGGGAGCTCTATCGGATCGATGAGGAGCCGCAGACTCTCGCGGATCTCGTGCTGGAGCAGGTGACCGAGCCGGATGTCCGCGGCCTGGGGCGCGAGCTGGAACTGCTCGCCGCCCGCACGCCGGACGATCCGCTGCTGCTCCGCGCCTGGGGGATGTGGCTGCTCTATCAGGGCCGCGCCGCCGAGGCCGTGTCGCATCTCCAGGCGGCCGCCTCGGCGCTCGTCAACGACCCCGCCGGCCGGTTCGCCCTGGCCGAATGCCTCCTGGTGCTCGGCCGGTCGTTCGACGTCGCCGAGGTCCTCGGCCCGATCCCCGAGCGGCCCGCGGACGCCGCGCAGTGGTGGCTGTACCGCGGGCGGATCGAGGAGGCGACCGGGCAGCCGGACATCGCGGTCGCCTCGCTCGAGCGCGCGACGGCGTTGAACCCACGGAATCGCGAGGCCCACTTTCGCCTCGGCGAGGCGCTCAACCGGCGCGGTCAATCCAGCCCGGCCCGGCAGCACCTCGACCAGGCCCGGCGGATCGAGGAAAGCCTGGGCGCCGTACGCCGCGAGCACCGCCGCTTCCGGCGAACCACTCGCCAGCCGGACCCCGAGGAATTCGCCCGGCTGGGCGGACTCTGCGCCGACGCCGGCCTCGTCGAGGAGGCGGCCGCCTGGCTCGAGCAGGCGCTCAAACTCGATCCCTCGCGGAAGGACCTGGCGGCCCGGCTGGCGCAGCTCCGCTCGTCGACCGAGCAACTGCCGATCGCCCTGGCCGATCCCCGCCCCGCAGCGCGAGGGGCCGCTGCGAATCGAGCGGGGGTCGAAACGTCGGCCACGGGATCGAAGGCGATCGCCGCTCCGCCGTTCCGCGAGGGCGCCGAGGCCGCGGGGATCAGGTACTTCTACGAGAGCGGGGCGAGCGGCGACCGCCTGTTCATCGCCGATACCATGGGCGGCGGCGTGGGATTGATCGACTTCGACGGCGACGGCTGGCTGGACGTCTATCTCGTCAACGGATGCCGGCTGCCCGTCGATCCCAGGGATCCGCCGCATCCCAACGTCCTGTACCGCAACCAGCGCGACGGGACCTTCCGCGACGTAACGGCGACGGCCGGTGTCGGAGGGAAGGGATACGGAATGGGCTGCGCGGTGGGCGATTATGACAACGACGGCGACGACGACCTGTTCGTCACCGGATACCGGGGCACGGTGCTCTACCGGAACCGCGGCGACGGGAGCTTCGAGGACGTCACGGCCCCGGCCGGGGTGTCCAGCGACGCCTGGAGCACCGCGGCGGGTTTCGGCGACCTGGACGGCGACGGCGACCTCGATCTCGTCGTCGTGACCTACCTGGACGTCACGCCCGATGACCGGCGGATCTGCCGCGATAACGCGGGCCATCCGATCCATTGCACCCCGTCGGTGTACCAGCCCCAGGCCGATCTGCTGTTTCGCAACAACGGCGACGGCACCTTCACCGAGGCGGGCCGCGCGGCCGGCTTCGTCGACGCGGGCGGCCGCGGCCTGGGTCTGGCGATCGCGGATTTCGACGATGACGGCAAGCTCGACATCTTCGTGGCCAACGACGGGACGCCCAATTTCCTCTACCGGAACAGCGGCGGCTGGCACTTCGAGGAGATCGGGCTCGAGGCCGGCATCGCCACGAATGGGTCGGGGGACGCGACGGCCAGCATGGGCGTCGTCGCCGAGGATCTCGACGGCGACGGTCGGATCGACCTGTTCATCACCAACCTGGTCAACGAGTCGAACACCCTCTTCCGCAACCTGGGCGGGATGCAGTTCGTCGACGCCTCGCTCGGCGCGGGGCTGGATGCTCCCAGCCGGCCGCGGACGGGCTTCGGCGACACCGCCCTCGACGCCGACAACGACGGACGCCCCGACCTGTTCGTGGCCAACGGGCACGTCGATCATCGGCCCTGGGCCAACAGCCCGATGGCCCAGCCGCCGCAGTTCTTCTGGGGGCGGGAGCGCGGGCGGTTCGAGCTGGCCGGGCCCTCATCCGACGGCTTCGACCGCCCGGTCGTGGGCCGGGGAGCCGCCGCCGGCGACCTGAACAACGACGGTCGCGTCGACCTGGTGGTCGTCCATCGCGATGCCCCGACCGCGCTCTGGTGGAACCGAGGCGAGGGCGGCCACTGGCTCGGGCTACGGCTCCGAGGGACGCGCTCGGGCCGGACGCCGGTCGGAGCCCGCGTGACCTGCCGCGCCGGCGGGCGCACCATCGTCCGGCGACTGACGAGCGGGACCGGCTACCTGTCGGCCCATGACCCGCGACTCTGGTTCGGCCTTGGTAACTCGGCCGAGGTGGAACGGCTCGAGGTCCGCTGGCCGTCGGGGGCCATCCAGTCATGGGCCGGCCTGTCCGCCGACCGCATCCTCGTCATCGAGGAGGGGAAGGATCTGAAGTAGGTCGGGCAGTCCTGCCCGACTCCGGCCCGAATCCGCCCGGGCCGGAGTCGGGCAAGAATGCTCGACCTACTTCGAATCGGTCGGGAGTCGGTCGGGCATTCCTGCCCGACCGACTCCGAAGAATCAATAGGCGTCGGCCGAGACCACCTCGCCACCGTTGCGGGTGGAGAGGTTCTGGTAGACGCCCTGCATCTGGCCGTTGGTATTGTAGACAAACATGTTGCCCTGGGGGCTCGACGTCCAGGCGGCCGTGATCGCCCGCGGATTCCACGAGTTGATCGAGTTCTTGATGAACTTGACCGACCCGTCGCAGAAGGCGAAGTTGGCGCCGCCGGGATGCATGCTGGTGGACGTGTCGGCGAAGTTGGACTGGCGGGGTACGATGGTAGCCGCACCGCTGTTGAGGGACTGTCGGTCGTTCTTGAAAAAGTTGGGCGGGAAGATCGAGCAGAACGTCGTATCGCCGTAATCGCCCGAGGTCCACCAGTTGTACCCGTAGATATCGCCGTTCTGAGAGGCCATCTCGGAGTGGGCGTGTTCGCCGTAGATGAACGTGTTGCTGGTACCGTCGGTGATGCTGGCGATCCGGACCGGTGTGAAGTTGGCAATCCCGCCGGCCGGGCCATTACCGTTGTGGGCGAAGATGCCCTTCGACATATTGAGCTGCGGGTCGTTCCACTGGTAGATCAGGCAGCCGAGGTTGCCGGCGTAGCTGCTGTAGGTCATGGGGATCGGCGAGCAATCCCAGCCGTCGCCCGGCGAGCCGGGCCAGCGAAGGCCGGCGATGATCCCGTCGCTGGGGCACCACAGGACGCTGAGCCCGAACCCATTCACGGTGCTGTTCGGGTACTCATACGGCATGACGCTGCTATTCCACGCGTTGAAGATGTTGGTCTGCTCGAAGTACTGCGTGGTCCGGAGAAAATGGCCAGCGTCCTGGCGGACGAGTTGCAGGTTCTGCCAGTTCCGACCCATGGAGTCGCCCATGGGGAACGTGCCGTTGGCGCTCTCGTAGTTCATGGCGCCCAGGGCGAGCTGCTTGAGGTTGTTGACGCACTGGGCGCGCCGGGCGGCCTCGCGGGCCGCCTGCACGGCCGGCAGCAGCAGGGCGATCAACACGGCGATGATGGCGATGACGACCAGGAGCTCGATCAGCGTGAAGCCGAATCGAGCGGACCCGTGGTGGGCTCGACTCCTCATGTTCCATTCCCTTCTTGTCGCGGAACGATGAAACGATTCCCGAGAATGACGCGAAACAGTCACCTGGAAGCGCGGCCGCCGGGACGAGATCGCGAGCCGATCCCGAACGGGACCGCCGGGGCAGATCGGAAAGAAGAACGGATCGAAGTTGGACGAAAACGGCCGGATGACGTCGGTGTCTTCGCGGCTCCGCCGGCTACAGTCGGTCATCCCCCGCGGCATCGCTGCGGGGGGATGTTGCGGGCATTCGCCCCGTGTTGGGCACGGATGGTCGAGGGCCCGGTGGCGGCCTTAGGACTTGTCCGGGGCCTGCTCCTTTTTCTTGTTCCACCGCTCTCGGACACCCTGATCGCCGCCCGGTGAGAGCTTGGCCTTGGTCCTGCCCTTCGTCGCCACGGGGGGGGCGGCCGGCGACTGCAGGTCCGCCGAGGCCGCGGATTTCCCGGAGGTCCCCAGTCCGTCACCGCACCCGGCCAGGCCCAGAGTCAGGACGATGGCCAGGACCCCGGCCGGCCGATCCCACGACACTCTCCGTCTCTCGCTCATCGGAATGTTGACCCTCCACGCGAATCCAAGCCCGGCTTCGTGGCGCGGTTTCCGGGGGCTTCACCGCCCGAATCTCGGGGCTCGAGCCCGGACGCTCGCTCCCCATCCCGGGGAATGAACGGTCTCGGCGCACGACCCCGAGTCAGATAAGAGGGATACGCCGGGCCTCGGGTCATCGTGACGCCCGGGGCACGGCATAACCGTCACATCTCCCAGGAGGTTCGAGCCTCCGGTGTCATTTGTTCTGGATGATCGTCGACCCTGAGATAGAACGGCTCGCGGACACCGCTCCGCCACTCCCCGGCACGAACGACCGCCTGATCGGGAGGGAGGTTCGCTGACCGCTAGATAATGCAACGTAACCTTACGTCTTCGCCGTCGTATCGACAATGAGAACAAGAGTATTCCAGATTGAGATCCCTTGTCAGACTGCGTGAACCCGTTAATGTACTGTGTGATCCCCGTTAATGCGTTGAGAATCCGAGGGCCGCGGGTTAAGATTCTTTATCAGACGGGGGCGTTGATGTCGGATTGGCCCCGTCTCGGGGCTCCGCACCGGCCGGGTCGGCGAGGATGGCGGTCGATGATCCCACCACCACGCGTCGCCGTGATGATCGAGACGTCCACCGTCTACGGGCGTCAACTGCTCCAGGGGATCACGCGCTACCTGCGGTCTCACCGCAACTGGTCGATCTACCTGGAGCAGCGGGAGGTGGATACGGTTCCCCCCGCCTGGCTGCGGACATGGCGGGGGGATGGCGTGCTCTCGCGCTGGAGCGACCCGCGGGTCGCCGAGACCCTGATCGAGCTGGGGCTGGCGGCGGTGGACCTGAGCGATCGCCGGCTCCCGTTCGGCCTGCCGCGGATCAATTCCGACGACCGCGCCATCGGTCGGCTGGCGGCTGAGCACCTGCTCGAGCGCGGCTGCCGATCGTTCGCCTGCTGCGCGTTCTCCGGCGAGCTGTGGGCCTCCCGGCGGACCGAGGCCTTCCTCGCGGCGCTGGCCGACGCCGGATACACGGCGGATGTGTACGAATCGCCCTGGCTGGGGCCCGGGGCCCACGTGCGCGAGGACGAGCGGGTCCGGATCGGCCGATGGCTGGAGCGGCTCCCCCGGCCCGTCGGGGTCATGACCTGCAACGACGTCCGCGGGATCGAGGTGCTGAACGCGTGTCAGACGCTCAGCCTGAAGGTCCCCGAGGAGGTCGCGGTGATCGGCGTGGACGACGACGCGCTCCTCTGCGAGATCTGCAGCCCGCCGCTCTCCAGCGTCGTACCCAACATCGACCAGATCGGCTACGAGGCGGCGGCGCTCCTGGACCGGCTGATGGGCGGCGAGCGGGCCGGGTTCGAGGAACGATTCGTCCCGCCGTCGGGGGTGACCACCCGGCGGTCCACCGACGTGCTCCTGGTCGGGGATCCGCAGTTCGCCCTGGCCGTCCGCTTCATCCGCGAGAACGCCTGCCGCGGGATCACGGTCGCCGACGTGCTCGATCACGTGGCGATTTCACGGTCGACCCTCGAGCGGAACTTCCGCTATCACCTCGGGCGCTCGCCGCAGTCGGAGATCCGCGCCGTGCAGCTCGGCCGGGCCAGGCAGTTACTGGCCGAGACCGACCACCCGGTCCACCGGATCGCCGAGCTGGTGGGGTATCAGCATGTCGAGTACTTCAACGTGGTCTTCAAGCGTGAGACCGGCCAGACCCCCGGGCACTACCGCCGCGAGGTCCGGACACTGGGCGAGCGGGGCCCCGGCCGCTGGGCCGAGCGCGAGTCGGGCCGCCTGGGCCAGGGCGCGGCGAGGATGTAGCCTCAAGTCGGTCGGGCAGTCTTGCCCGACGCGGACCGGGTCGGACGGGACGGAGTCGGGCACGAATGCCCGACCTACTTCGGACGGAGTCGGGCAAGAGTGCCCGACCTACGACGGACCGGGCTGGAAAGCCCGACGGACTCATGGCCATCGAGCGGCACTACACTCGACACCTGCCCCACGTGGTCCCTGCTGGGTTTCCGATCTTCGTGACGTGGAATCTCAAGGGGGCGATGCCGAAGGCGGCCGTTGAGGGATTGCTGCGGGAGCGTGAGCGATTGCGGAATCAAACTCCCCGCGCCGGCGAAACCGACGCCCAGCGGCGGCTCCGCGAGAGCAAGCTGATGTTCGCGGCCGCCGATCGATTCCTCGACCTGGCCGCCGATGGCCCCATGCACCTGAAGGACCCGCAGTCGGCCGGCATCGTCGAGGACGCCATCCTCTTCGGCGCAGGGGATCGGTACGATCTCTTTGCCTGGTGCGTCCTGTCGAATCACGTGCACGTCTTGTTGACACCCCGCCAGGCCCTCGTTGAGATCACCCGAATCCTGAAGGGATATACGGCCTACCGGATCAACCGCCTTCACGATGCGTGCGGCCGTGAGTTCTGGCAGGATGAGTCCTACGACCACTGGTCGCGCGATGAGGACGAAATGTTCCGGATCATCGACTACATCGAGAAGAACCCCGTGGCCGCCGGTCTTTGTCGAAGCTCCGAGGACTGGCCCTGGTCTTCGGGGCGGTTCCGAAGAAGCTGGCCCCCCGGCGAAGCCTATAATCCGGTTAAACACGGCCTTCCATCCCGAAAGTCGGTCGGGCATTCCTGCCCGACAAAGTCGGTCGGGCATTCCTGCCCGAAGCGGGCCCGGATCGGACGGAGTCGGGCAAGAATGCCCGACCTACTTGGGCCCGGACCGGACGGAGTCGGGCAGGAATGCCCGACCGACTTGAGGCCGGGACCGGACGGAGTCGGGCAGGAATGCCCGACCTACTTGAGGCCGGAGCCGAGCTGGAAAGTCTGAAGGACCTGGGGATCAGAATGTTGACGATGGCCTCACGAGTACGCGTCTGGTTGATCGGCACCGGCGTCGCGCTCGTCCTTGCCGGTCTGGCCTTCGCCTGGCATGCGCGGCGTCGCGCCTCGGATTCGGCCAGCCTGGGCGCCGAGGCCGCCTACGCCCACGGTGATTGGACTCGGGCGGCAGACCTGGCTCGGCGGCGATTAAAGGCGGAGCCGAACGACATCGAGGCCCGGCGCTTGCTGGCCCGCTCGATGGCCCGGCTCGGCCGTGACGCCGAGGCCAATGCCATGTTCGCCAGGCTCGGCACCGAGGCGCTCCGCGCCGAGGACCTCCTGCTGCTCGGCAAGGGACTCGATCGGGCCGGGCGCAAGGATGAAGCCGGACGGATCTGGGAAAAAGCCCTGCGGCTCGAGCCCGACCACCCCGAGACGCTCGAACAGCTCGTGATCCTGGAATCCGCCCGGAACCAGCTCGTCGAGGCCGCCGAGCTGGCCGAACGGCTGGCGCTTCGACCTGGTTGGGAGTTCCGCGGCGAGCTGGACCTCGCCGCACTTCGCGCCGAGCTCAACGACCCGGCGAGGGCCGCGGCCGAATTGTGCCGCGCACTCGCACGTCCCGAGGCCGCCCGGCTCGATCCTGCCGCCGACCACCGTTATCGCAACCTGCTCGCCCGGTCACTTCTGCGGACCAGTCGGACCGGCGAGGCCCGTGACGTGCTCCGAAAGCTCCTCGATCGGGGGTCCGACTCCGAAACGTCCTGGCTGATGAGCCGCGCCGCGCTCCTTGACGGGTCCACCTCCGAGGCGGCCGCCGCGCTCGAGGCGGCCGGATCCTACCGCGCCGAGCACCCGCTTGAGGCCGAGCCCGGCCCCTATCTCGGCGAGGCCCGTTGCGTCGACTGCCATGCGAAGGAGGCGCACCTGGTCCGGGCCAGCCGCCACTCGACGACCCTGGTTCGAGGAACGGGCCTGGAAGGCATCGCCTACCCGTCCGGTCCCATCGCCGACCCCGATGATCCCGCCGTCCGCCACACGTTCCGGCGGGAGGACGGCCGGATTCGCTTCGAGACGGGGGTCAAGGGCCGGGACGACGTGCTCGCCGCGGTCGTCGATTACGCGTTCGGCTCGCCTGACCGTTACGTCTCGTTTGTCGGCCGTGATGACCGGGGGCGAGGCTACGTACTGCGGCTTTCCCGGTATCAGTCGGGTCAACGCTCGGGCTGGGTGCGGACGACCGGACACACCGCCGAGGCCGAAAGCGGCCACAACTTCCTCGGCAAGCCCCTCGACGACCCCGACGGGGTGCAAAAGTGCCTCTTTTGCCACAGCACGAACTTCCGGGCGGTGCTCGATCAGACCGGGCCCGAGTCCCACGATTCGGCGATCGGCTGCGAGCGATGCCACGGCCCGGGAGCCGTCCACGAGAAGGCGGTCGCCGCGAAGCTCGCCGACCTCGCGATCATCCGCCCCTCCGAGGCGACGGCTGAGGGGCGCGTGCGCCTCTGCGGCCAGTGCCACAGCTTCCACCAGGCCCTGCCGTTGCCCAGGACCGACCCCTTCTGGATCCGGTTCCAGGGCACGACCCTCCCCTGGAGCCGCTGCTACACCGAGAGCGAGGGCGCGTTTGACTGCATGACCTGCCACAACCCGCACCACGACGCCGACCGATCCGAGGCCCGCTACGATCGTCGATGCCTCGATTGCCATGCCGCTCGTCCGAAGGACGCTCCACCTGGTCCGACCGGGCCGAAAACCCGCGCGGCCCGCGGCTCGGTCTGCCCGGTGAACCCGACGACCGGCTGCGTCGGCTGCCACATGCCGCCGTTCCGCAGCGAGCCGCTCCACGCGACCTTTACCGATCACTTCATCCGGGTGCATCCGAAGTAGGTCGGGCATTCCTGCCCGACGCGGGTCCGATCCCGCCCGGTCCGCCCGATCCCGCGTCGGGCAGGAATGCCCGACCTACTTGAAGACGCCAGTCCGCCGTGGGTAGTTCAGGCAGTGTTGCCCGACGCGGGTCCGCCCGTGCGGAGGTCACTCCCTCACCGGGAGTCCATGCCTGGACCTGGGATACCGAACGGGCCGTATCTGCGATCCCTGTTGATCCGCCGGCATTGTCTTGAGCTCCGGGACGAGCTGTTCCGCCTTCGAGCCGAGCCTCCGCAGCGCCCGGGTGAGCGCAGGCTTCTGCGGCTCGGGCGCCGTCGTCCATGCCCTGGCCAGGACAGCCAGCACATGGTCCTCGTCCGGCGTCCCTCGCACGATCTCGGCGAGCGCCTCCGCGATGGTCCCGCGGAGGGCAACGTCTTCCGGGGTCGACTCGAACGTCGACAGCAGGAGCGGCACGGAGGGCGCGGCGGCACGATTGAGGATGCCGAGGGACCAGGCGGCCTCCGCGAGTTCGTCGAAGTACGCCTCTCTCTCCCTGTCCTTCGCCCAATGGCCCGGCGAGCCCGACAAGCCGGGGTCCAGTTTCCGCGCCGACTCGCCCGAACGCTTCACGATTTCGCAGAGAAGCTCGACGGCTCCGGGCGGCGGGGGCGCATCCGGGGTGAGCTCGCCGATCGCCCCCGCCGCCATGCCGAGGATGTTCGGGGCGGTCCCATGATCGCCGGGATGGGGGGAATCGAGCTCCTTCCGGATCAATTTCAGGATGGCAGGTAGCGCCGGTCGTGCGTCGCGGCCCATGTGGTTGATCGCCGCCGTGCACAGGAGACAAATATCGGTGCGGTCGCTCGACAATCCCTCGATCAACTGCGGCAGGACCGAGGGCTCGAGTCGGACTTTCCAGAAAACATGCCAGTAGCCATCGCCGGCGCGGCGCGCGCCCGGGCTTTCGCTCGCGATGCGCCGCAGCGCCACGGGGACGATCAGCTCAGGTCCCTGGCCGTACTCGATCAGCGCGTCGGCCGCCCAGATGCGGATGCGAGCGTCGTCGTCATCCAGGCACTCGACCAGCCGGGGTGGAGGAGCATCGAACGAACTGCCTCGGGCAATCGCTCTGAGCGATATCGCCGCCTGAAGCCGCAGGTCCGGCGAGGGGTCGTCGAGGAGGACAGCGAGCGCCTGCTCGGCGGCCCGGAGATCACCAGGAAAGGGCCGAGGCAGGTTGCCGACGACGGAAGCCGCCACGTTCCGGATCGCCTCTGATTTGTCCTTCATCGCCCGGATGAGGTGCGGAAATACCTGCCGCAGCTCGTCGGGCGTCAGGTCGACCCGGGTCAGTCCGATGACCCTCGCCCGGTCAGCCTCCTCGCCCTGCTCAATCTCACGGATAACGACCTCGATCGGTTTCCGGGGCAGAATCTGCGCCGACGAGGCCCCCGGATTCCGGCGCCGGTCCTCAGCGTCAGGGGACCCATCCATGGCCTGGGTGATCCGGTTGAAGAGTGACCAGGCCCGGAAATAGGCTTGCGGTGATCGGTAGATATAGAGGCCGATCGCGGTCATGATCACCGCCACACTGAGGGCCAGGGCGATCAATGCCACTCGAGTTCGACTGATTCTCTTCTTCTCGCCGCCATCGGGAGCGTTCGACATCACATTGCCTCCGCAACCGTGGATGTGTCTACGGCGATTCTCGTGTCGTAAGGCTACCATCCCGGACATGACCCGACAATCAACATCCATGGAAAGCGCTGGCGTGTGGACAGGAGCTCGCCCCACGCCCTGACGCACGATACCGGGCTCCCGGCAGTCGTCGCCTCGCGAAGCCGATCCCTACTTGCGGCGCCAGCCCGGGAGAGTCGCCGGCAACGGATCGCCCTCGCGAAGGAGGTAGCCGGTGTCGGCGGCAAGACCGTCGAAGCGATCGACGCGGCCGGACGGCCATCGGACCTCGACGCGGTCGACCCGGCGGGCCGCGACCAGGCCGAAATGGAGGCGGGGATCCGCGGCCGACTGGAAGCTGCCGCCGCCGAAGCGCTGGGCGACCCGGGCCCGGCCATCGGCGATAACAGTAACGCCGGCGCCGACCGCGTCGCGATTCGAGGCCGTGCCCCGGAGGCCCAGCGTGAGAAAGTGCTCCGGCGCGGACTGATTGTGCAGGAGCATAACCGGCTCGTCCTGTGAGACGATCACGACATCAACGCGGCCGTCGTTGTCGAGATCGCCAGCGGCGAGGCCTCGTCCCAGCCGCGGGATCGCGAACGGCTCGCCGGCCTGCCTGGTGACGTCGACCACCCGGCCCCGGCCGTCGTTCAGATAAAGCTGAACCGGCATCTTCCAGGGGAACTGCGGCCGGCCGTCGTGGATGTGGCCATTCGCGGTAATCAGGTCGAGCCATCCGTCATTATCGGCGTCGAAAAACGCGGTCCCGAATCCAAGGACGTACCGGCTGGGGACGGCGAGGCCGATCGCCGAGGTCTGGTCGCAGAAAATCCCCTGGCCCAGGTTGCGGAAATACGTGGTCGACTCGTTGTAGAAGTTCGTAACCGCCAGGTCGATCCGGCCGTCGCCGTCGAGGTCGCCGCAGGCGACGCCCATCCCCGCCTGGTAGGCGCCCGTGCCGTTGCCGGCCAGGCCGGCGGTCAGGGCCGACTCCTCGAATTTGAGCCCGCCGCGGTTGCGGAAGAAGAAGTTCGCGGTCATGTCGTTGGCGACGAACAGGTCGACCCGCCCGTCCTCGTCGAGGTCGGCCGCGACGACTCCCCACCCGCGGCCGTCGCGGTCGACGATCCCGGCCTCGCCGGATACATCCACGAACCGGCCGCCGTCGTTGCGGAACAGGTGGTCCGGCAGCGCCTCAAAGTCGAGCGGCAGGCAGCGGTAGACCGTTGGGTCGGCCGGATCGGAACAGCTCCGCGGTACCCGGTCGTCCCACTTCATGTAATGGCAGACATACAGGTCGAGGTCGCCGTCGCCGTCCAGGTCGGCGAAGGCCGCGGAGGTCGGCCAGTCTCGATCGCCGCCGAGGCCGGCCCGGTTCGTCACATCCTCGAAGGTCCCGTCGCCCCGGTTGCGGTGGAGCGCGTAGGACTTCCAGCGGGTGACGAAGAGGTCGGGCCGGCCGTCGTTGTCGTAATCGCCGACCGCGACGCCATGACCATAACCGCCCCGCATCGCGGCGAGTCCGGAGGCAACCGTGGCGTCCTCAAACGTGCCATCGCCGCGGTTGCGGAACAGCCGATCGTCGTTGCGAACGACCTTCGCGTCGGGAGGAAACGGCCCGCCCTGGACCAGGTAAACGTCGAGCCAGCCGTCGCCGTCGTAGTCGAGCAGTCCAACGCCTCCGCTCGCCGTCACGGGCGGGATGAGTCGTCCCTTCGCGCCGCCGCTCTCGTGGAGGAATGAGAGGCCGGCGGCTGTCGCGTCGTCGACGAATTGCGGAACGCCCCGGGGCGGCCGCGAGGGAGAAGAAGCCGACTTCGGCTGGCGGTCGGTTCTGTCGGCATCGTCGAGGACGAGGTCGGCGAGCGTCGTGCGATGGGTCGCAGCCGTTCGCTCGCGGGAAACCGGGTGGCCCGACGGGGTCGACACCACGTTCCGGCCCCGGGACCCGGCGGCGATCGACGCCCAGCGCTCCGCGTCGAAGGACCGTCCCAGCCGGCCCGCGAGCCGAGCGAGCTCGCCGGCGTGCGCCTGGGGATCCGGCGCGACGAGCTGTCGAGCGTACTCCCATCGGTCGTGCTCAATCGACCGGACGGCGGCCCGTAGGGCCCGGGCCTCGGCGGTGCGACCGGCCTCCTGCTCGAGCTCGGCGAGGCGTTCGCGCGCGGGTGCGTCCCCTTGGTCCAGCTTGATCTTCGCCTCCAGGGCGTGTCGCTCGGCCGGGTGATCGCCTCGCCGCGCGGCCAGCCAGGCGCGAAGCGTCAGGGCTCGCCCTTCGGGCTCGTCGTCGGCCGGCAGATGAGGCAGGATGCGACGGACCTCGTCGGGCCGGTTCGCGGCCAGAGCCCAGTCGAGCCTCATGCGCCAGACCGCCGGATCCTCCGGGCGACGCGCCAGGCAGCGGTCGAGCCGGCGCCTGGCCTCCTCGAAATCCCCCTCGCGGATCGCCAGGTTGGCGCGTGCCAGCCAGACGCGGTCGTCGTCGGGCGCCTGCTGGAGCGCCCGATCCAGCGTCCGACGGATGCCCTCGATCGGGAACGGATCCACATCGAGCTTGTAGAGCCGCTGGAGTGTGATTACCGCGGAGCTCATCCTGTCGAAGCCTGCTTGCAGGCCCCGCCGGGCCTCGTCATTGCGGCCCTGCATCCTGAGAA
Source organism: Planctomycetales bacterium (assembly GCA_027452145.1). Lineage (GTDB taxonomy): Bacteria > Planctomycetota > Planctomycetia > Isosphaerales > Isosphaeraceae > JAKAUH01. The sequence continues at coordinate 14,067 of DAIDHB010000117.1, forward strand.
GCAAAACCAGGCCCCATTGCGCCTCGGCGACGTGCGGGCCCGGCCGGTTCGCAGCGCGGACGAGCAGGTCCTCGCACTGCGCGAACCGGCCGCGATCCAGGGCGATCCGCGATCGCCGGACGTCGCTCCAGCCGGCCCACTCCGAGTCTGGGGAGACCCGCTCGAAATCGTCCCAGGCCGCCTGGACCTGCTGCTGGGCCTGTTCGCAGACGCCGCGATGGTAGCGCGCATCGTCCCAGCCGGGCCGGCGAGCCAGGACGTCGCTCAGGTGCTTTTGGGCCGAGCGGTACTGCCCGGCGTCCATCTCGCGCAGGGCCTCGGCGAGCAATCCCCGGCATTTCCGGTCCTCGACGGCGCGGGCGATCCCCCACGCCGCCAGCGAGGCGACGATCGCGACGATCGTGATCAGCCCAACCCATCTCGAGCGCATGAGGCCCGCATCCGGCTCCGATCAAAGCCTGAGATAGATCTTATGCGATTCGAGGTAGCGCACGAACAGGTAGGTGATGGCGAAAAACACGACGAGCCCGGTCGCTCCGTACCAGAAGGGCGAGTCATCGGGCACGACCGCCCCCACCGCTCCACCGACCATGTGGTGGATGATGTAAGCGGCCAGCGGGTTCTGCCCGAACGTGCGGAACAGCCCCACCCTGAGCCCCCAGAGGTCGCAGAGCGGAATGAAGAGCGCATAGACCGCCAGCGCGAACCCGGAAGAAAACAGGGTGAACGGCAGGCTGACCACCTTCTTGTTCATCGACCAGTAGCTGCGCGGGCGGATCGAGGTCTCCGGCGGCATGACGAAGGGCGGCGTCGCGAGCAGCGAGGCGATGGGCCGGCCGCGAGCGTTCGACAGCGGCGGAATCACGGGCGACGCGGCAATGTCCGTCGGCTTGCCCTCGGTATTCACAGCCAGCGCGACCGACGCCCGGTCCGTGTCGTACAGGGTCCCCAGGCAGTTGAGGCCATAGCCCACCGCCATCAGGATGATCCCGGCCCCCAGCAGCCGCCCGGTCGCCGGCCACGGCCGGTACGACGTCATGACGTCATACGTGATCGCCCCGAACAGCATCGGGATCGCCCAGCCGATCGGCCCGAAGAATCCGCCGTCCCACGCGGATTTCCCGACCAGGCCGAGCCAGTTGTCGAGCCCGTTGGGCAGGCCGTAGACGAACGCGAAGTTGAACCAGTACGAGATCACCAGGTGGATCGCCGCGCAAGCGATCCAGGCCATCGTGAGCGCCCGCGTGCTCGCCGCGATGACGGGCAGAATAACAAGCTGCGTGACCCCGATGAGGGCCAGGACCTCCCACAGGTCGGCCTTGAGCACCTGGCCGATGAACTGCCCGACCTTCGCGGGCGTCAGCTCGGCCCATTTGGGGAAACTCAGGTCCTCGTGGCCGTACATCGCCAACGAGACCAGCACCAGCGCCAGGCTGCGAATGATGATATGGCCGTACGCACGCAGCGGACCCTGCTGCCCGAGGCGCTTCAGCATCGTCAGCCGGTACGAGAACCCGGCGGCGAAGAAGAAGCTGGGCATGATCGTGTCGGCGTAGCTGAAATACGGGTGCGGGTCGTGGTGCTTGAGCACCTGCGGGAACACCGTCAGCCCGCCGACAAAGTTGACCAGGAACATCCCGGCGACCGTGTAGCCGCGGAACTGGTCCATCGACACGATCCGGCCGGGGGCCGGCCTGGCGGGAGCGGGTTCGACGCTCATGGGGTCGCTCGGCCTTCGAGGAACCAGTCGGTGAGGCGATCTCGAACTGCGGCTTGAAGTGTATCAGCCCGCCCCTGAGCCCGGTAGAGGGCTGTCGGGCTCATCGAACCGGCCGCCCGGCAACCCGCCGGAAAACTCGCCCGCCCAGAACAACACGGTATAATCACCCCATCGCGACAGGACCCCCGAAAGACCGGCCGGTTGTCCCATAACTGAAAACCGAAAACCGAAAACCGAAAACGAAACCCGGATGCGAATCGACCGAGTCGACCTGAGGATCGTCAGGCTCCCGCTGGTCCGCCCATTCCGGACCAGCTCGAGCTGGAAGGACCACCTGGACCATATCCTGGTGCGGGTGGAAGGCGACGGCGCCGAGGGCTGGGGCGAATGTGCCAGTCCGTCCGACCCCTACTATTGCCCCGAGACCACCGAGACCTGCTGGCATATCCTCAAGGATTTTCTTGTGCCGGCGGTGATCGGTCGCGACTGGACGACCATCGAGGAGGTCGTGGCGAATTACCGGGCCGTGAAGGGGAACCGGTTCGCCCGCGCCGGGCTGGAGATGGCCTGCTGGGACATGCTCGCCCGGTCGAAGGGCTCGCCGCTCCACGCGATGCTCGGCGGCACGCGAGGCGAGATCCTCTCGGGCGTGAGCCTGGGGATCGAGGAGTCGGTCGAGGCGCTGCTCGAGCAGGTCGACCGGTATCTCGAAGAGGGCTATCGGCGGATCAAGCTGAAGATCGCGCCGGGGTGGGACGTCGACGTCGTGCGCCGGGTCCGCGAGCGCCATCCCTCGGCGCTCCTCCAGGTCGACGCGAACTCGGCCTACACGCTCGACGACCTGCCGACCATGCAGGCGCTCGACGACTTCGACCTGCTACTGATCGAGCAGCCTCTGGCACACGACGACATCATCGACCACGCCCGGCTCCAGGCCGAGCTGAAGACGCCCGTCTGCCTGGACGAGAGCATCCACTCGGCCGACGACGCCCGCAAGGCGATCGAGCTGGGCGCCTGTCGCGTGATCAACATCAAGGTGAGCCGTGTCGGCGGGCTGCTCGAGGCCAAACGGGTCCACGACGTCTGCCAGGCGCGCGGCATCCCCGTCTGGTGCGGCGGGATGCACGAGTTCGGCATCGGCCGGGCGGCGAACGTCGCGATCTCCTCGCTGCCCGGCTTCAGCCTGCCCGGGGACGTCTCGGGCTCGGACAAGTATTACGCGGTGGACGTCGTCGATCCCCCGATCCTGGCCCACAGGGGCGCAATCGGGATGTTCGACGGCCCGGGCCTCGGCGTCGCGCCGATCGTCGACCGCATCGAGGCGCGGGCGCTCCGCACGCTGTCGTTGCAGGCTCGCCGCTGAACGCGGCTCGCATCGAAATCGAGGAGAGCGAATCCGTGACCTACCGATCCGACCCCGTCGAATGCCAGGAAATCCTGGCCCGGCTCGAGGAGCTGGTCTCCTACGAGTCGCCCAGCCGCGACAAGATCGCACTCGACCGCCTGGGCGCGCGCCTCGCGGCGATGCTCGGCTCGGCCGGCGGGCTCGTCGAGGTCGTCCCGAACTCCCAGGGCGGCGATCACCTGATTGCCCGATTTCCGTTCCCGGGTTCCGACGCGATCCGGCCGGCGCTGGTGCTCGGCCATTTCGACACCGTCTGGCCCCATGGCACGCTCGCGCGGCTGCCGTTCCGGCTCGAAGACGACGGCCGCGCCTACGGGCCCGGGATCTACGACATGAAGGCCGGGCTGGCGATCTTCCTGCATTGCATGGAAAACGCCCGGATCCATCCGCCGCCGCGGCCCGTCTGGGCACTGTTGACCTCGGACGAGGAGATCGGCAGCCCGACCTCGCGCAGTTTGATTGAGGAGCTGGCCCGGCAGTGCGCCTTCGCGCTGGTGCTCGAGCCGCCGCTGGCCGACGGCGGGCTGAAGACCGCGCGCAAGGGCGTCGGCCGGTTCCGGCTGGATGTCGCGGGCAAGGCCGCGCACGCGGGCGTCGCCCCGCAGGAGGGCCGCAGCGCGATCGTCGAGCTGGCGCACCAGATCCTTCGCATCCAGGACTTCCAGGACCCCGGCGCCGGGACGACCACGAACGTCGGCGTGATCCAGGGCGGGACGACCACAAACGTCGTCCCGGCGAGCGCGTCGGCCGACATCGACGTCCGCGTGGCCACCGCGGCGGAGGCCCTGCGGATCGAGTCGGCCCTCCGCGCGATCCTGCCGGCCACCGAGGGGACCCGCGTGACGGTATCCGGCGGATTCAACCGGCCGCCGATGGAGCGCTCGCCGGCGATCGCGTCGCTGTTCGAGCAGGCCCGGCGGATCGCCGAGAAGCTTGGCCTGCCTCTCACCGAAGGCTCCACGGGCGGCGGCAGCGACGGCAATTTCACCGCCGCGCTCGGCCTCCCGACGCTCGACGGCCTCGGCGCCCGCGGCGCCGGCGCGCACGCCGACAACGAGCACATCGTGGTCGAATCCCTGGGCGAGCGGGCGCGATTGCTCGCCGCCCTCCTGAACGAATTGAAGGTCGAATCATGACGAGCCCGGCCGGGCCCCAGGCCCTGATCATCGACGAGATCACGATCCGACGCGCCGAGACCTTGGCTGACTATCGCGCCTGCCAGGACGCCCAGCGCCGCGCGTGGGGCATCCAGGAAGACGGTTACGTGATCCCGATCGCCACGATGGTCGGGGCCAATCTCCACGGCGGCCTGGTTCTGGGCGCGTTCCTCCCCGGCGGCGAGGCGGTCGCGATGTCGTTCGCGTTCCTCGGCCGCGTCGAGGGTCGGCTCTGCCTGTACTCGCAGCTCACAGGCGTCGTGCCGGGCTATCAGTCGCACGGGCTGGGATTTCGGATCAAGATGCACCAGCGCGATTTCGCCCGCGAGGAGGGGCTCTCAACGATCGCCTGGGCGTTCGACCCGCTCCAGTCGGGCAACGCACATTTCAACCTGTCGCGCCTGGGCGCCACGGCGGTGCGCTACCTCGACAACATGTACGGCGAGCGCACCGACGCCCTCAATGCCGGCGTGCCGACCGATCGCCTCATCGCCGAGTGGGACGTGGCCGGCGACGACCGGACGCCGATCGCCCCTGACGCGGCGACGCTCCTGCCCCGCTTGATCCCGACCACCGCCGGCCCGTGGGGCGGCGCCGACCCCGACGCGGCCCCAACGAATGGCGTCAGCCCCCGGTTCGACGAGTGGCCCAGCCTCCTCATCGAGATCCCCGCCGACATCGCGAGGCTCCGCCGCGAGCGGCCCGAGCTGGCCGAACGCTGGCGCTCGGCCGTCCGCCAGGCATTTCAGGCGAGCGTCGCCAGGGGCTACCGCGCGATCGGCGTGGTCCGCGACGAGAGCTCGACGCCCCGTCGCGTCTTCTATGTCCTGGAGCGGCCGGAGCCCTGATCCGGCCCCGGCCGTTTCTCGCCCGTGCGGCCTCCACCCTACGCTTCGCCCGCATGGCGGCGCTATAATGAAGCCGCGTCCAGGGAGGATCAGGGCCCCGCGAAGATTGACCCCCGGTGATCCATGAGCCGAGCGATCCCGCCCAGCCTGCCGCAATACACCGGCCTGCGCCGGGGCCGTCGCACGCTCCGGCTGCTCGGCCCGCTGGTGCAGCTCGGCTTCCTGGGCCTGGGGTTCTCGGTGTTCCTCGACAGGTCGCAGTCGCTGCTCTCCGACGCGCAATTCACGTGGGGCGAGCGCACCGTCATGGGCTCCGTGGCCCTGGTCGCGCTGGGCGGCTCGGCACTGGCCGGCTGGGTCGTCGGCGTGATGATCCGGCTTCTGGCCGACACCCTCGACGCGATGGCCGACGCCGCGGAATCGGCCCGTCGGACGACCGAGCTGATCGAGGGCCACGTCGTGCCGGCGCTCCTGCGGATCGCCTCGGCCCTCGAGCAGTCGCAATCGCCATCGCCGTCGCCACGCGATCGGATCGAGCCGGCGCGCCAGCGCCCGGCCAGGCCCTGACGAAGGAGTCCCTGCCATGGATCAGCCCGCTCGGCGTCCGGAACGTGTGATACCCAGGAACTCCGCAACCCGTCCGGCGCCGGCGACCGAGCCCGCCCCTCCGTCAAAACCAGCCCAGTCGGTGTTCGTCCCCTCAGCCGAGGCGAAGGAGCGCCGGTCGCGGCGCTGGGCGTGGATCGGCATGTCGCTGCTGGCCCTCCTGGCGATCGGCGCCGTCGGCGTGATGGTCTACTGGCCGCGGCTCAAACCCCGCCCGCGCCACCTCGACGCGGTCGAGCAGGTCGCCGGCAAGTACCTCGACGCCCTGGTCCGCAACGACGAGGAGACGAAAAGCCGGCTGGGGACGGTCGAGGAGCCGCCGGGTATCGGCTCGTATCGCGACGTCTACCACCAGCGGGCCCGCGACCGCCAGGTCCGCGGCTCGTTCGCCCCGATCGCCGCGCTTCACAAGCGCATCGACAGCGAGTTCAACTACGACGCGACCGCCGGCCGCTTCACGCCGAAGAACGCCCTGGGCATGGCCGCCGAGACCCTCGACGCCCTGCACGCCGCGAAGAAGCAGGCCGAGGAATCGGGGATGTACAAGAAGATGCAGAGCGGCGACCCGAACGAGATCTTCGACGCGGCCGAGCAGTATGGCAAGGTCTTCGAGAACATCTCGACGAACATCCTGCCTCCCAAGCGCCTGGTGCCGACCTACAAGATGCTCGTCGAGTCCTCGAAGCCCCCGCTGACCGACGCGGCCCGGTCGCTGGCACTGACGGTCGCCGAAAACCCGAAGCTCTGGGACGCGCTGCTGGGGCGGTCGTTCTATGCGCTCAAGCCCGACGGCCCGTTCATCTACGAGGAGTCCGAGGTCACCGCGACCGCCCGCGACCGCCTGGCGTCGCTGGGCGACCCTCCCACGCGGCTGCGGCTCAAGCTGGTGCGGTTCCGGCTCGAGGGGATCGACACCGGCTGGAAGGTCGTCGAGGCCCACCGGGTCCAGCCGGGCGAGAAACCGACCGCACCGACGTCGCCATCGGCGCCGAGCCCGGCCTCACCGTCCGTCTCGCCGGGCGAGCCGCGGTCGTACTCGACAACTCCCCCGCCCGGCGGGCCGGCGGTGTCTCCTGGCGACGTGCCCGGCGGCTCATTGCAGCCGCCCGCGCCCCAGTAGCTCCCAGACCGCCACGACGCGCCCGTCGCGGTGCGCCAGCGCCCGGTCGTGCAATACAAACGTGAAATCACTATACCCGGGAATTACGTGCACCTTGTCGCCGATCTTCAGGTCGGCCCCCGGCGCAAGCGTAATCACCGCGTGCTCGGCCGACAGTCCGGCGACGGTGCAATCGGGGTGGTCTCGCAGCACCGGAACGGCCTTGTGCGGACTGATCGACTTGAGCCCGATGTCGAGGATCGCCCGGTCAGCCGCCGGCCTGCTGACGACCGTCGCCAGCACCGAGATCGCCGCCCGGTGCCCCTCGACGCCGCAGGCCTCGGTATAGTACCGGCAGGCGAAGATTCCCCCACCAGCCTGGAGCTCCGTAACCCCCCGAAAATCGGCCGTGTACTGGTAGCTGCCCGACCCGCCGGCCGAGACGATCCGGCAGTTCAGCCCGGAGGCATGAAACAGGTCGCGGGCCTCCAGCAGCCGGCCGATCGACCCGGCGATCGCCGCGCGCTTCGCGACCGGATCGGCGATCATGAGCGTGTGCCCCTCGTAGCCCATCAAACCCTCAAGGCGCAGTCCCGGCGTCCGATCGACCAGCCGCGCCAGCTCGAGGGCCGCCTCGGGCGTCGCGACACCCGTGCGGTTCATGCCCAGGTCGAGGTCCACCAGGATGCCGACAGTGGTTCGCAGCGCCGAGGCCGCGCGCCCGATCGGCTCGAGGTGATCGACGTGATCGACCGTGGCCTTCACGTCGGCCATGAGTTGCAGGGCCGCCAATCGGTCGACCTTGCTCGGCCCGACGACCAGGTGGGCGATCAGGATGTCCTCGATTCCGCCCGCCGCCATGACCTCGGCCTCGGACACCTTGGCCACCGTGACGCCGATGGCCCCGGCGCGTCGCAACAGGTGAGCCACCGCCGGACATTTGAATGCCTTGGCATGCGGGCGCCACGCGACCCCTCGCTCGCGCAGGTGCCCCGCCATGCGCCCGATGTTCTGCTGCATGAGGTCCAGGTCGACCAGCAGGGCGGGTGTATCCATCTCGTCGACGGGCAGGCCGATCGGGCTGAGTTGCATCGGGCGATCCTCGCGAGGCGGCGGCCGGCCGTCGGCCGCACAGGGCAGGGCGGGGCAGGGCAGGGCACGAGGACGACAGGCCTCGCGCGACCGCGCCAGGCTCGCAAAGTCCGTTCAGAAGTTCAAGACGGGACGGAGGGTTCGCCCCCCACCGACCATCGGTTCCGGCCGCCGCCGGTCCCGGATGGCATTTCGCCGGGCGAGACGCTAACTTTGAGGATGCCGATGCAGCCCGCTCGGGGCGATTAGCTCAGCGGTTAGAGCGCCTGCTTTACACGCAGGATGTCGGGGGTTCGAATCCCTCATCGCCCATTGTTCCCATCCCATGCGAGTGCCGTCGCCGACGGAGGCTGTCATGCCCGTCTATCCCGGGTTCGTCGTCCGGTCGTACCGGAACTTCGCGCCGGCCAGGATGTTCCGGGTCTCCGTCGGCCCGGATGCGCTCTATTTCCTCCGCGCCCCGGGGATTATCGGTGCCGCCGATGCGGGGACGGGTCACAGCCTGGACCCGGGGCAGCTCGCCGTCGCCGCGATCTTCCGCTGGCTCGGCCGCCGGAATATCGAGAAGGCCCGGGCCGAGCTCGACGGCGACCCGGAGGAGCTCGTCCGCTCGAGTCGAAAGCACTTCAAGCTTCTGGTCGACGAGATGATCGAATCGAGGCTCGATCCCCCGTCGATGCTCAGCGGTCACGGTTTCTACTACTCTCGCTGGCAGGTCGTCACGCCGTCCGGCAACACAACCTACCAGATCGAGGACGCCGAGAGCCTGAACGCGGCGCTCGACCATCTCCCCGGGCTGCTCGGCCCGCGGCTTGCCGTGAACGTCGAACGGCCCCACGGCGGCGAGCGCGTGCGACCGCGGCTCATGGGGTGATCGAGCGGCCGGATACCAGCGATCGCCGCTCGAGCCTCAATGCCCCGCCCGGCCGGGCAGGTAGAAGAACCCGATGCCGAGGATCGCGTACACGGCGACCATCATCGCCCCCTCGAGCCAGTGCGATTCGCCGTCGGAGGTCATCGTCTGCGCCACGATCACCGCGATCGCGATCGACATCACCTCGAACTGCGTGAACAGCAGATCCATCGGATGGCCGATCAGGCGGCTGGCGAGCAGGACCACCGGCGCAACCAGTAGCGCGACCTGCGTGCTGGCGCCCAGCGTGACCGCCAGCGTCAGGTCCATCTTGCCCCGCCAGGCGAACAGGATCGCATTGATCATCTCCGAGATGTTCCCGACGCTCGCCAGCAGGAAGATCCCGGCGAACGTCGCCGTCAGGCCGAGTTTCTCCGCCGTGGGCTCCAGGGCACCGGTGAGCGTCTCGCTCTCGACTGCAAGCCCGACCGCCGCGACCGCCAGGACGAGCAGCGACCGGCCTGGGCCCCATCCGACCTTGCCGGTCTCGATCGGGCCCTCCGCCTGCTTGGGCGCGAAGAGCTGGCGGTGCGTGAAGAGCGTGAACGCCAGGCTGGCCAGGTACGCCAGGAACAGGATCCCCGCGATCCCGACGCTGATCTTGTCCTCCTCGGACTTCGAGGCGAAATGGAACAGCGCCGGCACCATCAGACCGACGGCCGCCAGCAGCAGCAGCTTCGAGCTGAGCCCGGCGAACGCGATGTTGTAGCGCAGGGTGTTGTGCCGCGCGCCGCCGGCGATGATCGACAGGCCCAGGATGAGCAGGATGTTGCTCAGCAGGGTGCCGGTCAGCGACGCCTTGACCATCGGCTCCAGCCCCCTGCGCAGGGCGCTGATGGCGATGATCACCTCGGGCACGTTCCCCATCGTTCCGTTCAGCAGGCCGCCCAGGGTCGTTCCCAGTCGCAGCGACAGGTTTTCGGTGGCCTCGCCGATGTAGATCGTCAGCGGCACCACGGCCGTCGCCGCCGTCATGAAGACGATGATCGGGCTCGCGCCGAAATGGGCCAGCGCCAGCGAGATCGGGATGAAGACCAGCAGCCCCATGACGAACATCGCGATCCCCTCCCCGGTTGATCCGGCCGAAGCCAGGCGAGTCAAGTCTCGCCCCCTGATCGACTCAGGAATACGGCAGGTTGTGTACCAACGCCGAGACCCGCGCCTCGATCATCCGGGCTGGCTGCCGCGCCAGCGTGGCGAACAGGAAAGGCGGCCACAGGAGATGGACGGCCTGGAACATCTGGAACGCCTGGCTCCGGGCGCTCGGATTCGGGCTGGAGACGACGAAGGCAAACATCAGCCAGCAGCCGCCGATGAGCGCCGCCAGTCCCAGCACGACGAACAGCCAGCCGATGCCGAGCAGCACGCGGCCGGATGGGACCTCGATGGCGTAGTCGATTCGCGTCCGCGACCCGACCGTCGTGAAGCGGAACTGGCCGCGGCGGACCTTGCCGTCGATGCCGCCGGCGGACCCCACGGAGCCCGTGGTCTCGAGGTCCAGGCGCCGGGAATCGCACGACAGGATCCGGACCGGCCCGAACGGCGGCAGGCCGTCCCGGGCGAGCGTCGCGGCGAGCTTCTCCGACAGGTCATCGGGCCGGCCGTCGACCTCGGCCTCGCCCGCGAGCAGTCCCGGGCCCGACGGTTCCTCGACCTCGAACCGCATGGCGGACGACCGGTCCCTCTCGCGGATGTCGCGCGTCGTCCGCCACAGGAACGCCAGGCCCGCCAGCCAGATCAGGGCGCCGACGGACGTCAGCCCGATCACGATCCACGCAGCAGCATTCGTATCCATTACGGCCTCATTTCCACACGCCCCGGGCCGTCGCGGCCCGCAGTCGCGGCCCTCACGCAAGTCCGCCCGCGGCATCGGTGACCAGCGGCTCGCTGCCCGCGGCGCCGGCCGCGGCGGCGTCCGGACCGTCCGGGCCGGGGCCGTCCACCTGCCATCGCCCCTCGCCCAGGATCAGCAACACCCGGTCGTGGTAGCCCTCCAGCCGGTGGGGATCGCCGATGCTGATGACGCTGATCGCGGCCTCGCGAAACAGGCGGTAGACGTTCTCGACCTGCTCGGCGTTGAGCTCGGCCCCCATGCGATCGATGAACACGAACCGCGGGGCCGCAAGCAGCACCCGGGCGAAGTCGAGCAGCCGAAGGTCGGACGGCGACAGTACGCTGGGGCCGAGGACCTCGGCGTCGATCCCGCCGACCCGGAGGACCGCCGCGGCCACGCCGATTCGCTCCAGCACCCGGCCGATCTCGTCGTCGGACGGATGACGGGTTGAGGCGCCCACGAGCTGCGATCGCAGCGAGCAGCGGATCGTCAGGGGGCGATTCGGGACGAACGCCATCCCCTCGGGCCCCGGCCGGACGATCCGGCCCCGGCCCGACTCCCAGAACCCGGCCGTCGCCAGGAATAGCGCCGACTCGGCGGCCGAATCGGGCCCGGCGATCAGCAGGCTGCCGCCGTGCTTCACCTCGAGCGAGAGCCCGTCGAGCAGCGGCCGGTGCTCGTGCCGCGACCGCAGCGACAGGTCCTCGAAGGCTACCCGCGACTCGTCGGTCACGACCTGGATCGCCGACGAGGCCGCCGTCCGCGACTGCTCGAGCGCCTCGGCGATCGTGTCCAGCCGCGTCGTCACCGCGGCGAACGACGACAGCGTCTCGAACTGCGTCACGATCAGCGAGAACCCGCTCAAAAACGCCGAGAACGCCATCGCCGACTGCGTCACCACGCCGAACTCGACCCGCCCCAGCATGTACATCGGCGCCACGATCACCAGCGGGATGATCTGCGTCAAATAGTTATATCCATTTGTGAAGAAACCCAGGTTCCGGGTGACCTCGATGATCCGCTTGTTGTTGGCGACCACGTCGGCCAGGCGGGCGCGCAGGCAGTCGCGCACGGTCCTCGATGCCCCCGTCGTGGCGATCGCCTCGGCCGTCTCGCGCGTCTGGATCAGGTGGTAGCGCAGGTCCGCCTCCTTCTGGAGCTGGAGGTTGTCCAGCACCACCAGCGGCCGGCCGAGGAAGACCGTCATCGCCGAGCCGACCGCTGCGTACAGAAGGGCCGCCAGCACGAGGAGCGGCGTGATCGACCACAGCACGCCCAGGAACGCCAGCGAGGTGATCCCGGCGTTCAGCGTCATCAGGAAGAACGAGAGCGTGGTCTGGGTATACGACTTGACGTCCTCGGTGATCCGCTCGTCGGGGTTATCCACCTCGTCGCGCGCCTTGAGCCGGTAGAACCGGTCGCGCGACATGTACAGGTCGATCAGCAGCCGCGTCAGCCAGCCGCGCCACAGCAGCCGCAGCCGCTCCTCGCTGAACCGATAGAATGCCGCCATGATCGTCGACAGCGCGAAGACCATGACGTAGACGGCGGCGTAGAAGCGGAAGTCCCTCCACTTGCGGTCGGAGATGGACGTCATGAAGTCGCGGCCGACGTAGCTATTGACCACGTTCAGCAGGCTGAGCGACAGGAGCAGCGTCAGGAGCGACGCGAACCAGGCGATGGCCCGCCAGCGGAGATCGGACGAGAAGAAGAGCTGGATGGTCCGTAACGATCGGGTCCAGGCCCGGTTCTGAGTCCCGATCATCGAGGCCCCTCGGCGCCCTCCGCGCGGCGACTCGCAGGATGGCCGACCGTTGTCCCCGCGCCGGCATCATGCCTGGCGATGCCGCTTCCCCGGGCGCGGGAGGGTCGCGATCCCGGCTCAATTCTGCCCGCACACGCCCCGGATTTCCACACCAGCCGGGCAGGTTTTCGGAACCGGCGGCCGGCCGCGGGCACCACGATTCGCCTCGTGCTGCCGGCCGGTTCGGCCGTGTGGGTTCCGGTCAGGTCCGCCGGACCTTTGACTTCGCCTTCGTCGGTGTCTTCGGCGGCGCCGACGACTTGCCCTGGATGAACTGGAAGTCCTCGTATCGGACGTTGACCGGATCGGTGCAGCCGTCCCGTTCGGCCAGCACCGGATGCGGTCTTCTCCGGGGTGTGCCGCCGATCGATCGCGGAAAGCTCGGAATATCGATCATCCCTCATGGCTGACTCTCCCGACGCCCCTCCGCCTGCTGGTACAGGCGCCCCAGCTCGAGGAGGATCGGCTCAATCCGTCGGTAGTATTCGTCCTCCTTCATCCGGGCCTTCTGGTCGCGCAGGGAAGCCAGCGATAGCTCCAGCTCATCGCGGCGGCGGCGGACGTCGGGCGGGAGCTTCCGCTCGCGCTCGCTGGGAACCAGGTGGATCTGGTGGGCGCGCAGGCCGTCCGGCGAGGCGCCGTCCTTCGCGCGGCGGGTCGCACGGACCCCGCGGAACCAGTCGGGCGGCGTGCCGAGGCGGTCGCCGTTGTCGTCGAGCAGAGCGTGCTCGCTGGCGAGCTGCGAGCGCGTCCTGTAGTAGTCCTCGACGCGATGACTCGCCGAGAGGAAGGCCTCGAGCAGCGAGACCTGGCCGTCCTTGTCGAGATCGGCGCGGGGGTCGGCGATCGACTCCGCCAGGTACTGGCCGAAGCGGGCGTAGTTGATCTCCCTGCCGCTACGTGTCGCCGTGATGACCACCCTTCCCGGCGCGGAGACCCGGTTGAGGAACGGGGCGCTCGCGGAAGTGCAGTCGATCACCACGACCGGCCGCTTCGCGGGGCCGAGCCATTCCGCCAGCTCGACGTCAGTCACATCAGGTCCGCGGAGGTTGAACTTGGCCGCGCGGCCGTCGAATGTCCCGTGGCCGATCAGGACGATCCAGAGGGGCGCGGTTGCCGCACCGGCCGCCTCGGCGAGCAACCCCTTGAGGCGATCGCGATCGGTCGATCCCGGATGATCGTCGAGGCCGATCGTCGTGGCGTCGGCCTGGCCTCGAGACGCCGCCGTCTTCCACAGGTCGGCCCAGGCGCGGAATTGCGAGGCATACTCGGGCGTGCCCGGAGCGCCGACCACGACGATGACGCGCGAGGTGTCACCCGGCGATGCCGAGAAAGCCCCGAGCCCGATCGATAGCCACAGTGTCAACATCTCGCGGTTCTCGAAGGGTTCAGGGCAGGCCGTTGAGGCGGCGGATGCCCCACTCGCCGGCCAGGCAGGCGATCGCGATGAGGAAGTACAACGGCTGATGCCAGAGCGGGGCCGTCCAGGGTTCCTTGATCGGGGCATCCCGCGAGGAGAGGCTCGAGACGAACGCGCCCAGGCGGTCGCCGTCGACGACCTCGCCGCCGGTGCGGCTGGCAATCGATTCGAGCCAGGCGCGATCGGGCTCGAGGCGGGCGAACTCGTCGGCGGCGGGCTGCGCGGCCCAGCCGGTCTCGCGCTGGCCGACGGCCGAGCCATCGGGCGCAGTGGCACTCGCCAGCAAGCGATAGGGCCCAGCCTTGCGGGTGACATAAGTGGCGGCGTAGGTGCCCGCCTCGCGGCCGTCGGGCTGGGCATCGAGGTTCAATTCCTCGCCGCCCGGCGCGGTGATCTTCAGGGTGACGCGAGCATTGTCGAGCGGGAGGTACAGGGCGTCGCGGACGCGCACCCGCAGGTCCACCGCGGGCGCGGTCGCGTCGGCCACCGGGCGCGCGGTGACCTCGATCCGGCGGGGGACGTCGGCGACGAGCCAGCGGATCGTCTGGCGCCAGGCGCGCTTCGGCTCGACGTCGTTCGGGTCGGTGCGCTTGAGGTCCCACCGCCAGAGCCCTCCGAGCAGCATCGACGCGACGCGTCCCTTGCCGAACGGCTGGGCCACGAGCGCCGGCGCGGTGCGGCCGGATCCGTCGCGGGCCTCCGAAAGCACCACGGCGCCCGGCTTGATCCCCCGCACCTGGTTGAGCACGGGCAGCGTGGGCAGCTCGTCGAGCCGCTTGCGTTCGTCCTCCTCGGTCTTCCGCAGTCGGACCCACGGCTGGAGGAATCCCTCGCGGGTCAGTGAGAGCCGATAGTCGGCATCGCCGTTGCTGGGCGGGGTCGAACGGTCGAGGTACACGGGTAGGAGCTCGCCGACCGGCGTGCGGTCGTAGCGTCCGTCAGCGAACGAGTCGGGGCCGCCGAGCATCATCAGGCCGCCGCCGCGCTGGCTGACGAAGTTCCGCAAGAGCGCGAGCTGGTCGGCGGTGAAGAACGATGATTCCAGATCGTCGAGGATGACGGCGTGATACGGATACAGCTCCTCGGCCGTTTTGGGGAACCCGTCGCGCAGCTCGTCGGGGCCGGTTGTGCCGAAGCGGGCGAGGACTGGCTGGTCGGAGCGCTCGGCGAGGTCGGGGTCGGACTGGTCGAAGCCCTCATAGAACGGGTTGGCCTCGCCGCGCCGGCCGCTGCGGAAGTCGAACTTCGGCTGCTTGCGGGCGATCCGGATCAGGCCCACGATGCCGACCTGGTCATCGGCCTCGAGGGCCCGGCGGAGGAAGCCGAACTCGGGATCGGGACGGCCGCTGACATAGAGCACGCGGTACGGCCCGCCGCCCTGATCCACCACGACGAGCCGGCTGTTGTTGGCGACCGTCTGCTCGCCGCCGTCGGAGTCGCCGGAAGAGGGCGGGACCGCGGCGTCGGGATCGGCGGGGATCTCCGCATCGCGGGCGAAGGCGCGGACGCGGTAGAAGGCCAGCCCCTTCGTCTCGGGGCGGAACTGGAAGCGGAACGACAGCGGCCGGTCGTCGCGATTGGCTGACATCTCCTGCCGCTCGACGTCCTTGCCCGTTTCGTCGGTGACAACCGCGACGATCGGCCGGCCGCGATAGCCGGTCGCGGCGACGTCGGCGCGGAGGACGACCGGCGCCGCCTCGAAGTTGGTCTGGGTGATCGAGACGCCGCGGACGCCGATATCCCGCCCGCCGCCGCGCGAGGGAGGGATCACCGGGAAGATGGGCGGGAGTTGCGCGGTGTCGATGTCGCCCGTGTCGGTGCGGCTGCCGTCGGTG
Organism: Planctomycetales bacterium; assembly: GCA_027452145.1. GTDB lineage: Bacteria > Planctomycetota > Planctomycetia > Isosphaerales > Isosphaeraceae > JAKAUH01. Next base: position 29,800 of record DAIDHB010000117.1, read on the forward strand.
AACACCAGCACGCCCGCGATGGGGAGTCCGTGGAACCGCTTCGCCAGCGACTGGAGCGAGGTGCCGAGCGACGAGCCGACGCCGTCGAAGACAAGCGTGTCGAACCCCTCGACCGCGCGGAGGTGCGAGTCAAAAGCATAGCGCCTGACGTCGAAGTCCTGCTCGAGCCGGGTCTTCCAGGCGGCCTCCTTGCCGAGGCGGTCGCGCAGCCACTCGCCGCGGGTGGGCGTGCCGCGGCCGTCGCGGATGAGCATGCTCTGGCTGTTGTCGGCGAGGATGACGAAGGCGTTGGCCCCGCGCCGGGGCCGGGTACCGGTGAGCATCGGCTCGACGAGCGCGATCAACAGCGCGGCGAAGCCGATGGCCTTGAGCGTCGCGGCGGCGAGCCGGACGGGGCGGCCGGCGCGGGCGCGGGCGTAGTTCCACAGCAGGGCCGCCACGGCGAGCCCCGCGAGAATGCCGGCGACCGAGGACCACTGGGGCGAGCCCCAGACAAGCGAGGGGAGCTTCATCGGCCGCTCCCCAGTCGTTCGTAGTAGCGCCGGACGCCCTCGGCGAAGCGGGGCGGCACGGGATCGCGGTCGATCGGCACGAGCGCGTCGGGCGACTCGCGCCGCCGCAATTCCTCGCCGATCCGCTGCCGCAGCTCGTTGATCGGGTTCGTCACCAGGTCGTTGAGCCTGGTCCAGTCGGGGACCTTCGAATGGCGGCGGAATTCCTCGCGGGCGCCGCGGACGCGGTCGCGGATCCGCGCGGCGTCGGCGCGCCAATCGGGGTCATCGAGCAGTTCCTCGACGTCGCGCATCCGGTCGGACCACTGGCGGAAGCTCCCGCCGGTGATCGGGCCGCCGGGTCCGCCGTGCGGGCCGTCGGCCGTCCGTTCGCCGCCGAGACGCTCGGGGCGGTTCGCGTCCTGGTTCCCACCGCGTCGGAGTCCGCCGCCCTGGCGTTCGCCCGGCTGGCCGCCCTGCTGCTGGCCGCCCTGTTGCTGGCCGCCCTGTTGCTGGCCGTCGCGGTTCTGGTCCTGTCCGCCCTGCTGCTGGCCGCCTTGCTGACCTTGTTGCTGGCCCTGTTGCTGGCCGCCTCGTTGGCCCTGTTGCTGGCCGCCTCGTTGTCCTTGCTGCTGGCCGCCTTGCTGACCTTGCTGCTGGCCCTGTTGCTGACCGTCCTGCTGACCTTGCGGCTGGCCATCTCGTTCGCCTTCTTGCTGGCTGCCGCGCTGGCCTTGCTGCTGACCGTTCTGCTGCCCGCCGCGCTGGCCCTGCTGCTGGCCATCCTGTTGACCTTGCTGCTGACCGTCTCGTTCACCTTGTGGCTGGCCGCCGCGCTGGCCCCGTTGCTGACCGTCGCGCTGCTGAGCCCCTGGCTCGGACGGAGCCTCGCCCTCCCGATTGTCGCGAGCCTCGCCCTGCTGGGGCTGGCCCTGGCCGGGGCGGGGCTGGCGCTGCTGGCCGTTGGAGTTGTCCGGGTTCTGGCCGGGGCGATTACGCTGGGGGTTGTTCCTCGCGATCTCGCGATTGACCTGATCGGCAAGGTCGTCGAGCTCGTTGCGGGCGCGGCGGAGCGCGGCGGTCTCATCCCCGAGGACGGATTCGGCCGCGTGCTCGATCCCCTTGCGCAAGTCCTCGACGCCGCGGCCGGCGTGCTGGGCGGCGCGCGAGGCTTCCTCGGGGATGCCGGCATCCACGAGCTGCTGGGTCGCCTTGAGTGCCTCGGCAACCTTCTGCTCGTTCGCCTGGCGGACCGTGTCGTAGAGGTTCCGGGCCAGCAGGGGCTCGGTCTCCTCGGCGTCCTGGGTCGTTTTGCGCATCCGATCGAGGATCTCGTCGGCCTTCTTCGTCTGCTGCTCGCTCGACTGGCGGAGCTGCTTCCGCTCGTCGGACTCGCGGAGCGAGCGCTCGGGCTGCTTCTGCCAGGCTTCGAGTTTTTCGTTGATCTTCTTCTGCTCCTCGTCCAGGCGGCGGGCATCGGAGCGCATCCGGGTCATCTCCTCGGCGAAGCGGTTGGAGGTCTCGTTGCGGAACCGCTCGCGGAGGTCGTTAAGCTTCTCGCCGGCGCGGGCGCCCTCGGTGACCGCCTGGGGAATCCGGCCCTGCTCGAGGGCCTCCGAGGCCTTGCGGAGGTTCTCGCGTCCTTCCTGGACCTGCTGACGCGCCTCGGCCATGCGCTGCTGGTTCTGCTCGCTCTCCATCCGCTCGCGCAATTCGTCCGTGTCGCGAAGGATTTCCCGCTGCTGGTCGCGGAGCCGCTTGAGCTGCCGCTCGAGCTCGGCGCGGGCCTCGGGGGTCTTCGCCGCCTCGAGGGCCGACTGGATCTCCTTGAGCCGCTCGTTGAGGTCCCGCTGGCGCTGGGCCAGCTCGCGCAGGCGGTTCAACACCTGCCGGTTCTCGGCCTGCTCGCGCTCGCGCTGGGTCTGGTTCTCCTGCGAGCGCGCCGTGCGCTGCTCCTCGAACCGGTTCTCATCGGGCTTCAGGTCGAGCTGCTGGAGCTGCCGCCGCGAGGAGCTACTCGAGCTCTGGCTATTGCGGCTCTGCCGCGACGAGCGGATCACCTGGATCTCGCGGGCGCGGAGCTTCAACAGCGCCTGCGAGGCCGTCTGCGCGGCGGTGAGCGCCGGCCGCAAAGGCGGGATGCTCGGGCCGTCGACGGCCTGGCCCAGGTGGACGCCGGCGTCCTTCATGGCCCTGAGCGCCTGCTCGAGCGCGGCGCGGGAGGTCGGGTCGCGGAGCCGCTCGCCGAGCTGGCTGGCCTGGTCGAGCACGGCCTTCTGCGAGTCGCGCAGCGTGGTCGCGTCGGGGACGAACTCGGCGGTCGGCTGCGGGCGGGTCTCGCGGCGAATGAGCTTCCAGATGCCGCTGATGATCTGCCGCTGGAGCTCGACGAGCTGGCCGGCCTCCTGGGCGTTCTGTCCCTGCTGACCCTCCATCTCGGCCGAGCCCGAGGGCTGCTCGCCCTGGCGGAAGATCTGCTCGAACGGGCGGACCTCGGCGAAGAACATGTCGCTCGACGTCCGGCGGACATTGCCGTCCGGGCCGATGTCCTCGGCCCAGAAGGTGTACGAGACGAGCTGATCCGGCACGGCCTTCATCGCCTCGAAGTCGATCGTGTGCTGCGCCTCGACCCGCAGCGGCGGCTTCGGATTGCCCTTCGGCGGAGCCGATCCCGCCGCGGTTTTAGGCTTCGGTGCGGCGAGGGCGAGGTCCGTCGGCTCGCCGCCGCCCGTGCTGAAGCTGATCCCGTGGCGGACCAGGCCGAAGTCGTCCTCGATTCGGGCGTGCAGCTCGAGTTCCTCGAGCGGCGAGACCTCGACGTCGTGCCCGGGCCGGGTGATCGCGATCGTCGGCGGCTTGTTGCGGGTGACGTTGATCGCGATCTCGGGCTCGATCGGGCTGGTGCGGCCCTCGGCGTCGAGCAGCCGGACCTTCAGCCGCCGCGGGTCGGCGAGCACCAGCTTCGCGCGATACGTATGCGGCTGCGACTCGTCGCGGACGAGCGGGATCGCTCCCTCCTTGTCGATCAGCTCGCCTGCCGCGACGTCCTTGTTCAGCCGGCAGACGAGCGTCAGCGCGGTCCCCTCGACGGCCGTCACGTGGCGGACGTCCTCGACGATCCGGGGCGGCATGCCGGTGTAGTCGGGGAAGGCCAGGTGGGCATCGGCGCGCTTGAGCTCGGGGTACTCGAACACCCGTACCCGATACGACGGCGTGGTCCGGCCCTCGAACTCGACGCGGTAGCTCAGGTCCGAGGGGACCGACTCGATCCGGCCGGCGAACGCGGGGTCCTCGAGGCTGCGAGACATGCTCCGCCGCGGACCGCCGGGGACCTCGCCGTCGATCACGAGTGTTGCATCGGCGGGCGGTGCCGTGAGGAACCGGGCGACGACGAGCAAGGGGCTGCCGCGCTCGAGCTCGACGTCGCCGGGCTCGACCTGCACCTCGGAGGCATCCGCCTGCCAGCCCGGCCGCCTGCCGCCCTGTGCCGAGGTGCGCTCCTGGAGCACCAGGAACCCGATGACGCCGGCCAGGAGGATCAGGCCCCCCGCGTGGGCAAGCCCGGCGAGGCTCAGCTTCCACGATGGCACGGTCTGGTCCCAGTCGTGCGTGAGGCGGTGCGCGAGCGCCTCGCGGACGACGGTCGCCTGGAGAAACCCAAGCCGTCCGCCCGGCGCGGACTCGACCTCCTCGACGGCGGCCAGCAGCTCGGCGTTCAGCTCGGGGTGGACGCTCTCGATCCGCCGCGCCACCCACCGGGGATCGCGGGCCAAACGCGCGGCCAATAGCCCGAACACCAGCCAGCAGGCCCCCGCCACGAGCAGCAGGATCGCCGGGATCGCGCCGACTGGCAGGATCCTCGCCAGCGGACCCGGCCCGAACGCCGCGACCGCGCAGCCGACGAGCGCCAGCACCAGCCAGCAGGCCGCCAGCCCGGTCCAGAGGCGGACGCGGCGGAACCGAACGGCCACCTGCTCCAACGCCTGCCGCAACCTGGCGCTCATGATGACGGGTCCTCCGACGGGTTCTGGCTCTGGCGGGGGCGCGCGAGCCGCCCCGCCAGGCCGGTTTCGACGATCAGGATGCCGAGGGTCGCGAGGATCAGCCAGCGCCACATCTTCTGGCGCCCCTCGAGCTCGGCGTTGTGCATCTGCCGCTGGTGCTCCCGGTCCATCGCCTTCCGCTCGGGGCTGGCGAGCCGGCAGCCGAACTGCTCGAGCGACTCGACGTTCCACGCCGAGGTCTTGCTCTCGGATGGGTCGAGGTTCACCACGAACGATCTGGGCACGTCGGCGCCGGTCACCGTGTAGATCCCCGGCTCATCGGCCTGGTCGAACGTCGTAACCCTCGGCGCCAGGTTCACGACGGCGCCCGACGGCTTGCGGACCGACAGCCCGCGTGCCGGATCCCTCGGCGCCGGCAGCGTGATCCGGTCGCCGACCGTGCGTTCCTCGGCCTCGAACGGCCGGACGTCGCGGCGGTCGAGCATCGCCATCATCAAGGGGACGAACTTCGATGACCGCGCGAGCTGGCTGTCCTCCCGGCTCCATCCGCTGGCCATCACCACGACGCTGCCGCGCTCGACGGGTGCCTCCAGAACGGCCGGGTCGCCGTCCTCGAACCGGGCGATCACGCGGGCTCGGGCCTGGTTCTCGCCCTTGCCCGCGAGGATATCGTCGCGGACCTTCCGGCGCTTCCAGAAGTGGACTTTAGTGAAGTCGCTGTACTGCGGCCCGGCGAACGGGGCGAACAGCGGATGGTCGAAGGCGATCTCGCCCAGCAGGGCGTCGCGCGTCGACCGGGCTTCCTCGATCGGACGCGGCGGCGAGTCCAGCAGCGCGCCGAGCGTTTCGCCGCTGCCGGGCCGGGCCGCGACATACAGCACCGTGGTGCCCGCCCGCGCAAGGTCGCGAAGGCGACGGGCGTTCTCGGCCGTCGTCTCGCCGGCGAGCACCGCCAGGCGGACCGGATGCGCGGGGTCGGCAGCGATCGGGGCCTTCGGCGACTGAGCCACAACCTTGACGGTCCGCCGGGGCGTATCGACGAACACCCGCATCAGGTAGAAGAGCAGGCCGCTCGGGTCGTCGGGACGGTCGTCGCCGAGGAACAGGACCGTGGCCTCTTCTCGCGGTTCGTCCAGCACATGGAGCGCATTATCAAACGGGGCCGAGTCGCCCGTGAGGACGATCGACTGGGGCGACTGCCCGCCCTCGGGCCGGGGAATGCGCACGACACGGCTCTCGCCAGGAGGGACATACGCATTCACCGGCTCGCCCAGCTTCTTCCCGTCCGCGGCGGCCCAGTGCAGGACGAACTGGTCGCGGCTCGACGCGGCGTCATTGAAGACCCGCACGCGAGGCTCGGCGGTCGGCCCGGCGCCTGGTCCCTCGACCGACTCGGCCAGGCGCTGGAGACCGGCGTTCGAGGCGTCGTCGGCGACCGTCTTGATCTCGAGCTCGACATCAGTCGGCCATTCGAACTCGCCCAGCGCTTCGAGCCGGCCGCCCTGCTGGAGGTCGCTCACCAGCACGATCCGCCGCGGCATGCGGGCAGACCGGTCGCTCGAGTCGGCGACCTCCTCAACGGCGGCCACCGCGTCGACCAGCGCCTGGCCGAGATCGGTCGAGCTCCAGGTCGGCTCCAGGGCGTCGATCCTCGCCAGTGCGACCGCCCGGCCCTGGGGAGCCGTGAGCGTCGACGACTCGCGGAACGTCAAGACCGGCCGGGTCGTCCGGTCGAAGGCGAGGACGGCGAGTTCCTCGGTCGGCCCACAATCCTCGACGGCGCGGCGGGCCGCGGCCTTCGCGCGGGTCCACAGGTCGCCGCGGCGGAGGCTCGCGCTGGTGTCGACCAGGATCGCCGTGCGCCTCGGGGCGTCCTCGGGCAGGGTCCAGCTCGCCGCCTCGCGGAGGAACGGCCGGGCGAACGCGAAGGCCAGCAGCGACAGCGCGGCCGCCCGAAGCAACAGCAGCAGGAGGTTGTCGAGCCGGCTGCGGCGGGTCAACTTCGGCGGCGACGGCGACAGGAACATCAGGGAGCTGAACGGCACCTCGCCCTTCGGCGCGCGGCGGATCAGGTGGAACACGATCGGCGCGGCGACCGCGAGCAGGCCCAGGAGATACAGGGGCGTGAGGGCGCTCATGCCGGGCCTCCCCGGCGCGTGCCGCCGCCCGCGCGCCGACCCGGCCGCCGGGCCCGCCGCATCCGCGCCCGCAGCAGGTCAAAGAGCACCAGCTCGAGCGGCCGATCCGTCGTGATCGTCTCGAACTCGATCCCGAGGTCAAGGCACGCGCGCTGGACCTCGTCGGCGTGGGCGTTGAACCGGCGGAGGTACTCGGCGCGGGCCTGCTCGGGGTCGACGTACAGCTCCCGGCCGCTCTCGACGTCGCGGAACATCGCCGGCGCCGCGAACGAGAAGCCGACCTCGGCCGGATCGAGCACGCGGAGCACGATCACGTCGTGCCCGCGCGAGCTGAGGTAGCCCAGCCGCGTCTTCAGCACCGAGGCATCCGCAAGCAGGTCGGAGATGAGAACAATCAGCCCGCGCTTGCGCACGGTGGCCGCGATCTCCTCGATCGGACCGGCCAGGTCGGTCGCCCGGCCCGAGGGCTCGCGCTCGAGCGCGGCCATGATCCGGCGCAGGTGGCCGGGACGATACCGCGCGGGCAGGAAGTCGACGATCCGATCCTCGAACGTGATCAGGCCGACGGCATCGCGCTGGGTCGCCAGAAAGTAGGCAATCGTCGCGGCCATGGTCCGGGCATACTCGATCTTGCTATAGGCCCCCGAGCGATACCCCATCGACCGGCTGGTGTCGAGCACCAGGTGGCAGCGCAGGTTCGTCTCGTCCTCGAACCGCTTGACGTAGTACCGATCCGACCGCGCGAACAGCTTCCAGTCGAGGTACCGCGGATCGTCGCCGGGCGTGTACTGGCGATACTCGCTGAACTCGACCGAGAAGCCGTGAAACGGGCTCTTGTGAATCCCCTTGATGAACCCCTCCACGGCGGCCCGCGCGCGCACTTCCAGACTCTTAATCCGCATCAATGTCTGCGGGTCAATCAGCGTGGCGGCCGAACTGGGCTGGAGCGCGGGCGCCATTAGAGGGGGCCTTTCACCGTCTCGAGGAGCCGATCGATCACGGCATCGACCGTGATGCCGTCGGCTTCGGCCCTGTATCCAAGAAGCACGCGATGGCGGAACGTCGGATGAATCAGCGCCCTGAGGTCCTCGGGCGCCACATGAAAGCGCCCGCTGAGAAGCGCCCGGGCCTTGGCACCCAGGATCAGGGACTGGGCGGCGCGAAGGCCGGCGCCCCAGCTTACCCAGTCGTTGACGAACGCCGGGGCGTTCGGGCCGGGGCGCGACGCCGACGCCAGGCGGACGGCGTGGCGAATCAGTTCCTCGGCCACCGGGACGCGCCGGACGACGTCGTGGAACTGGAGCACGTCCTTGCCATCGAACAGGGCCTCGATCGGCTCGGGCCTGCGCGAGGTCGTCTGGCGCACCACGGCGACCTCGTCGTCCTCGGGCAGGTAGTCGATCACCACGTTGAACAGGAATCGGTCGAGCTGGGCCTCCGGCAGGGGATAGGTGCCCTCCATCTCGATCGGGTTCTGTGTCGCCAGGACGAAGAATGGCTCCTCGAGCGGGTAGCGCACGCCCGCCGCGGTGACCTGGTGCTCCTGCATGGCCTCCAGGAGCGCGGCCTGGGTCTTGGGCGGGGTGCGGTTGATCTCGTCGGCGAGGATCACGTTGGCGAAGATCGGCCCCTTGACGAACTGCATCCGCCGATGGCCGTCGCCCGTCTCCTCGAGGATCTCAGTGCCGGTGATGTCCGCCGGCATGAGGTCGGGCGTGAACTGGATGCGCTGGAACTTCAGCTCGAACACCTGCGAGATCGAGCGCACGAGCAGGGTCTTGGCCAGCCCGGGCGCGCCGGTGATCAGGCAGTGGCCGCCGGCGAACAGGCTAATCAATAGCTGCTGCGTCACGTCCTTCTGGCCGACGATGACCTTGGACAGCTCGCGCTCGATCCGTCCGCGGCTCTCGTGGATCTTCTCCACGATCCGCCGCTCCTCCTCGTACATCTCGGTCTCGTCGGTCATGCCGGAATCCCCTGGGGGTTGGTGCGTCGGGAGGAGCGTTCGGGCGGAGTCGCTCGGAGTCGGTTCCGGAAGGTCGGTTCCACCTTGGTAGGGTGGGTGAAACCCACCGGGGGGAAGCCGCGGCAATTGGTGGGTTTCACCCACCCTACGGGACGCAAGAGGCTGTCAGTGGGTCATGGCATAGGTCACAATGTTGATGCCCATCGGGTACGACTTCTTCTCGGAGAACTCGCGGAAATACTCCTCGTTCTCGGCCTCGCGCTCCCAGCCGTCGCCGAGGTCGGTGTTGTGGCAGATGATCGCCATCATCCGGCCGTTGTCGTCGAAGATGCCCCTGTAGTGAACCGTCTGCGAGTCGCCGCCGTGGTCTTCCCAGGTGGGCGAGCCGGGGCCGTACCACGAGCCGATGCCCGGCACCTGCGGCTTTTCCTTGAGCTGGTAGACGCAGCGGAAGATCTCGTGGTCGATGCTCAGCTCGGTCGGCTCGTACTTATCTTCGGGGAAGACGCGCTTGATCTGCTCGTAGAAGTTCTGCCACTGGTCATCGCCCCAGAAGTCGTCGACCATCAGGAAACCGCCGGAGAGGAGGTATTTTCGCAGCGCGGCGACCTCGTCGTCGGAGAACATGAGCCGGCCCGGCTCAATCATGTAGAGGAACGGATGGTCGAAGAGCTGCGGATCGGTCAGGCGGAGGAAGATCGGCTGAGGGTTCACCTTGATCGTGGTGAGCTGCTGGAGGCGAAACGAGAAGTTCAGGTCGCTGTCGGGATAGTCCACCGCCCAGTTTCCGCCGCCCCAGCCGCGGCCGTACCGCCGGCCGCCGCGCCCGCCCCAGCCGCCTCGGTAGCCGCCCGAGTCGTACTGGACGCGGACGAACGTGAAGACGTCGCGCTTGAAGCGTCCTTCATTCTTCCAGTTGGGCACGCCGTTGCGATCGTCGGCGAACTGACCCGGCCGGCCGCGAGGGCGGCGGCCGAACTGCGCCCAGGCCAGGCCGGATACGACCGCGACCAGGATCGGGATCACCAGCAGCATCGCTCGGCGGCATTTCATGGGCGGCTTCCCTGGTTCGGCGTCGGGTTCGCGGCGGGAGCGGGGGCGGGCTGGCCGGTCGCGGCATTCCCGGCCAGCTCGAGTAAAAGCTTGTGAGCGTCGAGGAATCGCGGAGCCTCCTCGAGCGACATCAGCACCTCGCGGCGGGCCTCGTCGCGGCGGCCCTGTTTCTGGAGCAGCCGGGCAAGGCGGTAATGCAGGTCGGACGGGTCGGACTCGTCCAGCCGGGCGACCGCGCGATAGGCGCCGACGGCCCGGTCGAGCTGGTCCAGGCTCTCGGAGGCCACGGCAAGCCCGCGGTACGGCGCGGCGATCAACGGGTTGACGGCGAGCAATCGATTCGCGTCGCGGACGACCGCGTTCCAGTCATGCGCGGCTTCCTCGATCTCCAGCAGACGCAGGAGCGCCGGCGAGGCGCTGCCGTCGCGCGCCGCGAGCTCCTCGAGCGCCTTGCGTTCGGCGGCGGCGTCCGACTGCTTGCGGGAGATCGCGGCCAGCAGCATGTACGGATTCTCCGGCCCGACGTATTCGGGGTACAGCGACCGGAGCGTCTCGACGACCTCCCGGGCGCGCGCCAGCTTCCCTTCCTCAATCAGTTTGGCGGCCAGCCGTCGCAGGCCGGGGAAGCTCTTCGGGTGCTTCTCGACCCACGCCGACAGGGCCGACGAGTCGGCCTCCGGGGGAAGCTCGGGCTCGTCCCAGCTCGCCTGCGGCGCCACGCGCTGGGCGCGCTGGCGGGCGAACGCGGCGAACCGCTCGTCTAACTGTTTCAGCGTCATCCCGGTCCGCCGCGGCAGCGCCTCGTTGATCGGCACGCCGGCGCCCAGGTCATCCAGCACTTGCTGGAGCGACGGTAATCCGGCCCGCTCGACCAGGAACTCGACCGCCAGCGCCGACTCGTAGTAGGCGAATTGCAGGTGCGTCGCCGTCTTGGCGCCGAGGAACGCCGCGCTGAGCTGGCTCAGGGGCGTCAGCTCCTTGCCGAGGATCATTTCGCGGAACTTCGGGCTCATCGGCGTCGCCCACGAGGGGTCGGCGCGCTCCTCCTCGTAGACCGAGATCCCCTCGCTGAGCCACCGCGGCATCTTGTTGCGCGTCTTGCTCAGCGTCACGACGTGGCAGAACTCGTGCCAGAGCACGGCCTCCCAGTTCGACGGGTGCGCCCCCTGGCTCGCCGGGCTATTGGCCGTGATCACCCGGCCGAAGCAGACGCCCAGCAATCCGTCGGCGCCCGGCAGGCCGAAGGTGCGCACGGCGAACTCGCGCCGCTGGGGGAAGATCTCGACGATCACCGGCGCCGGCGGCGAGGCGCCGTAGCGGGCAGCCAGCGTCTTCTTCGCGCGGGAGAGCAGCTCGAGCACCCGGGGGCCGTACAGGTCGGCCTCACGCGGATCCATCCGGACGACGAACCCATCCCCCTGGAGGGTCCGGAATGCGGCGATCCGGTCGTGCAGCGTGGAGAGGTTATAGGCGACGACGTTGTAGGCGTCCGCGGCGAAGATGCCGGCGGCGAGCTTCCAGCCCTCGTCCTCCTCGCCGAGCCGCAGCAGGTCCTGGCAGAGCTGGATCCTCGCCGGCTGGTAGTCACTGTCGAAATCGAGCGACTTGCGCTGGTAGCTCGACCCCTCGGCGAACCGGTACTTCTGCGAGAGCTTGCGACCGATCAGGTGATCGACCTCGGGATTGGCGGCCCAGTGCGCCAGCGCCAGCCGACGCGCCGCGGCCTCGCCCTGGGCGTCGTTCCGCAGGTGCGCCAGCACGGCGAGATACGCGAACGCCCGCGGCTCGTGCGGGTTGACCTCCTGCACTCTTTTGATGATCGCGGCCGCCTCGTCGTACTTCTCGGCGTCGACCAGATGGTCGACCCGCAGCAGCAGGCTATCAACGTGGTGCGGGTTGAGCTTCAGGGCCTCGGCCAGCTCCTTCTCCGAGCCCGACTGGTCCTCGGGCGAGTAGGCGCTCGCCAGCAGGAAGTGATAGTGCGGGTCCGCGGCGGCCTCCTTCGGCGCCTTGCGGAGGGTCTCGGCGGCCAGGGCGAAGTCCTGCTTGGCCAGGGCCAGCTCGGCGATCGCCAGATACGCATCGACGAGGCCGGGCTGTTCCTTGATGGCCGTGTCGTAGCACAGGTCAAGGACCTTCCGCGAGTCCTGCTTCATCAGGAGGAAGTAGCGGCCGATCGCGACCCGCGACTCGGGCGTGGCGAAGGTCTGGGGCGAGCCCTGGACGACCCGCTCGAGCTCCTCCATCAGCACGGGAACTGCGTCCGCCCGGCCGTTGTAGCGGAAGACATCGCGTGCCAGCAGCCGGAGATTGATGCTGGCGGGGAACCGGCGCATCCCCCGCTCGACGGTCTCCATCGCCTCGGCGTAGTGGCCGCGCCGCATCTCGGCGAGGGCCTTGAGGACCCGCCACCGCTCGCTCCAGCCGCCGACGCCGGCGATCTCCTCGGCGGCCATCCGGGCGCATTCGTCGTACTTGCCGGCACGGTACAGCGCCTCGCCGTCCTCGACCTCCGCAGCCGCCGCCCCGCCGGACGCCATGAGACACAGCAGGAGTACCCGGCAGCCAGAACGGGCGGAGAAGGACATCGGAGGAGTCCCGCCTTGGTGGATGGAGGAATTCTCAGGTCGGCCGGAACCGTCGACGCGCCCATGCCAGGACCGCGGGAGAGGCGGCATGATCGATTCGATCCGATCCGATTATAGACCGGCCCGGAACGGAATTGCCAAGTGCCCGCGCCATGCCTTCATCCACCGGACTCACGAATTCACGCCCGCCGGCGCCCGTTCATGATGGTCGGATTGAAAGCCGGCCGGCGAGGGACCGGCCGGTACCGCGGTAGCGCACCGGGACATGGTCGGCCTTCGAACCGGGGTCCCAGCTATCGAGGGGAACGTCGTAGCCGCCGACCCGGCGACGGCCATTGGGTTCGTTCGCGCCAATTTGCCAGCTCTCGGCGTCGGTCCGGCGGGCGGCATTGGGTTCGTTCGCGCGATTCTGCCAGCTCTCGGCGGCGATCCGGCGACGGCCATTGGGTTCGTTCGCGCCGATTCGGGGGTTGCTGGCATCGAGCGGGCGGGAGAGATTGGGTTCGTTCGCGCGCTTTTCGGGATGCGAGCCGGCCGGCATCGCATGGTCGTCCCGGCCGACCCGGCGGAGCAAATCGGCCGACCGGCGGGTGAGCGGTCTTGTCCGGGATGGCGAGGGCCCGGTCCCCATCTCGAGGCCGGCCCCAGTTGGATGGACGGACGGCGCGATCTCGACCGGGCCCTGGCTCGACCAGCCGGGCTCGACGGCCTGCGTCATCGCCAGGGCGGACGCCAGTCCGGCGATCGTGGCGGACGACGGGTCGGCGGACGCGCTCCGGGCGATCGACAGACTCGCCGTGCGGGAGCCCGGCAACGACTTCCTCGGCCTCGACGCCCCGGCCCGCGGCCGCGCTGCCTTCTCGCGCCGCGGCCGGCTCGCGACCCGCAGACGCCCCAGCGTGTCGAGCGCGCCCAGCAGCATCCGGCCCAGGCCGAGCTGGTGATCGAGGTAACCGCCGGCCGGGACCACCGGGACCGTCGCGTTCGTCGGGGCGGGCGCATCGCCCGCGGCTCTGATCATCTCGGTGTAGCGGCGATCGGCGCAATCCATCTGCCAGGATGCGCGGACCGCGCGCTCCACCAGGTAGTGCTCGACCGGCCCGTCGGGTGCCAGCCGGTCGGTCCACTCTCCGAGGCGGCGGGCAAAATCCTGATCATCCTCCGCCATTGTCGACGGAATCCAGGACATTGCCGCCTGCGTGTGCTGGTCCAGCGCGGCCTTCCCACGCGGGAATCCGCCTCGCCGCGGCACCTTCGCCCCGGTCTTGATCGCAGTGGTGCTTTCCGCCACGTCGCTTCGTCTCGGCGTGCTCATCGAGGTCTTCCCTTTTCCGGGATTCTGCTGCGGTTCCCAGCAGCGGGGTCGAGAGGAATGGGCCCGCCATCTTCGCGAGACCCCGACAAGTTTCCCCTCTGCACTAGATTATAGGAAACTTTTAGCCGCGCGATGCGGCTTTTTCTAAATTTCTGTTTGTGTGGTTCAGGCTGACATTCGGGGCCGAAACCGCGTGCCAAGGCAATCAGCGTCGCAAACCGTTTAGCTCGAATAACTTGTTCATCCTGATCGTCCACAGCCTACCCGTTCCTTGCCCCCCGGATTTCTTTTGAAGGCACTTACGCATACGGGCCGGCAGTCAGAAGATGCCTGGACCGGGCAGGATAAATCCATGCAGTTATACATTTACTAATTGGCCGCCGGGAGATCGGTAGTGGTCCCTCGCGTCGTCGGGGCTCGCTTCCTAGAATGATTGCTCGGATGGCGGACTCCGGACGAGACGGTGGAGCTTCCTGGGAATAAGGAGCGAAGACCGATGCGACACGATTCGAAGAGGGGGATTGGCCCGATCGACGTCGTGGTGGCGGCCGGGCTGACGCTGGTCGTGATGGCCCTGATCGTCCCCGCCGTGCGCGACGCCCGCGCGGCGGCGCGGCGGGCGAGCTGCGTGAACAACCTCAAGCAGATCGGGCTGGGATTCCACAATTACACTGCGGCGAACGACGTGCTGCCGATGAGCCAGACGGCCGGCGCCCGGGGAGTCGCCGACGCCCACGGTACGGGCAGCACCGTGTTCACGGCCCTGCTGCCGTACATGGAGATGGCCCCCGTCTACAACAGTTACAACTTCTCCCTGGAGAACTGGCACGTCGTCAATGACACGGTGACGCGGACGACGGTGACGGTGTTCCTCTGCCCCGACAATCCCGACACCGAGGGTACGCCGGCGTGGGAGATCCGGTATCCCGAGAGCAAGGCGACCTTCGCCAAGGGGCACTACGGCGCCAACTGGGGCGGCGGGCGCGGGGCCTGGGGCGAGGACTTCGTCAAGGAGAAGGGCACCTACCTGGGCGTGATGATGACGGTGATCTCGCCGGACGGGATGGTCAACGCGAAGGACGGCCGGCCGAGGGCGCGCAACGTGGGCTTCCCGGGAATCACCGACGGGACGTCCAACACCCTGGCGATCGTCGAGAAGCAGGATAGCTTTGGCTGGGCGGTCGGCGGCTGGGGCGGGAGCGAGTTCGACGTGAACACGACCCCAGCCTACGAGGGGAACGACCCGCTGGCGCGGAAGGTCTACACCGGCTCACCACACGAAGAAGGCCCGAACGCGGCGTTCTGCGACGGCTCGGTCCGCAGTCTCTCGCCGAAGATGGACAAAAAGCTGTGGTACGCCCTGATCACGCGGGCCGGCGGCGAGGTCGTCCGGTTCGAACAGTAACCTGGCGAACCGGCGGCGTGAGCCGCTGGGTGCTGCCACAGCCATGACCCGGCGGCTCATGCCGCCGGTTCGCCCAATCCTTCCGAAAGACCGGTTCCGGTAGGGCATGGCATGGCATGGCCCGGACGGGACGGGAGCCGGTCAGGCCTCGCGCTCGAGCCGCTCGCGCAGGCCGCGGATATCCCGGACCAGCTCGGGGAGGCTGGTGGCCAGCAGGAGCAGCGGGACCGAGACGAGCAAAAGCGCCAGGGCACACGCCAGCCCGCCGACCATCGCCGGCAGGGCCGTGCCCGGCCCGCCCTGGAACGACCGCCAGATCAGGTATCCCTCGATGGGAACCATCACCGCGATCATGGCGACGACCGCCCCCACGCAGATCAGGCCCCACGACTCGACGAACCGGAGATGCCAGGGGGCCAGGCCACGCGCGGCCGGGGCGGTCGGGGCGAGGGCCGGGACCTCGTCGGAGCTGGGTGCTTCGATGTCGACGTCCGTCGCCGTCCGGTCGTCCTCCCAGCCGTCGCCCGGGTCGGGCCCGGCATCCTCAAGGGTGAAGATCAGCTCGTAGTTCGAATCCCCGGCGCCGAGCGGCCGACCCGGTTCGGCGTCGTCATATCCCCGGAAATAGCCGTCGGTCAGGAAGCCCTGTGCCTCGACGCGCCCCGAGAACCCGTCCGCCGGGACCGACGCGGGAACCTCGTCACGCGCCGGCGCCAGCCGGGCCAGCCCGGGCGTGGGGAAGTTCGCGCGGCAGCGGCGGCACCTCAGGCTGTTCGCCTCCGGCGCCAGATGATCGGGCAGGTGCCCCTTGCGACCGCAATTCGGACATCGAATGAACACGCGTCCCCCCTCGGTAAGACCGGACTGTTCGATATCCTAAAGAAAACCGACGCGGCAACATAATGGAAACGAGCCACATGTCGCGAAAAATCATCATCGGCGCCCCGATCCCCCGGGACGAGTCTCGATCAATCGAGTGATCCGTCGGGATCTCGGCGGGGTTCGACGCTCCTGGCCGGGCGGCTCGGGCCATGTAAGGAGACAACGGCCAAAACGTGGGCATGCAGTTGATATGCCGCCTGCCGGTCGGGCTCGCCTTGTGTTGCCTTCCGTCAACACGGATCGTGAATGGCCGCGGCCGGGAGTCGGGAGCCGTAAACACAAGTCCCGTTTCCAGAATGCGATAAGCTCCGAAGCTGGCCTTGGAGGCCTGGGCTGATCCGGCTAGACTCCGCCCCTGCCGGAGGGCATCTGGAGGGCCTGGCATGGAAGCGATCGAGCGGGGAAAGGCGGCGGCCCTGGAGGAGACCGGCGCATCGCCGGCGGGCGACGGGGACGTTCGCGTCCGCTCGCACTGCGAGCGGGCGGTCGAGCTGGCCCAGACCGGCCGGTTCGAGAGCGCCGAGGCCGAGGCTCGGGCCGCGCTGGGGTTGCGGCCGCGCGACGTCGAGGCGACCATCGCGCTGGGCGTCGCGGTCTGGCGGCAGGGGCGGCACGAGGAGGCCGAGGCCATCTACCGCGATGCCGAGCGATGGCACCCCGGCGACTACCGGATCGCGACCAATCTCGGCCTGGCCCTGATGGTGGGAGAGCGCCGCGACGAGGCGGCTGGCTGGTTCGAACGGGCGCTGGAGCTCGAGCCATCGGCGTTCCACGCGATGATGAACCTGGGCGTGCTGGTTTCCGATCGGGGCGACTTCGACGGGGCCTCGGTCCTCCTGGAGCGCGCGCTGGACGGGCTGTCGGGCGGGAGCGAGGTCCTCCAGAGCGTGGCGATGAACCGGATCCGCCAGGGGAGGTGGCAGGAGGCGGCCGAGCTCTACGAGCGGGCGCTGACGGTGTCGCCCGATTCGCCGGAGCTCCACCGCAACCTCGGCTACTGCCTGCTCGCGCTGGGCGATTTCGCCCGCGGCTGGAGCGAGCATGAGTGGCGGCTCCGGTGCGATCCGCATCCCGGCGTGCGGGTCAACCGGCCGTTGTGGGCGGGGGACGACCTGCGCGGGCGGACGATCCTCCTGCATTACGAGCAGGGGTTCGGCGACACGCTGCAATTCGTCCGCTATGCCCGGCTGGTGAAGGAACGGGGCGGGCGAGTGGTCGTGCTCTGCCAGCCGCCTCTGGTGCGGCTGATCTCGCGGTGCGAGGGGGTCGACCTGGCCTTCGACGGCCTGGGGGTCGAGCCCGAGTGCCACGTCCACGCCCCGCTGTTGAGCTTGCCGCAACTGCTGCGCACGACGCCGGAGACGATCCCCGCGCGGGTGCCGTACCTCTCCGCCGCGCCGGCCCAGGTCGCGCACTGGCGGTCGGTGATCGCCGGGCTGAGACAGCCCGACGCGTGGGATACCGGCCCTCGCCGGCACCCGCCGTTCCTGGTGGGCGTGGCCTGGCAGGGGCGGCCGACCCATCGGGCCGATCGCTGGCGATCGTTCCCGCTCGAGCGGCTCGCGCCCGTCGCGGCGGTGCCGGGGGTGCGATTGCTGAGCCTCCAGGTCGACCACGGCGTTGAACAGCTCGCCTCGCTCGGAGGGCGATTCCGTGTCGATGAGATCCCCGGGCGCCTCGGGCGCGATTTCAGCGAGACCGCGGCGATCGTGCCGGAACTCGACCTGGTCATCGCGCCGGACTCGGCGCTGGCGCACCTGGCCGGCGGCCTGGGCGTCCCGGTCTGGGTGGCGCACTCGTCGGCCGCCGACTGGCGATGGTTCGCCGGCCGCGAGGATTCGCCGTGGTATCCCACCATGCGCCTGTTCCGCCAGGGGCGCCTCAACGACTGGGAGAGTGTCTTCGCCCGCATGGCCGGGGAGTTGGCCGCCCTGATCGAGCGTCGCCAGCACGAGACCGCCGCGGGCGCGGCGTAGGCTGATCCGGGCGTTCGAAGGGCCCGGGTGATCCGGAGAACCGGGGCTTTCCCGACTCCGGGCGATCCGCGATGATAGGGCAAAGGGGCCGCGATCCGGCGAGTCGGCGGCGGCGCCCGAACAAACCGTGCCGTGCGGACGGACAGACAACCTGAACCGAGGGTGAATCCCATGAAGAAACTCCTGGGCCTGATGCTGGTGGCGACGGGCCTGGTCGCCGTCGGCGCGCGGGGCGACGAGGCGGCCGAGACCGCCCTGATCAAGAAGAAGGCCCAGTCGCTGGGCGACTCGATCAAGAAGGGGGACTATGCGACGCTGGCCGATCTGACCTACCCCAAGGTGGTCCAGATGGCCGGCGGCAAGGAGAAGATGGTCGAGCGGGTAAGCCAGCAGATGGAGCAGATGAAGGCCCAGGGCGTGACGCTCACCAGGGTGGATGTGGGCGAGCCCGGCAAGCGGGCCTCGAAGGGGAAGCATACGTTCGTCGTCGTCCCGTCGACCACCGAGCTGGCCACCCCGGACGCAAAGATCGCGGTGAAGTCGTACCTGCTGGGGATCTCGCCCGACGGCGGCAAGACGTGGACCTTCATCGACGGCAACGGCCTGGCCAACAAGCAAGGGCGCGACCTGATCCTGCCCGAGATGCCCGAGGGCTTCCAACTGCCGGAACCGCAGAAGCCCGAGATCACCAGGAAGGCCCAGTGAGCCGAGGAAGCGGCCGACCGGGCCGAATCGAGCTGACCCGACGCCGACGCCCGTCCGTCCTGGTACGATGGTTCGGGTGGGTACGGGTTTGAGTCATCACCATCGCCGCGGCGGCCGGGCGGGGTCGAATCGATCCCCTCGCGTCGGCGCGGCAGAATACCCGCGGCGCGGCCGGGAATGGGCCGATTCGCCCGCGGCGGACCAGGAGCGAGTCTACGGTGGCAACCCAGTTTGATCTGATCGTGATCGGGGCGGGCCCGGGCGGCTATGTCGCGGCGATCCGCGCCGCGCAGCTCGGCATGAAGGTGGCGTGCGTCGAGAAGAGCCGCACGCTGGGCGGGACGTGCCTGAACGTCGGCTGCATCCCCAGCAAGGCGATGCTCGACTCGAGCGAGCTGTTCCACCTGTCGAAGGAGCGGTTCGCGAAGCACGGCATCAAGTTCGACGGCCTCAGCCTCGACCTGCCGGCGATGCTCGCCCGCAAGGCCGAGGTCGTCAAGGGCCTGACGGACGGCGTCCGGTTCCTCTTCCGCAAGAACAAGATCGAGCCCGTCTTCGGCACAGGGAAGATCACCGCGCCCGACACGGTGCAGGTCGCGCTCAACGAGGGGGGATCGGCCGAGCTGAAGGCCCGGAACATCCTGGTGGCAACCGGGTCCGAGCCGGTCGCGTTGCCGTTCCTGCCGTTCGACGGCCGCGTCGTGGTCGATTCGACCGGGGCCCTGAGCTTCAATCGCGTGCCCGAGCACCTGGTGGTGATCGGCGCCGGCTACATCGGGCTGGAGCTGGGCTCGGTCTGGAACCGGCTGGGGTCGAAGGTCACGGTGCTCGAGTTCCTGCCGAGGATCACGCCGACGGCCGACCAGGAGCTGGGCGAGATGCTGCGCAAGAGCCTGGTCAAGCAGGGGCTGGAGATCCACCTGGAGACGAAGGTCACCGGGGCGACCGTCGAGGGGGACCGCGCGGTCGTCAAGGCGCAGGGGAAGGATGGCTCCGAGTCGACCTATGCCTGCGACCGGGTCCTCGTGGCAGTCGGCCGCCGGGCGTACACCCAGGGCCTGGGGCTGGCCGAGCTGGGGATCGCCGTGGACGCCCGGACGGGGAAGGTCCCGGTGGATGCTCACTACCGCACAAGCGTCCCGTCGATCCTGGCGATCGGCGACGCGATCGAAGGGCCGATGCTGGCGCACAAGGCCGAGGACGAGGGGATCGCGTGTGTCGAGCTGCTGGCGGGCAAGGCGGGGCACGTGAATTACGACACGATCCCCGGGGTGATCTACACCTGGCCCGAGATGGCCGCCGTGGGCCAGACGGAGGAGCAGTTGAAGGAAGCGGGCCGGCAGTACAAGGTGGGCAAGTTCCCGTTCCTGGCGAATGGCCGGGCCAAGGCGATGGACGAGAGCGAGGGCGTGGTGAAGATCCTCGCCGACGCGGCGACCGACCGGGTGCTGGGCGTGCACATCCTGGGCCCGCGGGCGTCGGAGATGATTGCCGAGGCCGTCGCGGTGATGGAGTTCGCCGGCAGCGCCGAGGACATCGCACGGACGTGCCATGCGCATCCGACGCTCTCCGAGGCGACCCGCGAGGCCGCGCTGGCGGTCGACGGCCGGGCGATCCATAGCTGACTGACGGGTCGGAATTGACGACCGGCCGCGCCGTCTGGTAACTTCCGTGAAGACCCGAGGGCGGTGACCCGGCCAATCATCCGGCCGGTTGCCGCCGATCACCCGGAGAGGTGGCTGAGTGGTCGATAGCGACGGTTTGCTAAACCGTTAGACTGGGCAACCGGTCTCGGGGGTTCGAATCCCCCCCTCTCCGCTCCGCTGAAAGAGCTGTGGCAACGATCTTCCATGTCATGTCAGCCGTTGCCAGGCACCTGGGATCTCGGCATCAGGACTGAAGAAGGCCGGAACGAACCCGGTAGGGCCGAATGCAACTGACCGCCGTCTTCGTGCCGGTTCCAGGCGGGGGCTACGTCGGCTTCGTCGAGGAGCTGCCCGGGGCCAATACCCAGGGTGCGACGCTCGAGGAGGCCCGAGAGAACCTCCGGGAGGCCGTGACCCTGGTCATCGAGAGTAATCGCGAGCTGGCCGAACGGTCGCTCCAGGGTCAAGCCGTGACGCGAGAGCCACTCGATCTCATGGTATGAAGCGTCACGAACTCATCCGGCACCTGGAGGCCCACGGTTGCCGGCTCCTGCGCGAGGGCGGGAGGCACACCGTCTCCTTCAACCCGGCCACGAACGCGACATAGGCCGTCCCGCGGCATACCGAGATCGACGAGTACCTGGCCCGGAAGATCTGCCGTGACCTCCAGATCCCGCCGCCGTAAAAGTCTACCGGCGCGAGGCAGCGGACGCGCCGATCGGAGGGACGCTGCACCGGGTCGATGGACGCCACTCGACCAATCCGCGTGGGCGGCGCCGATCAATGCGCCTGGGCGCCGCCCCCAAGGCTGATACCGAGCCGACAAAGCCATCCCAGCGGCCCCGTTTGCGGGGCCCGCCGGTGGTCCACGCGGACCGATTTGACCCGGATGCCGGCGTCCCAACTGAAGGCGATCCCGATCACCTGCCGGCCCGATTCGGTGCGCGCGTGGCTGACGCAGCCGAGCATCGTCCGGCCCGAGCCGCGGGTCTCGCCGGGCCGGCGCGGGAAGACCAGGCGGACCACATCGCCTTCCGTCAGCCGCCGGTCGACCGCCACGCAGACGCCGCCGCCCCCGACGTCCACGATCTCGCCGTCCATCGGCGGCCCTCCGTCCAGCCGGTGCACGGCCACCCGGCCGCGGCACCGGTGCCGCTCGGGCCGGTGACGACATGTCTTCATCGCACGATCCTCCCCCAAACCGGCTGGAACCCCTGGTCGGGCGGCGCCACGAACCCGCGATTCCCGATCAGATTCGGTACCTATCTCAACGGTAGGCCGCGATCGGTCGATATGGGGGAAGGCGCGCGAGAAGGGCGCCGGGCGTTGCGGGGAGGAAACATCCTGGTCGAAGCCGTCGAGCTGGGGAGCGTCCGCTCTACGAGCTCGTCGGCATGGGACCCGAGCCCTCGACCTGGTTCAGGAATGCCGGGACCGAGAGGCCCGAGCCGGGCAAGGATGTCCAGCTCGGCAGGCCCGGGCGGGTCTGGACCATGTAGGCCCAGTGGCCGATCTGGAGCGTTTGCAGGGGCGATGTGAACATCTGGTTCTCCATCGTCCACCCGCCGCGCTTGCGCTGCATCGTGCCGTAGCCCTCGGTCACCGTGGTGCTGGATCCGCCGCTGATCGGGGTAAATGTGAGCAGGACGCGGCCCTGGGGCGTGACCGAGCCGACCATCGCCGATCCGGAAGCCGACGAGCCGCCGAGCTGCGTGACCGACTTGCCCCAGAAGTAGCCATCGCGGTAGCGCGTGATCTGGAAAACCGTCTGGTCCTGGACCGCGGTGATGGTGCCCGCCCCGCTGTTGTACAGGGTCGCGGCGAGGTTGCGGTCGGGCACGTACCAGTACGAGCTGGCCAGCCACGACCAGCGCCGGACGGTCGCGAGCGACGAGACCGGGGCCGTTTCGGCGGGTCCGCGCCCGTGCTTGCGGGCGGGGGCGACCGAGACCGAGACCGACGGCCGGTCTACGGGTCGGGCGAGCGAGCCGTGGTCGGCGGACCGCAAGACGACGGTCGGGACGGGCGGCCCGGCGAGGTCGATCCGGGCGAGGCCGCTCATTAGCGAGCGTTCCTCCAGCCGGTCGATGACGATCGAGATCGGCGATCGGCGCCCTGGACTGCGCTTCATGAGAGTCTCGTCCTCCGCTCGTGGAGAGCTCGGTGCGGTCGTCGGGTGCGGCGGAGCGCATGGCATGAGCGGGTCGAGACCCGGTCCGGCGGCGTTCCGGAGTCAGAACCGATCGCCGGCACCCGGCAACCTCCGTCTGTCGATAAGCTAGAACATGGGCGGCCGGACGCAAGGGGGCGCGGCTCCGGGGCTGAGCCGCTCACCGAAATCCGGCGGACCGGCGACGTCAGTCGTCGGGTCCCTCAGTCCCGCGCACCCGACGACCGGCGCATGATGACCCGGCGACTCACGTCGCGGGGGTCTCTCTCGCGCGCCGGACCTCACCTGCCCGACGCGCTCTGGAGGTAGCGGAACAGGTCGCGGATCTGCGGCTCGGTGAGCTTGTCGAGCAGGCCCTCGGGCATCAGCGAGACATCCGCCGCTCGCGTCGCGTCGATCGCGTCGCGCGGGATGACCGTCTTCTGGCGGTTGGCGTCGACGAGGGTCATCGTGCGGTCGTCCTCATCCACCACGAGGCCCGTCAACACGCGGCCGTCGTTGAGCGCGACCGTCTGCGCCTGGTATTCCTTGCGGACCATCCGGCTGGGATCCACCAGGCTCGTGAGCAGGAAGTCCAGGTCGCCGCGCTCGGAGCCAGTCAGATCGGGGCCGATCGTCTCGCCCTCGCCGAACAGCTTGTGGCAGACGGCGCAGTTCTCCTTGAAGACGGGCCGGCCGCGGGCGGCGTTCCCCTTGTCGCCCTCGGGGAGCATCCCGCGGACCTCGGCGATCCGCCGGTCCTTCTCGGGCGAGCCGGCGCGCGGGACCTTGCCCCAGGCGGATTCGAGCCGGGCCAGAAGCGCCGAGTCGCCGAGTTGGACCATGGATTGCACATGAGCCGTCGCCAGCTCCTTCGCCGGGATCCTGCGGTGCTCGATCGCGTCGAGCAGCGGCGCGGCCCACTCGCGGCGGGTGCTCAACAACCCGAGGATCCGGTTTTTTACCGTGGGCGAGGCCGTCGCATAGCGCTCGATCAACGGAGCGGCCACCGAGGCACGCGCGAATCCGCCGATCGCGGCGATCGCCGCGAGCTGGATCGTCGGGTTCGAGTCGTGTTGCACCAGGTCCACCAGGGCGGGCAGGTCGTCGTCGCGGTGGATCTGGCCGAGCAGCTCGATCATGGCGACGCGGTCAGCGACCGCGACCTTGCCGTCGCGGGCGACGCCGATCGCGGCCGCGATCCCCTCGGGGCTGCCGAGCCGGGCGGCCAGGCGGATCAGCGTCATACCGGGCCTCGGGTTGGCCTCGGACCAGAGCTTCGCCAGCGGCGCGGCCATCGGGCCGGGGACAGCGGTCAGCACCCGCCCGCGCAGCCCCTGGTCCATCCCCGACGCGATCCGGCCGCCGGGGCCGCTCGCCGACGCTGCCAGCAGCCGGCCGCAGGCGGCGAAATCGGCGTCGGTGCCGTCCGAGGCCAGTGCCCGCGCCACTCGCTCGAGGATCGCCGATTCGCCGAGCGGCGAGTTCGTCATCGACGGCGTGGCCAGCAGCTCGACCACGGCGTCGCGGTCCTTCCGCATTGCCCGCTCGAATGCCCACCAGAGCAGGTTGGGGATAAATGGGTCGGTGCGGTCCTCGTCGCGGCGTACGAGAGCCGCGAGGATCGGCAGGGCGTCGCGCGGCTCCCACCGCTGGCAGCTCGAGGCGAGCTGGCTGCGGACGGTCGAGTCGGGCTCGGATCCCGCCAGGGCGGCCAGGCGATTGCGAAGCGAGGGGTTCATCGTGCCGTCGTCGCCCAGCAGCCGGACCGTCCAGCGCCGGACGCCGGCCAGCGGGTGGTCGAGCAAACCGGTCGCCGTCGCGTCGTCGAACCCGCCGCTGACATACAGCGCCCACAGGTCGCGCAGGGCGATCGTCTCGTCGCGGTCGTCGGCCAGGAACTGCTTCAGCATCGGCACGACCGAGCGATCCCGGCGCTCGGCGAGGATCCGCCGGGCCTCGGTCGGGAACCAGTCGTTGGTGCTGGTGCGCAATGCGACCAGTTCGGCCGAGGACTTGCTCGCGAGGTCAAAAGGCGGAACATGCCGCCTCTCGCCGTAAACAATCCGGTAGATCCGGCCGTTGGTGCGGTCCCAGTTGTCGCGGGGGTCGAGGTGCGAGGCGCGGCGGTCGTACCAGTCGACGACGTAGACGCACGCATCGGGCCCAAGGAGCAGGTCGATCGGCCGACACCATCGGTCGCGCGAGTCGATCAGCGTGCCGCCGTGCCGGCCGGCGAAGGTCGAGCCGTCTCGCTCGAGGACGTGCCAGTAGACGGCGTTGGCCAGCAGGTTGCCGCCGATGAACGTGCCGCGGAACTCGGGCGGGTAGGCGTCGCCCTTGTAGATGATCCCGCCGGGCGTGACGTGTCCGCCGCGCTTGGCTCCCTTGTAGGCGACCGGGCCGAAATAGCCGTAAGCGCGGGGGTTGTGCAGCGGACCGTGCTTGGCGAAGCCCTTGACGTAATAGCCGCCCGGGACCATGTGGAATGTGACATAACCGCCGTTGCTGCTGCCGAACGCGTTGCCGCCCGGGTCAAAATCGACGCCCCAGGTGTTGCCGCCCCCCTCGGCGAAGACCTCGAACCGGCGATCGTCGGGGTGATAGCGCCAGATCGCCTGCTGGAACTCGTGGCCTCGGATCTTTGCGGTGACGGTGCTCCCCTGGGCGCCGTAGAGCCATCCGTCGGGGCCCCAGGTCATCGAGTTGACCGTCGCGTGGGCGTCCTGGAGGCCGAAGCCGGATAGCAAGACCTCGGGATCGCCGTCGGGGCGGTCGTCGTGGTTGCGGTCGGGGTAGAACAACAAATAAGGCGCCTGGCCGACGAAGACGCCGCCGTGGCCGACGGCCAGGCCGGAGGCCAGGTTCAGCCCCTCGGCGAAGATCGTGGCCTTGTCCGCCTTGCCGTCGCCGTCGGTGTCCTCGAGGATCTTGATCCGGTCGGCGCCGCGAGGGCCGTGCGGGGGCGGCTCGGGTACGCGGTCGTACTCGGTCCGCAGATACTGATCCACTTTCACCGGCTTGAGCCCGGCCGGATTGGGGTACTGGAGGTACTCGATGACCCACAGCCGCCCCCGCTCGTCGAAGCAGGCGGTGACGGGCTGGCGGACCATCGGCTCGGACGCGAAGACCTCGATGTGGAAGCCCTGGGGCACGACCATCCGCCGCACCGCCTCATCGGGCGTGAAGCCGCCGGTCTGATTCGCCTGCTGGGCGTTGGCGCCTTGGGCGAGGAGGAACGAGGTCAACGTCGCCAGCAGCCAGGCCCGTCGTCGCGTCGCGTATCGATCCATCGGGGAAGGTCCCTGGAGTGTGATCGGGGCAGGGGACTTCGAGGAATCTCTCTTTTACCGCGCCGGCGCGGGACTTCCCACAACCTGGAGCTTCGCCATGGGACGGGGGACTTCTTGCGGGATCCACGCGTCCCGACGCAAGATAGCTGCATCAGACTCGCCGGTCGGCGGGCCGCTGATCCGAGGCGTTTGCTGGGGGCCGATTTCTCGTGAAACGCTCGACGCGGGCCGAACTCTCCAGGCAGACGGTGGAGATCGTCGAACGGGGCTCTTATCGTTCCCTCACCGGCCGCATTGTCGACATCGCCGATGCGATCCGGACGTGCCTGGACTCCACGCGGCTCTACACACCGGAGGAGCTGGAGCGGCTACGCCAGGAGGTCCTCGGTCGCCCCGCCGCGCCGACCCGCCTTACCTGCGAGGTGGTCAACGAAACGACCCTCAGCGGCATCGCCCGCGTGTTGTCCGGCGGACGGGGGTCGGTCGCGGCCCTGAACTTCGCGTCCGCCAAAAACCCCGGCGGAGGCTTTCTCAACGGCAGCCAGGCCCAGGAAGAGTCCCTGGCCCGCAGCTCGGCCCTTCACGCGTCGTTGCTCCGAGCGTGGGCCTTCTATGAGCGGCATCGAGCATCTCCGTCGCTGCTGTACAGCGACGCGATCGTCCTGTCGCCCGATTGCCCGGTCTTCCGCGACGATGAGGGGCGGCTACTCGAGGAGCCGCAACTGGTGACCTTCATCACGAGCGCAGCCCCGAACGCCGGGGCCATCGCCGAGAAAAGGCCCGCGGAGACCGCGGCCATACCGGAGGTGTTCCGTCGCCGTTGCGAATACGTGCTCGCACTGGCGGCATCTCGGGGGTACAGCCAACTGGTGCTGGGCGCGTGGGGTTGCGGCGTCTTCCGCAACGACCCCGGCGTCGTCGCATCCGCCTTCGCGAACCACCTGCGACACGGGGCCTGGTCGATGCGGTTCGAGCGGGTCGTATTCTCGGTGCTGGACACCTCGAGCTCGCGCGAGACGTTTGGAGCGTTCGCGCGTGCATTCGGCCCGAACGATCAGGGCGAGTAACAGAGGGACAACTCGCGGAGCGGTCGAGGGCTGTCGACTCGATCCGCGCGGTCCGGTCCGATAGAGCTGCTCCTCTCGGCCGTGGGCCATTTCACTGTTCGGTGCACGGCAAAGTTCCATGGGGAACTGGCCGAATCGCTGCGGGGGCCGTCGATAGCGGCGCGGACCTGTTCGTCGGCGCTTGCACACCGCGACCGACATGGCGTCGCCGCAGACGCCGGCCGGCCCGACATCCGCCCGATGGAAGACCCGGGCCGATCACCAGGCGATCCAGAAGAGCCGCCCGCCAGCGGAACCGGGCGGACCAGCACCGATGGCCGGACGAAGTCGCCGATAACCATCAACCATCGGCAATCGATTCCGGCGCTTTCCCCTGGTCTCATTCCAAGAAAGAACGTAGAAATCGCTGATGTCGGACCCGGCCCGCTGCAAACGATGGATGCGGTGATTCAGCGCCTCCCCTACGGTCACCCCGGAGATCACGACCATGCGGCTCCCCCGCGTTAGGTCTGCGGTGCGAATCCCGATCGTCGCGGTGGCGGTCCTGGCAGCGGCCCTTGCCGCATGGATCGAGTGCAGTGAGGACCCGTTGTGGCGCTGGAATCTGAATGGCGAGATGACGTGGAGCCGTTCTCCAGTGGGCGAGTTCTTCCCGAAGGACGAGGTCGAGATATCCCAGCCGAACATCCTACTCAAGGTCTCGGATGCCGACGCTCCTGACGGAGGGCCCCGGTACAACCAACTGCCGAGCTACCGCAAACTCCGGTGGTGTCTCGGCCGAGCGGGCGAGTTGTCCAGACGGGAGATCGTTCACGGAGCCTACTGCGGATGGAGAAGGAGCTGGCAAGACGGCCTGTCCAGGGCAGAGCTGGCCGAGGTTCAACGGATCATCTCGAAGCTCCCTCCTTCGAACGGGCCGTATCACCATGGCGACCTGCTCCTGGTAAGCACCCTCAGCGAGGGTTCCTGGGTGACGAAGGTCTACGACAAGGCCGCCCCTCCGCCTGCGGTTCGGGACCTGGTAACGCTTCTTCACCTCAGGTATTCATCGACTCGAGTCTCTTCCCAGCCGCCGGCGCGTAGCAGTCCTGGCGGTGGCCCACCCAATTCACCGCGATCGGCAGCAGGGGCCTGAACCGGCGACGTGGACCTGAAGCGGCGTCGCCGACCCGTAGCGGGAACGCCGTTCATTCCGCTGGCCTCGGTCCGGCCGACCCGACCGACCGTGCCCTGAGTGCTTCCCCACGCTCCCCCGCCGAGACCCTGATGGCCTCGGCCGCCGGCCGGACACCACCCTCCCGACCACGCCGATCCGTCATCGACGGACGTCAGGCTGAGAGCCTGACCTACTGCGGAGGCAGGGTCGGGCTGAAAGCCTGACCTACCTGGGACTGGACACGCGAGACGTCCCAGATCCTGATCATCCCGTCCGCCCCGCCGGAGACCAGCACGGGAAGGTCCCTCGGTGCGGCGGTGGTTACTCGGCCTTCGTGGGCCCTCCATCGTGTCAGCTCGTTGCCGGTCTGGGCGTCGATCGCGACGATGTCGCCGTGGAGCGTCGGCACGTACAGGACCCTCCCGGTGGGATCGAAGCTCGGGTCCACTGAGCCACGCCAGTAGCCGTCTTCACGGCTTGACTCAACGTCGTTCCTGTCATCGGCCAGGTCGATGAGGTATCGCAGGCGGAACGACGGGAACTCGTAGACGCAAAGATTCCATTTCTCATGGCTCCAGGCGATTCCGAGCAGGACGAGCGTATCGCCCGACGGGCTGAGACGGGCCCCGAAGACGCCGACGATGTGGGGGTCCAGCCAGGAGCGCTCCTCGCCGTTCTTCCGGTTCCGGATCGATTGTGGGACCAGGAAGTCACCGGATTCCTCCCGACCGGATTCGTCGATGAAGCGGTAGAGACTCACGGTGTCCGCGTCGTAGCCCCCGATCGAGAGGAATCGTTCCCCGTCGGGGTGCGCGACGAGCCGGCCAACCCTGCGCAACGAGCCGACCGAGCGGCCGGTCGCGACGTCGATGATTTCTGTCCTTTCCTCCATCGAGCGATCGGCCGCGATGAGCCGGCCCGAGGGGGAGAACAGGGTCGAGCTGAAGCCCCGCTGGTCGGCCGAGACCTCCAGGTCATCGTGAGGCACACCAGAGAACCTGGTCGGACCGGAAGCCGCGGCCAGCGGCCGGATCGGGGCGCCGTCCCGGATGTCCACCAGCTCCAGCGGCCTGCCGATCCCGGCCAGGGCCATCGTCCGGCCGTCGGGATGGAACGCGACGTCGCCGATGCAACCCACCGTGATCCATGGAATCTCGCGCTCGGCGGACCTGAGGATGTACCTCGCGTCGGCGGGGCGATGGGTCCCATAACGGGCGACTTCCTCGATCGCGACGGAATCCCAGCTCCAGAGGCAGCACTCATCGCGGTCTCTTGAGAAACTGACGACCCGAAGGCCGCCCGGTTGTACCACGAGCTTTCCAACCCGGGACCCCTGCCGGACCTGGCCGATCGGCCGGATGGTTTGGGTCGGTCGGCTGGAGGGTTCGATGACCGCGATCGGCTCGGCGGAACCCTCTTCGATGTCGTCGACGTCGTCGGGGTCCGGATGCAGGAATGCGAAGTCGGCGAATTCCTCGGGCCAGTCCTCGCGGGGCGGCAGGACGACCGCCACCTCGCTCCCGGGCTTGTATCGATCCTCGATGATGACCGCGTCGGGATGGCGCCGGAGGCGTTCGAACTCCTCGTCGCTGACGGTGCCGAAGTTGGCCTGGACCTGACCGGTGACCCAGTCGCCGGCCGGATGCTTCGTCAGGATCACGTCCATCACGGCCTGGCCGATCGCATGCCCCCGACGGCAGAGGAAATAGGTCGTCATGCTTCAATTCCCGGCGGCGAACCAGACGGAGATGCCGGACGGACGACGGCCGGTCGATGGTCGATCCGATTTCGAGAGCTCTCACCCAGGCCACTTGCCGATCGGGCAGGATTCCTGGAGCAGCCGGCTCTTGGCCGAGGTGAAACAGCCGCAGATCTTGCAGCGCACGCCGGTGTGGTGCTCGCAGGTGGAGCAGACCTGGAGCCGGCGCTGGCGGACGTCGGGCGGAGTCGTCTTGAACCCCGAGCCGGCGAACTGCGCCATGGCCCGCGTGGCGGTGAGCGCCATGCGGAGCAACCCGGGGCCGGTCGTCCCCTTCGGATTGGCCTGGGCCGGGGCCTGCGCGGCGAGGGCCCCGGCGGTCAGCGAGCCGCCCAGGAAGGATTCGGGGCCGCGGGCGATGCCTGGGGCCGTGGGCATCGGCTCGTTGTCGAACAGGCCCATGCGGTATTTCTGGAGGTAGGCCCCGTACCAGCCCGCCTGCGGCTTTCCCAGCCGGCCAAAGAGCGCGATCGCTTCCTGGCCGCGGGCGATGGCCTCGTCGCGGCGGTCGAGCTCGGCGAGGTTGATCGCCTCGAGCCACAGGAGATTGGCCTCCTGATGCTTATCGCCGACGCTGCGGGCCAGCTCGAGCGCCCGGGCGAACCACTCGAGGGCACCGCGGGGGTTGCGCACCATGGCATTGACCAGGCCCATGTGCTCCATGGCGATCTTCTCCGCCATCACGTCGCCGCGCGAGCGGGCGTGGGCCAGCTCCTGCTCGAAGAGCTGGCGGCCGCGGTCGGGCTGCTGGAGGTGCAGCATCGCCATGCCGAGGTTGCCCATGACGTCGGCCTCGCGCTCGACGTCGCCGAGCTCGCGGGCAAGGGCGAGGGCCGGCTCGAGCAGGCCGACGGCGCCGCGGGGGTCGCCCTCGTTAAGGATGATGATTCCCAGGTCGGTCAGCGCGCGGGCCTCGGCCGTTCGGTCGCCCTTCGCCCGCGCTGCGGCGAGTGCCTCCTCGCCCTGCTTCCGGGGGCTGGCGTCGTCGGGCTCGGGCGGCGGGGGCGCGGCCGTCGTCGACGAGGACTTCGTGCCGACGCCTTCGACGAGGAACAGCCGGGGGCCGAGCCGCTGGCAGCGCCGGGCGTCGGGCCATCGCGTTCGGATGCGCTCCTCATCGAGCGTGGCCGAGGGATCCTCGAGCCAGACGAGCAGACCGTCGGCCGACCGCTCGCCGACCTGCTCGGCCGTGACGCCGCCGGGCAGCTCGTACGTGCGGCGGCCCTTCCCGGCGCCCAGACGTCCCAGCAGCCGGCCAATCAGGCCGCCGCCGGCCTCGCGGGCCCGGATGGTCGTCGCGGCCGTCGAACCGAGACCGTCCGAGACGGCGATCTCGCCGCGCGCGACGTTGCCGATCCGCTCCCACTCGCGACTGCCGTTGCCGCCATCGCTGACGGCCGGCCGCCAGACGACCAGGCGGCCGTCACCGGCGGACTCGCGGAGGATTCCGTCGTCGAGGGTGCATTCCCGCCAGTCGATTGCCGCCATCCCTCGTCGTCTCCTGGAATGGCCCGGGCGAGATCGAGTTCGCGCAGGCTGTCGGGCTGGTCCGTCCAGACAGGCGCCTCTCCGCCGAGGCCATGCGCGATTGTAGCCGCGCACCGCGCCCCACACAAAGGGCCGGGCGGATTGGGGACCGATTCATTCAAATTCGGCAGGCTTTCCAGCCCGACGGTCGAACCTCGTCGAGCTGGAAAGCCTGCCTACTTTTATACCGGCGGAATCAACCTGTATCAGCCAGACCAGGGCGACGGCCGATCGGCCCGACGTGGCATGCGCGTCGGGCAAGAATGCCCGACCTACTTCAGAATCGATCAGCGCGACGGCTGATAGCGGCGGATGAGGAGGCTGGCGTTGTGGCCGCCGAAGCCGAAGCTGTTGGACATCACCGTGTCGACGCGGGCCTCGCGGGCGACATTCGGGATGTAGTCCAGGTCGCAGCCCTCGCCGGGGTTGTCCAGGTTGATGGTCGGCGGCAGGACGCCGTTGTGGATCGCCAGGGCCGAGGCGATCAGCTCGACGCCGCCGGAGGCGCCCAGCAGGTGCCCCAGCTCGCTCTTGGTGCTGGAGATCTGGAGCTTCGCCGCATGCGGGCCGAAGACGTCCTTCATCGCGCGGGTCTCGGCCAGGTCGCCGAGCGGCGTGCTGGTGCCGTGCGCGTTGATGTACTGGACGGCCTCGGCCCCGATGCCGGCGTCGGAGAGGCACCGCCGCATCGAGCGGGCGGCGCCGCGGCCCTGCTCATCCGGGGCGGTGATGTGCCAGCCGTCGGCCGACATGCCGTAACCGATCAATTCGGCGTAGATCCGCGCGCCGCGCTGGAGCGCGACCTCCTCGGCCTCGAGGATCAGGATGCCGGCACCCTCGGCCAGGATGAAGCCATCCCGGTCGCGGTCGAACGGCCGGCAGGCGCGGGTCGGGTCATCGTTGAGGGTGGAGAGCGCCCGCATCGACGCGAATCCGCCCAGTCCCATGTGGGTGATCGCGGCCTCGCTGCCGCCGGAGATCATCACGTCGGCCCAGCCGGCCTGGATGAGTTTCAGCGCGTCGCCGATCGCGTTGGCCGCCGAGGCGCACGCGGTGGCGACCGCCGAGCACGGGCCCTGGAGTCCCCACTTGATCGAGACCTGGCCGCTGGCGGCATTGACCATCAGCTTGGGGATGGTGAAGGGGCTGATCCGCGACGGGCCCTTTTCCATCATGACCGTGTGCTGGGCCTCGAACTCATTCAGGCCGCCGATGCCCGAGCCGATCATCACGCCGCACTGCTCCGGCGGGAGCTTCGCGAAGTCGATGCCCGAATCGGCGACGGCCGAGGTGGCCGCGGCGAGGGCGAACTGGGCGAACCGGTCGAGGTGCCGCGCCTCCTTGACGCCGAAGCGGGCGGCGGGGTCCCAGTCGCGGACCTGCCCGCCGAACTTCACCTTGAACTCGGTCGTGTCGAACAGCGTCAGCGGACCGATTCCGCTCCGGCCCTCGCAGAGGGCCGACCAGAACTGGTCCAGGCTTTCGCCCAGCGACGTGACCACCCCCATCCCGGTGATGACGACGCGGCGTGGATGTCCCATGGTGTCTTCTGATCTAGGTTAGGAGCCTGGAGTAGGAGTTGGGGACGACGGGACCGCCACGCGACGCGCGCGAATGCCCACTCGTCCTCGCGGACTAGCCGAAGCGACGGGCCTCGCTCGCTTCCGGTCCGACCGTGGGCGATGCGAGGCGAGCGGACCGTCGGACTCCGATCCGATCCGATCCGATCCATTCCAGTCCGTCACGGCTTCGAGTGGGCGTGCCCCTGGATGTAGTCGATGGCCTGGCCGACCGTCTGGATCTTTTCGGCCTCCTCGTCCGGGATGGTGATGTCGAACTCTTCTTCGAACTCCATCACCAGTTCCACGGTGTCGAGCGAGTCGGCACCCAGATCGTTGACAAAGGACGTCTCCCGGTTGACCTGGTCCTTGGAGACCCCCATCTGCTCGCTGACGATTTCGATCACGCGCTCTTCCACGGACACGGGCGAACCTCCTGGCCTACTGGCGATCGTTCACTGTCTGTCTCATCGACTCGTCCGGCGACACCCCTGCACGGCACATCTTTCGCCCGGCCACGCCACCGGCCGACGGCGCCGGCCCGATCGGTGGGACGTATCCTGTTCGGCGGGAAGAATTTGGGCCAGATCACCCGATGGGGTTTCGGCCCGTGCGCCCAGGCGGGGACCTCCTCGCAAGGCGTCGGAACGGGTCACGCGACGAATCCGGGTACCGGCCGGCGGGGGCGGGCCGCGAACCTCCGATACTCGTCGGGACGACCCAAGTTAGCATCCCCTTCCCGAATTGTCCACCTGACGTCGGACATCCGCTTCGGCGGATCCTGCCCGTTGTCCGGGACCCGTCGGGACCGGACGGCGACGGCAGTCCGGGCGGCGTCGGGGCACCGGCCCGGGTTTTACATGCTGAGCCCGCCGTCGACCGCGATCACCTGGCCGGTGAGGTAGCCTGCGGCGGGGCCGGCCAGGTAGGCGACCAGGTCGGCGATGTCTTCCGGGGCGCCGAAGCGGCGGACCGGGATCCGCTCCTTGACCTCGGTCTTGAGCTTGTCGGGCAGCACGTCGGTCATGTCGGTGCTGATGAACCCGGGCGCGACCACGTTGACGGTGACCCCGCGCGAGGCCAGCTCGCGGGCGACCGACTTGCTCAGGCCGATCACGCCCGCCTTGCTGGCGGCGTAATTGGCCTGGCCGGCGTTGCCGACGAGCCCCGACACGCTGCTAATATTGATGATCCGCCCGAACCGCGCCCGCATCATGATCGCGCCGACAGCCCGGCAGAACAGGAACGTCCCCTTCAGGTTGGTGTCGATGACCTCGTCCCAGGCCGTGTCCTCCATGCGAAGCACCAGGCCGTCGCGGGTCAGTCCCGCATTGTTGACCAGGACGTCGATCCGGCCGAATTTCGCCTCGACCTCCTCGACGACGCGGTGGACGTCGGACGCCGACGCCACGTCGGCGGCGAAGCCCTCGGCGGTGCCGCCGGCCTCGCGGATTGCCTTGAGCGTGGTCTCCAGGCCCTCGAGGGTCCGCGCCACGCCCGCGACCGAGGCCCCGCACGCGGCCAGCCGCACCGCGATCGCGCGGCCGATCCCCCGCGAGGCGCCGGTGACCAGCGCCACCCGACCCGCCAGGTCAACCCGGCACCCTGCTGTCGCTGTCGCCGCCGCTGACGTGCCGCCCGCTCCCTCGGCCATGATCCATCCACCTTTTTCGATGACTCAGGTTCTGATCCCGAAGCCAATAGAGAAACCGTTGCGTTCGGGAATTGCAAGGCATCAGTCCATTGATCGTCGTTCAGGCCGGAGGGTCGGCCTCGTTGAAGAGATCGCCGAGCGGCAGGCGGAAACCCGGTAGGATCTCTCCACCGTCGATCTCGTCGGCGGGCGTGAGAATCCTCACGGAAGTCGTCGATGCGTAGACGTAAACCTTCATCTGAACCGGATATATGACCCAGACCTGCCGGACGCCGACTTCGAAATACTCTTCCACCTTGTCCGCAACATCCACTGCGGTATTCGTTGGACTAACAACCTCGACGGCGAGATCGGGGATGACCGCCCATGAACGTGTGGGCGTGACACGCCGGTCACGAGGCCAGCGTTCGTACGACACGAAGGCGACGTCCGGGCGTCGCTCTCGGTCGAATCGAGGCCGGAGGTCGAACATCATCTCCTGCACAACACGACCGAGCCGGTTCGACTTCACGAACGGACCGAGCACAGTGGCAATCACCCCCGCCCACCAAACTTCGTACGCCCCCATCGGCTTCTCCACGATGCGGCCGTCCACAACCTCGTAGAGGCCATCTGGTTCCATCAAGCCGGTGTGAAGATCGGCTTCTTCAAATGCAATCGTGGCCAAGTGCGATGCTCCCCGGTTCAGGATTCCGGACCAGGTTACCACACTGGATTCTACCATCTGCGCGGCGAAGCAGGTACGCCGGCACCCTCGGAGGAAGGCGACACCCCGGCAGTCGACCGGCTGGAGCAGCTCACCCCACTACGAACCGCCCCGGGTTCATCGCATTGTGGGGATCGAGGGCCGCGCGGACGCGTTCGGCGAGGAATTGATCGGCGCGGGGCTCGCCCCAGACGCGCAGGCGTTCCTTCCAGTCGGTCGGGCAGCGGGGCAGGATCAGGTTGCCCCCCTCATGCACGGCGCGTCGGCGGAGCGGCTCGATCGCGCGGGCGGCCTCGTCGAGGGACCACTCGCCCAGGGCAAACGCGCGGACGATTCCGTTGCCGGCATGAGCCTGGACCGACCATCGCGAGGGGTCCAGTTCGGCCACGAACCCGGCGACCGCGGCGGGCCGGATGTTCGCCGTGAAGCCGAGCGGGCCCGGCCCATCGGCCTGGAAGCCGTTGAGCGCGTCCCAGAGCGGGGCCGTGCGCTCGCCCTCGACGACCGCGGCCTCCAGCGCGGCCAGCTCGTCGCGAACCCGATCGACCTGCCAGCGGACGGCATCGGCGTTGTCCTCGAAGCCGACGACCAGCACGGCGGGGCCCTCGGGCAGGCCCAGATTCTGGCCGATGGCGCGGGCGGCCGGCGCGTTGAGCAGGTCGAGCGCGATCGGGCGGGTGGCCGAGGTGTTCAGCCCGTCGAGCCGCGCGGCGAGGTCGGCGGGGTTCGCCAGCGATACCCAGACGATCGCCGACGCCTCGGGGATCGGCCGGACCTTGAGCGTGAGCTGCACGATCACGCCGAGCGTCCCCATCGAGCCGGTCAACAGCTTGGGGAAATCGTAGCCGGCGACGTTCTTGACCACCCGGCCGCCGCCCTTGACGAGCGCGCCATCGGACGTGACAAAGCTGATCCCAATGATCTGGTCGCGCGGCCGCCCGGCGCCAAATCGGCGGCTGCCGCAGGTATTGGTCGCGTAGATGCCGCCGAGCGTGGCGCGGTCGGGGTGCGGGGCGTCGATCAGCAGGCGCTGATGCTGCTCGGCGAGGGTCGCGCGCAGGGCCGACAGGGTCATCCCGGCCTCGGCGGTGATCGTCATGTCGGCGGCCGGGTAGTCGACCAGCCGGCCGAGCGAGCGGGTATCGACGGCCACGCCCGGGCGCTTCGGAATGCCGCCGTAGTCGAGCGACGTGCCGCCGCCGCGGGGATAGATCGCTCGGCCGCGGGCGACCTCGTCGCGGACGATCGCGCGAAGGGCCTCGACGTCCTGGGGCTGATGATCGGCCAGGGCGGTGCGGCCGTCGCCGATGGGTCCGCCCCGGAATTCGTCACTCGCTACGGGCTGGTCGGTCGCGGTCAATGCGGTGGCTCCGGAGCCGCGGGCTTGGCGGCGTTGCGGGGATAATAGCGGATGTCCTGGCCGGAGAGGATGCGCTCGACGGACTCCTGCACGGCCCGGATCACGGCGATCATCCGCGCATCGAAGACGCCCGGCCAGGCGTCGGTGAGCAAAACCTGGGATTCGAGGGCCAGTCGGTGCAGGGCGTGCGACAGCCGGCGGTCGATCACGGTGGCGTCGCGGTGCTCCAGTTCGAGCTGATTGAGCGCCCGGATCAACTCGTTGGACTGCACCGGCGGCACGGGCACCCCGCGCCTGAGGCACGGCAGGAACCCGCGTTCCTCGCGGCCGAAGCCGGCGTGGCGGCGGACGATCTCGATCGCCTCGGGGTCGGCGGCGGCGCGGACCGTCGGCCGTCCGGGCGGTGGCGGGGCGGGTAGTGACGCCGGCTCGATCCGAAAGCCGCCCGGCTCGACGTCGTCGGATTCGACGAGTTCCCCGGACGGCCCGCCCTCTTCGACCCAGGCTATGTCCTGCGACTCATTTGCCGACGGCAGGCCGGGGTGGGCATAAGGTTCAGCCTCGGGCGAGGGGCCCGAGCGTGCCGCGGCCTCGAATTTCTCGTCGGCCTCGGCCTCCTCGGCCAGGACGAAGTCGACCGAGAGGGCATCAACGGCCGGCGGGGGCAGGGGGGCCGGCCGGGTCTCGGCCTCGTGCTGCCACTCGGTCAGGTACTCGGGGTCCGAGGCGATTTCCTTGAGCCCCTCGAGCGGCCCGCGGCGGGACTCGAACTCGATGACCTTCTGGCGGTCGCGCTCGGCCTCGAGGGCCTGGTTAAGCAGCAGCTCGCAATAGTCCTGGATCGCGGGGACCCCGGCCTTCTCGGCGAGCGCCTCGGCCAGGTCGAGCGACCGCGCCGGCAGGTAGAGGATCAGCCGGTCGATCTCGTTCCCCGTGCCGATCGGCCGGTGCTCGCCCGTGCGGAACACGGGCGGAAGTCGTCGCCATCGCGAGAATCGGGGGCGCTTGGCCACGGTCGACAGACTCCCGCGGGCGTCGGATCGGGGCGGGGCACTCGCCTCGCCTTCTCCCCATCGAGGATATCCCGCCCGGCCGTCGGCGCGAACATCGGACCGGCCGAACCGCTCCCCGTCGCGACGCGGAGCGGAGCGTGTTGCGCCCGGGTGGCTCACTGAAGCAGAACCAGGCACGCCGGCCGGGTTCCGCCCGCTGATCCGTACCGGGCAAAACTGGGGCGACGTCGGGCAGGAACGACCGCCCGCCCGAAGTAGGTCGGACAGTCTTGCCCGACGCGGGCGGGCGGATCGGGCGGATACAGGCCCGCGTCAGCCTGAGAGGCTGGCCTACTTCGGGCGGATCGACTTTCACGTGGGTCGGGTATTCCTGCCCGAAGCGGGCGGGCTTCACGTAGGTCGGGCAGTCTTGCCCGACGCGGTCGGGCGGGCGGATCGGACCGGCCCGCGTCGGGCAAGACTGCCCGACCTACTCCTTTCGAAGAGTGCGCGTCGCCTTCGAAGATTCCCACCGCTGCGCGCGGAGATCTTCGAAGGTGTCACATGCTGCGCGGGGATTCTTTGATGTCTCGGTCGACCGACCAGACTTCTTGTAGCCGACCTCCAAGAAGCCGCCGATGGGAGCAATGAGCGTCGATTCGTCGGGTCGGTTGAGGACAGGACGATCACCAAGCCAGAAGATCTCTCCTGGCCTCACGGCGATCCCTGGCTCGAGGAGCAGGTGTGGACGTTCACCGAAGCCCATGGCAGGGCCGATGAATTCTGCGACAGGCGACACGTCCTCGATGAACGGGAGAAGCCGTGCCATCTGGAATCCCTGTCATCGATTGAACGGGCTGGGGTCGAATTGACCACAACGATAGATCGAAGGAGATGCTCGCCGGGATCAGAAGATCGCGGGTTCCAACATGGGATCGTCGTCCAATCGTATGCGAAAACACTCGGCATGGCTGAACCAGACCTGCCAGCGTCCTGATGCCGTTTCAACCGTCACCCGGCATGGATCAACGGAACTCGAAATAATCTCCGTGCCGCAGAAGCAGCAAGGGCCCCACTTGATTTCCGGAACCGCGTCGGATTCGGCCATTGGTCGCCTCACAGTTAAGGTGAAATTGACCACGACGCCAGGCCGTTCGACTCTTCCTCCCCGGAAATACCCAAAGCCGGGACAGGAGTTGGCGGCAACCCCAGCCCGGCTTGAACGAAACCACGTGCCGCGTCCCCTTCGAATCAGCGCTTGCTGAACTGGAAGCTCTTGCGGGCCTTCTTGTGGCCGTACTTCTTGCGCTCGACCATTCGGGCGTCGCGGGTGAGGAAGCCAGCGTCGCGGAGGGCCGAGTCGAGGTCGGGGCGGAACTCCTTCAGCGCCCGGGCGAGTCCGAGCTGCACGGCGCCCGACTGGCTGTGCTTGCCGCCGCCGCGGACGTTGACGAACACGTCCACGCGGCCGCCCATCTCGGTGAGCGTCAAGGGGGCCCGGACGTCCGTCTGCTGGACCTCCAGCGGGAAGTACACGTTGGCTTCCAGCTTGTTCACGATGTACTGGCCGGTGCCCTCGCGGATCCGGACGCGGGCGACCGAGGTCTTGCGACGCCCCGTGCCCCACACGAACTGTTCGACTGCCGCTGCCGTCGCCATCAATCACCGCCCCTGGTTATTGCCGGCACCGGTCCTGATCGCTTCAGGTGCCGGCCTGGATGGATACTCGATGAATCCGCTGGACCGCCGCAAACTTCCCCCCGGATACACAAGGCTCGGGGGCGACGGTCGATCGGCCGAGGCTCGTCCCGGTTCAGGACTGGCCCGGCTCGGTGGAGGTTTCCGTGGGAGTCTCGGGCGCGGCCGGGGCCGGCGGCTCGAGGGCCGGCTCGACCGGTGGAGCGGGCAGTGCCGGCTCGGGAGCAGTCGTCGCGGCGGCCGCCGCCGTTGTCTCGGAGGCGGCCTTCGTCTTCCTCGGCTTCTCCGCACCCTCGGCCTTCGGGGCCGGTTCGGGGACGTAGACGGCGCCGACCGGGGCAGGGCGGCCGGCGAGCGGCTCGAGGGCGACGGGCTGCTGGGCCTGGTGTGGATGGTTCGGCCCGGCGTAGAGCTTGAGCTTGTCCATCATGTGCCGGCCGATCTTGTTCTTCGGCATCATCCGCTGGATGGCCAGCTCAAGGATGCGTTCGGGCCGGCGCTCGAACAGCTTCCAGGCGGCCTCTTCCTTCTGCCCGCCGGGGTAGCCGCTGTACCGCTGGTACGACTTCTGCTGCCACTTGTTCCCGGTGAAGACGACCTTGTCGACGTTCGTGACGATCACGAAGTCGCCGGTGTCGATGTGCGGGGTGTACGTGGGCCGGTGCTTGCCCATCAGGATCGGTGCGATCTGGGCGGCGAGACGGCCGACGACCATGTCTTTGGCGTCGATCACGAACCAGTGCTTCGCCAGCTCACCGGCCTTGGCTTGATAACAGTTCATGGAGCTCTTTGCCTGGCATACGGAGTCGAGCGATTCCCCTTTATCCGTCGGTCGGGCGGCTGACGCTCGGAGGGGAGGACCGCCGGCGCAAGCCGGTTCCTGCATGGGAGATAACGACTCGGCGAAGATCCATTCTGCGAGGGGAGCTCCGTCGCCGGACCATTTGCCTGGCCGTTACCCGCCGCCCGGGGGCGAAAATACGATCGTAACAAGAACCATGTCGGCGTCAAGAGCGTTTCAATCGCCGAGCCGGGCCCGGACGACCTCAATCGCCCGTTCAATGGCGGCCGGGACCTTGTCCGGGACCTTGCCGCCGGCCTGGGCGAGATCGGGGCGTCCGCCGCCGCCGCCGCCCACCACCGGGGCCACCTCCTTCAGCCAGTTGCCGGCGTGCAGGCCCGAGTCGACCAGGTCCTTCGTGAACCCGGCGACGAGCTGGACCTTGCCGTCGGCCGTCGCGGCCAGCAGCACCGCGAGCCGCTCGGGCCGTTTGCGGCGCAGGACGTCCACGAGCTGCCGCATCTCGTCCGCCGCCATCGCGCCGACGGCCCGGACAACCACCGTCGCCCCGGCCACCGACTCGGCCCCGGCGAGCAGATCGTCGGCCGAGATCGAGCCGCCGGCGTCGCGGGGCCGCTGGCTCGCCTGCTTCTTGAGGGTCTTGACCTCCTCCAGAAGCGCCGCCACCCGCTGGCCGACCTGGCCGGGCGGGACGCGCAGGGACCCGGCCAGTTCGGCGAGAACTTCCTCTTCCTGGCGGACGTAGTCGAGCGCCGCCTTGCCCGTCAGCGCGGTGATCCGGCGGATGCCGGCGGCCACGGATTCCTCGCCGATGACCTTGAACAGCCCGACCTGGCCGACGCTGTCGAGGTGCGTCCCACCGCAGAGCTCGCGCGAGAAATCCCCCATCTGGACCACGCGGACGACGTCCGGGTACTTCTCGCCGAAGAGCGCCATGGCGCCGAGTGCCCGGGCCTGCTCGATCGGCATCAAGGACCAGCTCACCCCGGCCGCCGCGAGGATCCGCTCGTTGACCATGTCCTCGATCGCGCGGAGCCGGTCGCGGCCGACGGCCTCGGGGTTGCCGAAGTCGAACCGGAGGCGATCGGGCTCGACCTTGCTGCCGGCCTGCTGCGCGTGCCCGCCGAGGGTCGTCCGGAGGGCGTGGTGCAACAGGTGGGTCGCGGTATGAGCCCGTCGAATCGCGTCGCGCCGGGGCGCGTCGACCTCGGCCTGGACCTTCTCCTGCACCGTGACCCGGCCCTTTGCGACCTGGCCGATGTGCAGGACGAACTCGCTGTCCTTCTTCGTATCGGTGACCCGGAACTCGAAGCGATCGCCGCGGATGACGCCCGTATCGCCGACCTGGCCGCCGGACTCGCCGTAGAACGGCGTGCGGTCCAGGACCAGCGCGATCGAGGCGCCGCCGTCCACCTCGGCCGACTCGGCCAGTCGGTTCTGCTCGAGGATGCCGATCACGCGGGCGTCCTCATGCGTCGTGACATAGCCGACGAACTCGCTGCCGGCGCGGTATTCCTTCTTGAGGGTGTCGAGCGGGCCGGCGGCGAAGACGTCGGCGGCCTCGGTGGTGCCGCGCGAGATGGCGGCGTGCTGCTTCAGCTCGGACTCGAACGCCGGGCGGTCGACCCGCAGGTTGCGATCCGTCGCCAGGCTCTCGACGATCTCGATCGGGATGCCGTACGTCGCGTGCAGGTCGAAGGCATCCCGGCCGGCGATGACGTCGGATCCCGACGCCGACGTCTTGCGGAAGATGTCGGCCAGCAGCTTGAGGCCATTCTCGAGGTTGCGGAGGAACTGCTCCTCCTCCTGGCGAATGGTGGTCTGGATCCGCGCGACGCTCTCCTTCAGCTCGGGATACGGGCCGGCCATGGCCTGGGCGACCACGGGGACGATCTGGTAGAGGAACGGGTCGCGGCGGCCCATCTGGTAGGCGTCGAGCACGGCGCGGCGGAGCAGGCGGCGGATGACGTAGCCCTGCTTCTCGGGGCCCGGGCGGACGTTTTCATGGATGCAGAACGCCAGCGCGCGGCTGTGGTCGGCCATGCGCCGGATGCGGACGCCGTCGGGCTGGTCGCGGTCGTACTTGACACCCAGGGTCTCGGCGACGGCGGCGACGATCGGGCGGAAGACGTCGGTCTCGAAGACGGTCGACACGCCCTGGAGGCAGGCCGCCGCGCGCTCGAGGCCCATGCCGGTGTCGATGTTCTTCTTGGGCAGGGGTTCGAGCTGGCCGGGCCCGACGCGGTTGAACTGGGTGAAGACAAGGTTCCAGATCTCGACTTCCTTCGGCCCCGCGCCGTGGTAGAAGATCTCGGAGCAGGGGCCGCAGACGCCGTTGGGCCCGTGGGTCGGGGCGCCGGCCGGCCAGAAGTTGTCGTCCTCGCCCATCCGGGTGATCCGCTCGGCGGGGACCTTGATCTCGTCGTGCCAGATGTTGAACGCCTCGTCGTCGTCGAGGTAGACGGTGATCGTCAGGCGGTCGGCCGGGATGCGGAGCGTTCCGCGGAGGAACTCCCAGGCCCAGTGGATGGCCTCGCGCTTGAAGTAGTCGCCGAAGCTGAAGTTGCCCATCATCTCGAAGAACGTCTCGTGGAAGGCGGTCTTGCCGACGTTCTCGATGTCGCCGGTGCGCAGGCATTTCTGGCACGTCGTGGCGCGGGTGAACGAGGGGTCTCCCAGGCCCATGAACTCGCGCTTGAACTGGTTCATGCCGGCCGGCGTGAACAGCACAGTCGGGTCGTTGGGGACCAGGACGTCGCTGGGGCGTCGGACGCACCCCCTGGCGGCGAAGAAGTCGAGATACGCTTCGCGGAGCTCGTCGATTTTCATGGGCTTGGGCTCGGGCCGGTCGGTTCGGGCGGCGGGGGCCGCCGGGTGGTTGATCCGGGCGACCGCTCGCCGTACCGGGCGGGTCGTCCGTCGGGTTGAATACCTGGGAAACGGGAGCGGGCAGGACCGGTCCGGCGGCCGCCCGGTGGCCTCGGTTCGGTCTAGCGGTCGAGGACGGCTCGCGGCGGCGACGGCGGTCGGGTGGGCGCGTCGACCTTGGGCTCGACGGTCCGGTGCCCGACGCTCGTCTCGAGCTCCACGGGGTCGTCGCGGCCGGACACGGCCTCGGCGAACTGGCGCGGGCTCAGGATCGGCCGTCCTTCGACCTTGTTGATCACCACGTCCTTCCGGATGCCCGCGGCCTCGGCGGGCGAGCCGGGCTCGACCTCGGTGACAAGCACGCCGGGCATGATCCCCAGGTCGACCAGGCCGTTGGCGAGCCCGCGCGAGCTGGTGTAGTCCACCCGGATCCCGCGCCAGGGGCTCGGCCGGGTGGTCGCGATGATCTCCCCCTGGACGGGGAACTTGCCGAGGACGATCGTCCGCTCGAGGGTCGCCGATCCGCGACGGATCTTCACCTTCACGACCTCGCCAGGCGCATAAACATTCACGGCGACGATCAGCGAGTGGAAGTCGGCCACCGGGGTCCCGTTCACCGCGATGATCTCGTCGTCGACCTGGAGGTCGCCCCGCGCGGCGGGCGAGTTGGGGCTGACCTGGGAGACCCGGTTGCTCCTGGTCTCGTCCGGGACGATGCCGAGCAGGCCGTACTCGACCTCCTCGCCGCGCCGGAGCCGCTCGATGGCGCGGCGTGAGGTGCGGTCCATGGGGATCGCGTAGCCGGCCTGGGCGTCGAAGCCGGCGGGGCTCGAGGCGGTGGTGGTGAGGCCGACCAGCTCCCCCTTGAGGTTGATCACGGCGCCGCCGCTCATGCCGAGATTCAGCCGGGCGTCGAGCTGGAGCAAGGTCGGGAACTCCTGGAGCATCGTGGGCGGCACGAGCCGGTCGGAGCGGGGGTCGATCCGGGTGTCGAGGCGGCGGGCGAAGTTCGACACGATGCCCCAGCTCGCCGAGGCGCTGCCGTCGTGGCGCGCCGCGTTGAACGGATTGCCCAGGGCGAGGACGAACGAGCCCTTGCGCAGCCGCGATGCGTCGCCGATGGCGATCGGTCGGAGGCTGGGGGCCTCGGCGCCGGGCTCGACGACCGGAACGATGACGGCCAGGTCGCTGCGGGGGTCGGCGGCGATGACCTCGGCGCGGAACGAGTGGCCGCCGGCGGCGTGGACGACCAGGGCGACAGCCCCGCGGACGACGTGGAACGCGGTGAGGATCTCGCCGTGGTCGCCGATGACGACGCCCGAGCCGTAGTCGAACGAGATGAAGTCACTGTCGTCC
>DAIDHB010000118.1 GCA_027452145.1 Planctomycetales bacterium
GGGGCCTGCGGGGCCGGGGCGACCTTGGTGGGAGCCTGCGGCATCGGCATCACCTTGGCCGGGACCTGCGGGGCCGGGGCGATCTTGGCCGGGGCCTGGGGCGCGGGCGCGATCTTGGCCGGGGCCTGGGGAGCAGGAGCGATCTTGGACGGAGCCTGGGCTTGCGGAAGGACCTTACCCGGGCCCTGGGCGCTCGGCCAGCCCTGTTGGCTCTGGCCGGTCACGCCCAAGACAAGAACAAGTACCGCACTGGTCATCGCGATGTCCTCTTTGAAGAGAGAGGTTGTCGGTCGATGTCTCGATCGAGTCGT
Organism: Planctomycetales bacterium; assembly: GCA_027452145.1. GTDB lineage: Bacteria > Planctomycetota > Planctomycetia > Isosphaerales > Isosphaeraceae > JAKAUH01. The sequence goes on from DAIDHB010000118.1 coordinate 312, forward strand.
GAATAGAAATCCCCTGATGGTTCGGCACGGCCGATGCTGGACAACGTCCGATCGCCAACACCACCGGTCCCGCGTGGGCCCGACCCGCCGGCACCCGAAGGGCCCGCGGACGGCCTCTATCCCCAAAACCCGCGATGGGGAGCGGACCACGAAGGCCTTTAACGGTGGTGGAAGCCTCAAGCCGGTCCTCTTGGCCGACTCTCGCTCTCCACCCCAGGGGTGGCCAATGAAGTTTATCGGCAGCCCTCCCACGTCGATTCACTGAACTTGAGAAAATCGATAAGATGACGGAAGGACGATCTCTAGGGACTTTGACGAGTTTCCAGAGACTGGCCAGGGAGTGTTGGCGAATTGCTATCCACCCCGCGCGGTCACTGAGCCGAACCAACATGGCGTATCAGGGAGGCGGCGCCAGCGAACAGGATGAGTTCACGTTCCCCGCGGCAAAGGACTGGGCGCGGGTGAGAGGCCAGGGCGCCGATGCGAGCACTCGTTGAGTCCATTCAACATAGGTACTGGGGGGCAGCATGGGTATTGGCAACCGGCTCGGTGGGGTGCTGGTCTGGGCCGTCGTCGCCACGGTCGGCGTGGCGGACGGGGCACAGACCACCGAGCGTGTCACGACCGTCGCATTAGGGGGATCGCTAGACGGCCAGTCCGGCGACCACTATTACGGCGTGTACGTCCCGACGAGGTTCGGCGGCGAGTTGACGATCAAGGTGACCTCGGGTCGGGTGGCAGAGCTGAAGGGTCCTGGCGGCGCAGCCTTGACCAACGGCCAGGACGTCGGGGTCGACCATCAGGGTTGGTATACCTTCAAGGTCGAGGGTGCGAAGGGGCATTACAAGGTCGAGACGACCTTCGTTCAGGTCGGCCAGAGCACCAAGCGTCCGTGGAACTTCTACTACTGGCCGACCAAGGCGGACTCGCTCCACGAGCCGTGGGCCGGCGGCAACGGCCGCGTCGACACGATGCAGCTCGGCGGCGACGATCAGTGGCTCGCCACGCCCGGCGGGTACGTCGCGCCGGGGCGAGATATCGTCTGGGCCGGGCCGAACGGGATCCTCGAGACGCAGCCCGTGCCGGGCGACGACGCGACCTGGTTCCCCAACCTCTATGACGACCTCTTCTGGCTGGGCCCCGACAAGGAGCACGGCGGGCAGCTCACGCGGTTCATGACCCCGAGCCCGCTGCTGAAGTACGACCAGCTCTTCGGGACCTCGGCCCGCCAGTGGGAGGCGGCGTTCAGCCAGAGCAAGGAGGTCGCGCGCTGGCCCGGCCACTGCCTGGGCGGTGCGGTCGCGTCGATCCTGATGAATGAGCCGATGCCGTCGCCGGGCTCGGGCCTGACGACCGACGAGCTGAAGGCCCTCTGGGCCGAGCTCGGCGAGAACCACCTCAACCACCGGATCGGCGACTACGCCAACGAGATCCCCCCCGGTCCGCCGAGGCCCGGCCCGGACGCCTGCGACTACAAGGCGCCCCGCGTCCACGCCATGTTCGAGTCCCACATCCGCGGCGAGAAGAAGGCGCTGCTGGGCAACCTTCGCGCCTTCCCCCCGCGCGGCACGACCAACGAGGTCTGGAACCACGGCCTGTACAAGTACATCGCCAGCTACCACGCGATCCCCGGCCGCGGGCCCCGGGCCGTCCGGATCGTGCTGGAGCTGCACGCCAACTCGGGCTCGATGCTCAACGGCCAGGATAACAAGGACCGCGTCGTCTACTATGAGTACAGCCTGGTCTACGGCCTGGACGGCAAGGTCGACGAGACGAATCCCCAGCTCGCCGACTGGATCTCGGTGGGCGGCGAGGCGCAGTTCGCCCCCCTGAACATCCTGGAGGTCGCCGAGTCGCGTTGGGGCGGGCACAACCCGTATGTCACCGAGGCGAACGTGCGGTCGGTTGACATGGCCAACGGCGGGAACCTGCTGGGCGGGGCCCGCAACATGGCGCGGTTCCGCTCGGCGCCCCCGCAGTTCCGCCCGGTCGCCGAGTACGAGGCCGGCCGCGCCCCGCTGCTCGCCAGCGGCAGCGACGAGGATCCGGCCCGCCGTTTCGGCGGCGGCTTCCGCCGCTTCCGCCTCTTCGGCCGCTGAGCCGGCCCCCCCCTGCTCCGCCCTCTCCGGGGACTCTCTGACCCGGATCGCGTTCCCCGAGGCCCGGCCCGCGGCCCGCCCGATGACGGCGGCCGCCGGCCGGGCCTCGTTCTTTGGCCCGCGCATCCGGCCCGCTCGCCGCAATCGGTGCGTCCGGCTGGCGCGGGTCTGACGGCTCGTTAATCCGAGCGACCCGACGAGTCTTCGGCTCCGGTATTTCCGTCACGGCTGTTCAAGTTTCGCGGGGCGCCCGGTCGATGAAAGACACCGACCGGGGGACGCTGCCAACTGGCGTGTGACGCGCCCCGCCGTCCCCGGGCCACGGCCGTCGGATCGAAGTCCGCGGATCGACGACGCGACCAGACCAGGGATGCCAGGAACGCCGGGTGACCGCCATGACGCAACTCGACACCGAACCCACGACAGCCAGACTCCGGTCGCCCCGAGCCCGTGGCGAGCTGGTCCCGCTGCTGATCCAGGTCCCCCGGGTCGAGCCGAGCCCTCGTCGCGTGCGAGGGTGGCGGGCCGAGGAGGCCGGTCGCAACCATCCCTGGCGGGCCGGCCGCCCGGGGAGATCCGCCGGACCGGCCCGGCCGAGGCGCAGGATCCGCCGCGAGATCCGACTCGCCGGCTGCTGGATCCTGGCGATGGCCGCGATGGGCGGCACGTTCGCCATGGGCTGGATGTCGAGGGGAGCCCGGGCCGTCCAGCCCACCGCCCGGATCGCTGCCGCGCCGGGATGGGGCGACGGCCTGCCCTCCCTCGAGTCGGCCGTGGCGGATCTCCCGGCCTCGATCGAGGCTGCGGACGCCGTCCCGACCGAATCCGTCAGGGACGCGGACATCAGCGTGATCCTCCCCGGATATCTGCTGCCCGACGACAGCCGGGAGGAGTCGGCCCATGAAGGAAGTTGACGAGGCCCTCGCTCGGGCCTACGCCCGCACCCCGGCCGCAGCGCCCCGGCCCGGTCGCGCCGGCCCGCCGGGCCCCCACCGGCCCGTTCCCCCCGCGCCGATCTCGCACTCGGCCCGCGAACTGGCCGATCGCCCCGACCATCCCGAGGCCAGGATCGAGACGGTCGGCCCGGGCGCCGCATCGCACCAGGCGACCGAGCTCCTCTGGCCGCCCGTGGTGCTCCGGCTCGAGCAGGACTGGGGCGACCGCTTCGACCGGATGGCCGCGGCGCTCGTCGCCGCCCGGAACGAGCACCACCTCCGCGCGATCCTCTTCACCAGTTGCCACCGCGCCGAGGGGCGTACGACGCTGGTCCTGACCCTGGCCCGGGCGCTGGCTCGCCATCCCGGCCGCACCGTCGTCGTGGACGCCGACCTGACCGGGCCGATGCTCGCGCGGCTGCTGGGCCTCCGGCCCGAAGTCGGGCTGGACGACGTCGTCGAGGGGGGACGCTCGCTCGACGACGCGCTGATCGACGCGCCGGACGATCACCTCTCGGTGCTGCCGATCCGCTGCCCGATCGGCCGGCCTCGCGAGTTCCTCGCGTCCGCGGGCTGGACCTGCACCCTGGCCCGGCTCCGCCGCGAGTTCGACCTGATCCTGCTCGACGGCGGCCCGATGTTCACCGGGTTGAGCGCGGCCGTGCTCCACCGATCGGTCGACGCGGCCGTGCTCGTCACCCACCACGGTTTCACCGGCGAACGGGCGATCGTCCGCGCCCGCGAGGTCCTCGAGGCCGGAGGCGTGCCGCTCCTGGGCATGGCGGAGACTTTCGTCTGAGAGGTTTCGCGAGCCGGATCCGTTCGGGAGGGCGCGCCTCCCGGCGAGCCGGGACGGAGAGGAAGGCTCGCGTCATCCCGGCCCGGCAGGAGCCTCGCCTTCGCCCTCGGGGGACGGGCTTCGATCGACGCGCGGTCCGCCGCGTCGAGCGTTCACTCCACCAGGCCGGACGCGGACGGATAGCCCACGGAGGTCCCGCGTGTACGAGTCGCACTTCGGCCTGGCCCGCCGCCCGTTCCTCGAGTCGGTCGACCCGGCGTGGTACGTGCCGCTGCCCGGCCACGAGGCCGTGTTGCGGCGGCTACGCTATGCGCTGGAGCACTCCGGCGGGCCGGCGATACTCCACGGGCCGGGCGGCTCGGGCCAGACCTTGCTGGCCCGCCGCCTGGCGAGCCAGCTCCACGCCACGGGAATCCACCTGCCCTTCCCCGCCCTGCCCGCCGCCGACCTGCTCGACCTCCTGGCCGAGGGGCTCGGGATGCCCCCGTCGCCGTCGGCAACCCCGGGCGAGTCGCTACGACGAGTACGGACCGCTCTCGCCGCGCTGGCCCTCCGGGGCCGCCGCGCGCTCCTGATCGTCGACGACGCCCAGACCATCCGCGACGCGTCCACGTTCGACGCCCTCCGGCTCCTGCTCAACTTCGCCACCGACGGCCCGCCCGACCTCATGGTCCTCGTCGTCGGCACGAGCGAACTGCTCGACGAGCTTCCCCCGTCCCTGGCCGACCGCCTGGCCGCGCGGTGCCTGGCCGCGCCGTTGACCGCTTCGGAATCCTCGCAGTACATCCTCGGCCGGCTCGCCGCCGCTTCGGGATCGGCACCTACGTCCGAATTCGAGCCCACCGGAAATCCGGCTCTCTTCTCGCCCGCGGCCGTGGCCTCACTGCATTACCATGCCGCCGGACTGCCCCGACGCCTCAACCGGCTCGCCGACCTCGCCCTGCTGGTCGGCTACGCGCAGGACATCAAGATCGTCGACGCCCCCACGGTCGCCATCGCCGCACGCGAGCTTGATCCCGATGGCCTGGCGGCCTGACTTTTTATTCACGAACCCGCTGATGC
>DAIDHB010000119.1 GCA_027452145.1 Planctomycetales bacterium
CTGCTCGTCGGGTTCTGTTCGAGCCCAGTCGTGGGTGCTGCGCGGGCGGTCGGCCGCGCCGGAGTTCGTGTTCTCGGGCGGTGAGGGCGCGTCAGGAGGCGCGGCGCCGCCCGCGGCGTCCGCGCGGTTTCGCCGCCGCGGATTCCTCGCCGTTCTCGTCGTCGCGCAGGTGGCGTCCGGTGAGCGAGACGAAGACATCCTCGAGGCTCACGTGCCGGGTGGTCAGCCGGGCGAGGGGACGGTCCATCCGGGCCACGGCGTCGAGCAGGGCGGGAATCGCGCGATGCGGCTCCGCGGCCGTGAGGCTATAGCCGTCGGCCTCCGTCCGGGCCGAGAGCACCGAGTCCAGGCCGAGGAACGCCTCCGCCTGGGGAGCCGGCTGGCCGTTCGGCTCGAGGGCGAACTCGATCACGTGGTCGCCGCCGAGCCTGGCGATCAGCTCGGCCGGCGAGCCCAGCGCGATGACCTTCCCCATGTCGACGATCGCCACGCGGTCGCACAGCCGCTCGGCCTCGTCCATGTAATGCGTCGTCAGCACAATCGTCCGCCCCCGATCGCCGAGGTCGCGGATGACGTCCCAGAGCTGCCGCCTCGACTGCGGATCAAGGCCGGTCGTCGGCTCGTCGAGGAACAGGATCTCGGGGTCGCCGACGAGCGAGAGCGCCACCGCCAGCCGCTGCTGCTGACCGCCCGAGAGCTGCTCGAGGTAGGCGTTCGCCTTGGACTCGAGCGCCACCCGCGCGATCGCCTCGTCGGGCTCGATCCCGTGATGGTAGAAGCTTCGGAACAGCGTGACGATCTCGCGGACTGTCTCCTTGTCCGGGAGCCGGGTCTCCTGGAGCGTCACGCCGATCCGCTGCCGCAGCGCCATCTCATCGGCCGCCCAGCGCAGCCCGAGGACCTCCACCTCGCCCGACGTCGGCTGGTTGAGCCCCTCGAGGATCTCGACAGTGGTCGTCTTCCCGGCGCCGTTGGGACCGAGCAGGCCGAAGCACTCGCCCCGGCCGATCTCCAGGTCGATCCCGTTGACCGCGTTCACGACCCCGGCGCGGCTCCGGTATTCCTTCCTCAGATCCCGCACGCGGATCGCGCTATCATCCATCGCCCCGACCGCCTCCCGGTGCCACTCCCGGATCGGACCCGCTCCGATCGCTTCACCCTGCTCCGCTCCGCTCCGGTCGAACGGGACTCAGTGTCGCAGATCGGGGCCGTCGGCGGCAACGGCGATCAGATCGAGGCGTTGTCGGGCAGGACGATGTTCTTGTGCGTGACCACGATCCCATCGCGGATGACGTGTGTCGCGGTCTCCTCGCCGTCGGTCGCACCGGCCTGGTTGACGATCCGGACGTTGCGGCCGATCCGCGCATTCTTGTCGACGATCGCCCGCTCGATCACGGAACCCGCGCCGATGCCGAACGCGGGCCGGTTCAGGCGTGTGTTATCGGCCAGGTGCTGGGGCGACTCGGGGTAGTCGATACCCATGATGTAGGTGTCGCGGATCGTGACATTCTCGCCGATCCTGGCCCGCACGCCGATCACCGAGTTCTCGATGACCGCGCCGCGGCAGATGACGCTGCCGTCGCAGATCAGGCTGTTCTTGACCGTGGCGCCCAGGACCCGCGAGCAGGGGAGGAACCGCGGCCGGGTGAAGATCGGCCCGTCCTCCGAGCTGAAGTCGAACGGCGGGTCGTCACGGGTCAGGTCGATGTTCGCCTTGTGGAAGGCGCTGACGGTGCCGATGTCCTCCCAGTAGCCGTCGAACAGGTGCGCCTGGACGCGATGCGTCTGGATCGTCCGGGGCAACAGTTCGTGGCCGAAGTCGGTCGAATCGCTCTGCCGGAGCAGGTCGACCAGGACCGATCGGTTGAAGAGGTAGATCCCCATGCTGGCCAGGTAGGGACGGCCGTCGGCCTTCAGGCCCAGTCGCTCGAGCCAGCTCGGGTCCGTGCGGACCCGCTCCAGCTTGTCGGGCGTCTTGGGCTTCTCCTCGAAGTCCACGACGCGGGCGTCGGCCTGGATCCGCATGATGCCGCACGACATCGCCTCCTTCTCGGCGACGGGCAGGGCGGCGATCGTAACGGCGGCGCGGGTCTCCAGGTGCCCGCGGATCATGTCGTGGAAGTCCATCCGATAAAGCTGGTCGCCCGAGAGGATGAGCACCAGGTCGTACGGGTTCTCGGTGAAGTACGGGATGTTCCGCCGCACGGCGTCGGCGGTCCCCTGGTACCAGGACTCGTGCTCCATCGTCTGCTGCGCCGCCAGGATCTCGACGAAGCCGCCGCCAAACGGGTCGAATTTGTAGGTGTTGGCGATGTGGCGGTGCAGGCTCACCGAGTTGAACTGCGTCAGCACGAAGATCCGATTGAGCCCCGAGTGGATGCAATTGGAGATGGGGATGTCAATCAGCCGGTACTTGCCCGCGATCGGGACGGCCGGCTTGCTCCGCGACTTGGTCAGCGGGTAGAGCCGGGTGCCGCGGCCTCCTCCCAGGATCAGCGAGATCACCCGAGACGTCATGACGCCCACCTTCTTGCTTACGACAGTGACGGGGAATCCTCGCCGATCGAGCCGGCGAAGGCCGGTCCGCGCAGCCCGACGCGTTCCTTCGAGTTCGGCGGATGCTCCCATCCTACCAGCGGCGGGGCGGCTGTCGACAGGAAGTCGTCCGGCTCGCCCGGCCGCCGCCGGACCTCCCCGGCCGCGAAGCTACCAGCCCCGCACCATGTTCGTCTCGATGGCCTTCCGCGCGCCCTCCAGGTCGGTCCCGGTCGACTGCATGTAGAGCCGGACCGCGTGTAGCTTGTCGCCCTGGGCCTTGGACAGGCAGTCGCGCGCCGTCGAACAGACGTCACTGCTGCCCGAAATCCCCAGCAGCTTCTTGGAAATCACCCAGGCGTCACGCGGCCGGTGGCTGACCCGCACGATCTCCTCGCTCGGGTAATGCTCCTCCGCGAACGCCCGCGCGGCGTTTTCATCGGAAACGCACGCGATCCTGATATGCGACGTCGTCGCGACCTCGAACAGGGGCATTGGCCGGCTCCTTTCCAGAGGGGAGGGTGGTGCCAGACAGGTCGGATTTGGATCGCCGGACGAGTGCGCCGGATACTGGGGATCGTAACCCGCGCCGGGGCCGCGGTCAAAGGGGGCGAGTCTCCTTCACCGGCGGCTGCCCTTGTCCGGCGGCCTGGCGACTGCGACAATCGGGAGAGTTGAACCAACCAGTGCGAGACTCCGGCATGCGACCCGCATGCCGGCCACCTTCCTTTCCGGGTCGAACTGCGAGATGTCCGAGACACTGTTCGAGAAAGTGTGGAATCGCCACGTGATCGCGGCGACGGAGCAGGCCACGCTCCTTTACATCGACCGGCACCTGGTCCACGAGGTGACGAGCCCCCAGGCGTTCGACGGCCTGCGGCTGGCCGGCCGGAAGGTCCGCCGGCCCGACCTGACGTTCGCCACGGTCGACCACAACGTGCCGACCGAGAACCAGCTTGATATCCGGGATCCCCTCTCGCGGCGGCAGGTCGAGACCCTGCGCACCAACTGCCGCGAAACCGGGGTGACGCTGTACGATATTCAGAGCGGCCACCAGGGGATCGTCCACGTCATCGGGCCCGAGCTGGGCCTGACCCTCCCGGGCCTGACGATCGTCTGCGGCGACAGCCACACCAGCACCCACGGCGCCTTCGGGGCGCTCGCATTCGGCATCGGAACCAGCGAGGTCGAGCACGTCCTGGCCACCCAGACCCTCTGGCAGGCGGCGCGGCCGCGGTCGCTGGGCGTCGAGGTGGTCGGCCGGCTGGGCCCGGGGCTCGAGCCCAAGGACATCATCCTCGCGATCATCCGCAAGATCGGCACGGGCGGCGCGACCGGCCAGGTGATCGAATATTTCGGCCCGGCGATCACCGCGCTGTCGATGGAAGGCCGGATGACGATCTGCAACATGTCGATCGAGGCCGGCGCCCGCGCCGGGCTGATCGCGCCCGATGACACGACGTTCGAGTACATCGCCAGCGGCCATCGGCCGTTCGCTCCCCGCGGCGCCGCGCTCGACGCCGCCATCCGCGACTGGCGCACGCTGCGCACCGACGACCCCTCGGCCTTCGACCGCCGCGTCACGATCGACGCCTCCGAGCTCGTCCCGCAGGTCACCTGGGGCACGAATCCGGCGATGACGGTGGACGTGACGGGCGTCGTTCCTCAGCCCGAGGAGGTCCCGTTCGCCAGCGCCGAGGACGCCCGCCGGGCCCTCGATTACATGGGGCTCACCCCCGGCACGCCGATCCGCGAGATCCCGGTGGACATCGTCTTCATCGGCTCGTGCACCAATGGCCGGATCGAGGACCTGCGCTCCGCGGCCCGCGTCTTCCGCGGGCGCAAGACCGCGCCGGGCGTCCGGGCGCTGGTCGTCCCCGGCAGCGAGGAGGTCCGCCACCAGGCCGAGGCGGAGGGTCTCGACCGCATCTTCGCCGAGGCGGGGGCCGAGTGGCGCCAGTCCGGGTGCAGCATGTGCCTGGCGATGAACCCCGACAAGCTGACCCCCGGCCAGCGCAGCGCCAGCACCAGCAACCGCAACTTCGAGGGCCGCCAGGGCCCCGGGGGCCGCACGCATCTGCTCAGCCCCGCCATGGCCGCCGCCGCCGCCGTAACCGGGCACTTCGCCGACGTGCGGGAGCTGATCTGAGCCGGAACTGGCTCTTCGCCCCCGTCGTCATCGCCCCTAACCCCCGACCCCTACAAAAAATGCAGCCGTTCACAACGCATCGCGGAAAGCTCGCCGTCCTGGACTGGACCGACATCAACACCGATCTGATCATCCCCGCGCGCTACCTCAAGCGGATCGAGCGGACCGGCTTCGGCCCGCTCCTCTTCGCCGACAAGCGGTACGCGCCCGGCGGGGCGCCTCCGATCGACGAGCCCGAGCGCCACGGCGCCGTCGAACCGGGCTTCCCGCTGAACAACCCCTCGCTCGCGGATGCCTCGATCCTGGTCGTCGGCCGCAACTTCGGCTGCGGCTCGAGCCGCGAGCACGCCGTCTGGGCCGTTATGCAGGACGGCTTCCGCGCGGTGATTGCTCCCGGTCCCGGCGAGGGTTTCGCCGACATCTTTGAGTCCAACGCCTTCAACAACGGGCTGCTCGTCATCGAGCTGCCTCAGCAGGACCACGACGTCATCGCCGCCGCCGGCCGCGGCAATCCCGGCCAGGCCGAGGCCACCATCGACCTGGCCGCGCAGACGATTACCCTGCACGACGCGAAGAAGGGTGATACGCAGATCCGCTTCCAGGTCCCCGAGGATCAGCGCCACCGGCTGCTCAACGGCATCGACGCGATCGCCGAGACGCTCCTTCGCGATCCCGCCATCCAGCAATACGAACGCTCTGCTCCCGCCTGGGCCGGCTCCATCGGAGCCGCGTCGGGCTGAGCCGGTCCCGCCCAGGGCCGCGCTCGCCAAATCGCCAGAATCTTGACCTTGATCACGCAGATACGTAAGATTCCCCCCAAGCGGGTCGGATGAAGACTTGCGCAAGGGGAATAGCGATGACGGCGACGGTCGCGGCACCGGATCGTGAAGAACTGGCGGAACTCAATGCGCGGCTTGCGGATGCGACGCCGCGCGAGATTATCCGCTGGGCGGTTGAGCGCTACGGCTCGCGGTTGACGATGGCGACGGCGTTCGGGGCGGAGGGGTGTATCCTGCTGCACCTGCTGGCCGAGGTCGAGCCGCGGCTGCGGGTATTCAACCTCGACACGGGCTATCAGTTCCCCGAGACCCTGGAGCTGCGCGACCGGATCGCCGAGCGGTATGGGATCGAGGTCGAGATGGTCCGCTCCGAAACCTCGCTGCCGGAGTACGAGAACCAGCATGGCGGGCCGCTGTATGTGGTGAACTCCGACCAGTGCTGCTACGACCGGAAGATCGTGCCCTTGCGGCGGGCGCTGGTCGGTTACGACGCCTGGATCACTTCGATCCGCGCCGAGCAGTCGAAGGACCGTGCGGCGGCATCGGTCGTCGGGCTGGACGGCAAGTTCGGTCTGGTGAAGGTCAACCCGATTCTGAAATGGTCCCGGCGCGACGTCTGGGCGTTCATCGAGACGCACAAGGTTCCGTATAATCCCCTTTTCGACCGGGGCTATGCGTCGATCGGTTGCTGGCCGTGCACGCGGCCGGTCCAGGCCGGCGAGGACGAGCGGGCGGGCCGATGGGCCGGCCAGGCCAAGACGGAGTGCGGCCTCCATTCGCTCGACAGCAGCCAGCTCTGATCGGTTCCGGTCCGGTCGCCTCGTGGAGGGAGTGCCGTCGCGATGAGGGTCTCCGCCAAGGCCGAGTATGCGTGCCTCGCCATGCTCGCCCTGACGCGGCACGGCCCGGACACGCCGCCCCTGCGTATTCGCGAGATCTCCGAGTCGCACGGGATTCCCGAACGTTACCTGGTGCAGATTCTGCTCCAGCTCAAGAGCGCCGGGCTGGTGACGAGCACCCGGGGCGCCTCGGGCGGATATCACCTCGCGCGCCCCGCCTCGGCGATCTCGATCGGCCAGATACTCGCCGCGGTGGAGGGTCCGGACCTCGCCGCGCGGATCGAACCGGCCTCCCGCTGTCCCGATTCCGCAGTCCTCGACCCGGTCTGGGAGAGCGCCCGCGCCGCCCAGCGCGCCGTGCTGGATAGCACGACCCTCGACCAGCTCGCCCGCCAGGCCGCGCCGATCGAGTGGACGATCTGAGCTTGCCCTCGACAGATCGCGACGACTTGATACAACTCATCCCCGAGTGATCCGTGCGCGGGCGTCCGAATGTTTCCAGGCACCAGCATGGAGGCGGGGATGAAGAGGGAATCCGCGGAGTCGAGTCCGGGGCGGATGCGCCCGGGATTCGTCGGGTGGCTGGCGTCAAGCGTCGTATTCACCGCGATTTGCGGTACCGCCACTGCCCAGGACGACGGCTCGAAGCCGCCGGATTTGATTCCGCTGCCTCCGCCAGGGCCTCTCAAGCCCCTCAGCGATCTCCACTATCCGGCCCTGGATGAGTCGGACATCGATGACAACGCTGGTCTGAGTCCTTACTACGAGCACATGCCGCTCGAATTGCGGGACCAGTCGACCGCCAAGCCAGCGGGCAAACGTGAACGGAAAAAGAAAACTCCGACTGACGACCCGCTGAGACGCTGGCGGAGGTCGCCACCCAATACCATCGCCTACTGGGATGAAGAAATCCGCTCACATCCCGATCGAGCGGACGCGTACTATCAGCGGGCGATCTTGCGAGCCAGCGGGGTACACGTCAACGACCGGCCCGCGATGGATGCCGTGATCGCCGATCTGAACGAGGCTCTCAAGCGCGACCCCAACCATCTCAAGGCCCTTGCCGCCCGAGGGTGCCTCCTGGTGGAAATCGACGATGTGTCGGGAGTCGCCGACCTCGAGCGGGTCCTCAAGGTGGACCCGACACACGACCAGGCGAATTACGCTCGCGCGCAGGCTTTTTTCAATGACGGCGACTACGACGCGGCGCTGGAACGGCTTAGTCGAATCGGGAGTTTATCGGGCGAACAAGCGGCGCGGGTGGATTATCTCCGCGCCCAGTGCCTGGCCGAAAAGGGCCGATACGGCGACGCCATCGCCAGTCTCACGGAATCGATGACCTCCTATCCGTCTGGGCCCGAGAGATACCTCGAGCGGGCGTTGCTGTACCATGACCTCGGGGCGAGGGAGCTGGCCCGAGCAGAGATTGCCGAGTACCTCCGACTCCAGGAAAACAACCTGTATTGTCGGGTCACCGCCAACCTGGTGCTGTTGCGTATCGGCGAGCTTGGTCTCTCCTACCTGGATTCGGAGCGCCTTTGCAGCGCCCATCCTCATGATCCGTTTCCCTATCTCTTGCGCTTCGCGACGCGCTACATGGACTCCTGCCGCCGTGACCATTTTCTCCGGCGGGTGGGATATCTCGCCGGACGGGCCGAGGTGCTCTTGCCCCTCCAGCCGATTCCTCGGATCGTCAGCACATCGTCCCACGCCCTGACCGGGATCGGCCGCGAGCTCGCATTCAAGGACATGGAGCATGGCCTCGACCTCATACCGCAGCTTTGCTTCCCCTACGCCTGCGGCGCGCTCGTCAACGCCTGTGAGGGCCGGCTGATTCCCACATGCCGGGACCTCATCCTGGGCGCAGCGCGGTTCAACCTGCGGCATTTCCAGTTCGGGTTGCATTTCGAACGAGCTCGCCATCGGTTGTCTTTTTCGTTCAGGGAAGCAGAGCACCTGGAGGCAGATCCCGCCGACCAGCGCGACTGCTCCCAGGTCATCGAGATCATCTCCCTGGCGCTCGACTCCGCTTCAGAGCCGGAGAACTGACACCCCGCCCGCCGCCCCGAGTCCCGCGCGATTCTCCGAGACACCCGGGCGGCAAAGCCGCCGCTCGGCTATGCTAAAGGTCCGCGTGGATCACCTGGGCCCCGGACGCGAACATGAACGTCATCACGATCGTCTGCAACAGCCTGCACCTCGGCTTCCTCGGCACCTATGGCAACGCCTGGATCGAGACGCCGAATCTCGATCGGCTGGCATCCGAGGGCGTCGTCTTCGACCACCATTTCCCCGAGAACCTGACCACGCTCCCCACCCGGCGGAGCTGGTGGACCGGGCGCTACGGGTTCGCCGACCCCGAGCAGGGCTGGACGCCGCTCCGGCCCGATGAGCGGATTCTGCCCGATATGCTCTGGAGCCAGGGGGTCCGCTCGGCGCTCATCTCGGATGTGCCGCTGCTTCGCGAGGCCGGGCTCGGCTATGGGCGAGGCTTCGACGATGTGATCTGGATCCGCGGCCAGGGCTACGACCCGCTCGTCCCAAAGACCGATCCAAGAGCCCGCGGCGTCCGGATCGAGGACGAGCCGGGCCTGCGCCTGCCGCCCGAGGACGACCCCGAGTTCGAGCTGTGGAAAACGCGCTGGGAGCAGCTTCTCCGCAACCGCGCCGTGCTGCACGGCGACGTCGACGAGGAGAACACCGGCGTCGCGCGGACCGTCCGGGCCGCGATCGACTGGCTCGAGCGGCAGGCGCGAGGCGACCGGAAAGAGCCGTTCATGCTCTGGCTCGATATCTTCAGCCCGCACGGGCCGTGGGACCCGCCGCAGCCGTATCGCGATCAGTACGTCACGGTCGAGCCGGATGAATTCGAGGCCGGCGAGGAGGGGGACCTCGTCGAGGAACCCGAGGACCTGGATGCCGACATCGACATCGAGGAGGTCGCCGCGCTGATCGACGTGCCCGCCGGCGCGGTCGGCGAGGTGATCGGCGAGGCCGAGCTCTTCCGCCTGCGGCGCACCTACGCCGGCACCGTGACACTCGTCGACCGCTGGCTGGGCGTGCTGTTCGAGGCCCTCGGACGACTCGGGCGGCTGGAGGATACGCTCGTCATCTTCACCAGCGACCAGGGCGAGCCGCTGGGCGAGCACGGCTTCGTGCGGCGGTTCCGGCCGTGGCTGTACGAGGAACTGATCCACACTCCGCTCATCATCCGGATGCCCGGCGGCCGGCATGGGGGGATTCGCCATCAGGCGCTGGTGCAGACCGTCGACCTGCTGCCGACGATCACGGCGGCGCTCGGGCTGCCGCCGCTCCGCGACGAGCCGACGATCCACGGCCACGACCTGCTCCCGTTGATCCGCGGCGAGCAGACCAAGCTGCGCGACTACGCCTGCCTGGGCATGGACGTCGCCGAGTTCGCGATCCGCACACATCTCTGGCACCTCGTCGTGCCGATCGAGGTCGACCCCGAGGAGCCCCGGAACCCGGAGCTGTTCCGCAAGCCTGAGGACCGCTGGGACCAGAATAATGTCATCGACCAGCACCCCGAGATCGCCGACAACCTCGAGCTGACCCTCCGGCGCTTCGCGGAGGCCGTCGCGCGGGACGACCTCGAGGAGCCGCCGTTCCTGCGCGACGTGACGCGGCTGGGGGCTCGGTCGTCGTAAGAAGCCCAAAAAACGCGGACAGGCACCGCCTCTTCGGGGTGCCTGTCCCTGTTCTGTCCGGGAACAACCGGATCGACCGGGATCAATACTGCGACGACGCCAGCCCTTGTTCGGAGACCATCACCGGGGTCTCGCCGCAGTAGGTGCACCTCTTGCATCCCTTGCAGCCCTTCGACTTGCAGCCGGACTTGTGGTGCAGCCAGGTCTTGAGGAAGCAGGGCTTCTTCACCTTGCACGGGGCCTCGCAGCCCGAGACGACGCTCTGCGACGACGGCAGAACGGTCGTGTAGGCGGCCTTCTGCTTGTGCTTCTTGAACGGGCAGAGCTTGTGCGTCTTGCACTTGCCGCCGCAGCCCGACTCGCACCCGCCCGAGACATAGCCCGACTGGGGCGACGTGGTGACGATGCCCTGGCCGGAGCTGACGAACGACGACGATTCGGGGGTCGGCCAGACGGGTCCGGGCGTCGAGGTCACGGTCGAGGGAGTCCACGGCTCGGGCGAGGGCTGTGGGCCGGGGGCGGACTCGGGCTCCGGGCCGATCGTGGCCGACGGCAGGGCCGGGCCGCGGCTGGTGGTAGGGTTCGTCGGGTTCGCCGGGGTCAGATCGGGCGGGGCCTGCGGCGCGTTGGCGGGTGCTGCGCCCGGAGCCGGCAGGGTAGGCACGGCCGGCGGCGGAGGTGTGCCGTCCTGCCGGGGCGTGGCCGAAGCCTGTGTCGGATTGAGCGGCGGCGGGACGTCAGCGTCCGTGTTGGCGACCGGCACGGCGGCTGCATCGACCTCCGGCTTCGTGCCCGCCAGGTCGACGGACAGCTCCCGCGCGGGCTGCGAGGCGACGCGGATTGTGTCGGCGATGGCCGGGGCCGCCGGCCGAGAGGGCGTTGCGGCCGATGCCGGCGTGGTGGCCGGCGCCGGCTGCGACCGGGTGTAGGCGACGACGGTGCCGGCGGTAGCGGGCACCGGGCGAGCCGACGGGAAGCCGATCGTGTCGGTCTCGTCGCGATCCTCGTGGCGGAAGATCCGGCCGACGATCGGCATGCGACGGAGCAGGCCCGGGTGGTCGTCGTCATCATCATCGCGGTCGACGTTACCGGCGATGACCTGGCGGCCGGGGCCGGCGAGGTCTCGGGCCGAGGCGGGCGAGGCCTCGTCGGCCCGATGCCGACGCCAGAACGCCAGCCGCGAGAGCGGATGCGCCTGGTCCTGGTCCTCGTCGTCACCGAGATAGGGCGGTTCCGTCCAGCCCAGGCGCTGCTGGACGCCGGCACAGCCGGTCATCCCGAGCAGCAGCAATGCCACAATCCCCGCGTCGCGAAGCCGCCGCATGGCGTCTCCTCCCGCCTGGTGTTTGTTCGATCCGTCAAGAGCGTCCGGCCCGCGGACAGGGCCTCGCGCCCACCACTCCGTCCCTCTCGTCAGAAGAGATCGGCAGGATCTTCGGCGACCGAAGACCGATTCGCAGGCGGGTTTCAGGCTCGCGGCGACAGGATCCCGACGCTCAAAAAAAACATCACGATTGCCGCCCCCGACACAATGTGAACAATAGGGATGGACCCGACGAGACACCTTCTCCTCCTCTCCCCGGTCCGCCCGGCAGGACGCCGCGGTCCAGGCCGCGCCCCGCTTTTCGGCGAGGACGGCCGATGACGCCCACGCCGGGCTGGACTCTCGAGGCTGGCCGATGATCGATGCCGAAGCGACACAGCGGTTCATGGCCGCCCCCTGGCTGGGCGAAGTTGACCCCGAAGGCAAGCGGGCGATCCTCGATGCCCTGGTCGATGCCCGGGCACCGGCCGGTGTCACCCTGCTCGAGCAGGACCAGCCCAACGACCACCTCTCGTTCCTGATCGCCGGGACCGCCGAGATCGTCCGAACCTTCGAGAACGGTCGGCGCGAAGTCTTCACGACGCTCAAGGCGCCCTCGGTCTTCGGCACGACGTCGTTCTTCCGCCCCGATCCGCCCACAGTGGCGGTGCGATCCACGTCGGACGTCTGGATGCTCTCGCTCTACCACCCGGCCCACGAGGCGCTCCGGCGCGAGCACCCCCGCGCCGCCGAGGCCCTCGCCGTGGCGATCCTTCGCGCGCTGTCGGATCGGTTCGACCTGATGGACCGCCTGCTGTCGGACTACATCACGCGCCACGGCGAGTCGCCGCGGCACTCCGAGTGGGCCGGCTTCCGCGCCCGGCTCTTCGACGAGCGCGGCCTCTGATTCACGAGCCCGCTGATGCTTTCCGATCGGTCCGGCAGGAAGAGGCTCCGGCCGCGCCTTCCCCCGCGGCTCGGCAGGAGCCTCGCCCCCCTGGGAACCGGGCCGCATCAGCGGGTTCGTGCAGGAGACCAGTGAGACCGGCCGGGCTCCGATCTCCCCGGCCGGGTTGCATCTCGGGTCCGCACCGGCCAAGATGCACGGGAGCGGACAGGACCA
>DAIDHB010000120.1 GCA_027452145.1 Planctomycetales bacterium
CCGGACGCTCCCGAGGGTCGACGAACCGACCCTGCGCCGTGACCCAGAGCGCCGAATCGGGACGCGCCATCACGGCGAGCGAGGTCCGCAGGAACCGCCGAGGCCCGGCCACGCCACGCGCGTCGAAGCCGAAGAACCCGATCCGGCCGAGGAACCGGTACTGGTCCAGACCGATCGCCTCGATCGGGGCGAAATGCCGGCGCCAGCCGGGCATCAGGCCGCTCGCGACCAGGCCGATCAGCGGGTCCCACCACGACGGATGATTCAGCACGACGACCACCGGCCGCCGGGGCAATTCCGGCATTCCGCCGTCGCGCGCGACCCGCACCGCGTGGAAATGGCGGGCAACGTATCGCCCGGCATACCAGCGGAACAGCCGGAATAGCCGGTCTGAACGCGGCGGAAGCAGGTCGTCACGAACCGGCGAATCCGGCATGGAGGGCCTCAGTGGCATCGGTCGTGGTCGGCGATCGGCGCGTCGGGCGGACCATCGCGTCGCGATCGAGCGCATCGGCGGCGATCCAGCCCGACATCATCACCATCGGCATCCCCGGTCCCGGGTGCGCCGAGCCGCCGGCCAGGTACAGGCCCGGAACGTCCGGACTCCGGTTCGCCGGCTTCATCGCACCGGTCAATCGGCCGTGGCTCGCGAGCCCGTAGATCGCGCCGTCGAGGACCCGGTATCGCTCGTGAATGTCGCGAGGGGTCAGCCACCGCTCAACCCGAATTCGATCCTCGAGGTCCGCCAGGCCGGCCGTCCGGGCGAGCTTCTCGAGAATCGTCCGCCGATAGCGAGGATACATCTCGTCCCAGTCGTGCCCCGGGCGCAGATAGGGCGTGTGCACCAGGACATAAAGCGCCTCGCCGCCGCTCGGCGCCACGTCGGGATCGTTCCGCGCCGGCGCACAGACGTAGCACGTCGGATCGGGCGCCGGCTCGCCGCGGCGGTAGATTGCGTCGAACTCCTCGTGCGGGTCGCGCGAGAAGACGAAGTTGTGGTGCTCGAGGTGCTCATACCGCCGATCCAGCCCCAGGTACAGGACCACCCCCGAGCATGCCGCCTCGTATCGCCGCCGGCGCTCGAACCGCCGGGACTGCGGCCGGCCCGCGAGCAGCTCGCGATGCGTCCGCACCGAGTCGCAGTTGGACACGACGGCCGCCGCCGGAAACAGGCCGCCGTCATCCACCACGAGCCCCGAGACACGACCATCGCCGCTCAGGACGATATCCCGCACGTCGACGCCCGTCCGATACTCGACGCCCAGCTCGCCGCCAAGCCGGACCAGCGCCTCGGCCACCGCGCGCGTCCCGCCGCGCGGGTACCAGACCCCCTCCCCCGTCTGCATGTGGGCGATCCCGCAGAGCACGGCCGGCGACAGATCGGGCGCCGAGCCGAGGTACTGCGTGAAGTGGTCGAGCATCTGCGCGACGCGATGATCCTCGATGTGGGAGCGGATCGTGGCTCCGACCGTGCTCCAGGGTCTCATCGCGATCACGTCGCCGAGGATCGACGGACTAAAAGCCGTCGAGGGGTCGAACATGTCGCGGAGCGAGCCGACCGACCTCCAGAAGAAGTAGCGTTGCGAGATGTTATCGAGCCGGGCCGAGAGGTCGAGGAACCTGCCGTATCCGCCCGCGACGGCCGGGCTCGAGAAGGTCGCAAGCTCGCGCAGCATCGCCGATCGATCGCCGAGCAGGTCGAGCGTCGAGCCATCGTCGAAGAACGACCGCCACTGCGTTTCGAGCGGGATCAACGCGAGCTCGTCGGCCAGCTCGCGCCCGGCCTCGGCGAAGATCCGCTTCAGCACCGACGGCATCAGCAGGATTGTCGGCCCCATGTCGAAGCGGTAGCCGTCGACCTCGAGCCGCGCCGCCTTGCCGCCCAGCCAGTGGTTCTTCTCAAAGACCGTGACGTCGTATCCCCGGGCCGCCAGCGTGCAGGCTGCCGCCAGGCCGCCCAGCCCGCCGCCGATCACCGCGACCGGCCCCGCCTTCCCTTCGTGCATCGCGTACCTCGCTTCACTTCGCTCGTGGCACTTCGTCCCATCATACCGGCAGCCGGACGGTCTCCGCATCCGACGAGTCGCACCGTGTCATTCAGGCCACCTCGACCAGCTCCGGCGCCGGGACGTCGCGGACCAGCTCGCGCGGCGGGGCCGACGGCCCGTCGACGGCGACCGGAATCCCCAGCTCCTGCCCGATCAGTCGCGCGGTGATCCGGGCCGATTCGAAGATCACCGGAAGTCCGCTCCCCGGATGCGTCCCGCCGCCGACCAGGTACACCGACTCGAGGTCCTCGAACCGGTTCCGCGGGCGGAGATGCAGCATCTGCCGCAACGTGTGCGCCAGGTTGAACGTCGCGCCCAGGTGGATCTGGTGTCCGCGATCCCAGTCGGCCGGTGTGATCATGTGCTCGAAGCGGATTCGACGCTCGACGTCCTCGATCCCGAGCTTCCGGAGCTGCTGGAGCGCCAGCCGCCGGAAGCCGGGCGCCTCGCTCGCCCAGTCGACATTCGGATGCT
>DAIDHB010000121.1 GCA_027452145.1 Planctomycetales bacterium
TCGCAGATGGGTGGTTGATGGAGAGGACGAGACCGGCCGATCCGTTCGGGCCGGTCCCGTCGTCTGGAGGAGGCGGCTCCGCGCCGTCCGCCGCCGCACCCGATCCGGCCCGCCGGTCCCGAAGTAGGTCAGGCTCTCAGCCTGACACGGGCGGGCGGATCGGGCGGATCGGCGTCAGGCTGAGAGCCTGACCTACTCCGGGCGGATCGGGCGGGTTGTGATCGGCCGCGCCGATGATGATGGACACGCGGAGAGACCTTCGTGGCACCGGGCCTGTCGTTTGCTGAACTTCGCGCTCGGACGACCTGATACCATACCGAGCGCTGGACGCCGTGCCATGGGCGAATCGTCCTCGCCGGCGTAGTATTATGCCGGCATGAGAGTCGTTCGGGCTTTCCAGCCTGGCCCAGCCCAGCCCAGCTCAGCTCAGCTCAGCCTGGCGGGGCCTGAGCGGCAGACTGGAGCGCCTGACGAGTATGAGGAGATTCTCTGATAGGGGAATCCGCATGCCAGGGAAGTCGGGGATGACGGTCAGACGGTGGATGGCGGCGATCGGGATCGTGGCGGGGCTCCTCTGGCTTGTCGTCACGCTGGACCGAACCGGAAGTCCCGGGCCTCATCTTCGTCCGGATCCGGCCCTGCCCGGGGCGTTCGACACCGATCGATCCTACTGTCCGCGCCGGCCGTTCTGGCCGAAGTTCTGGAGGATGCTGATCGGCCGCCCGTGGCCGGGCGACTACCGATGCCCGGACCACCCGCACGACGTGTATTTTGAGGATCCGGCTGAGCATTAGCAGAAGCGCATTGTTTGATTGTTTTTTCAAGAAGGATTTCCCGGCTACCGCGAAGCCGAGCCCCTCCCGGTAGACTGGCCCGGAGGCAGGCTGCCGAACCTGGGCTGTTTATTGACGGCGGAGACAGCGCATGGCGAACCGGGGTCGCGGTAGGGCTCGCTCGGCGCCGCGCTGCGGCCGCTCGGCGATCCATGTAAGCTAGGAAGGAGTTGTCTATTCGAACGGAGGTGCCCCCATGACCCTGACCATCGACATCGATCTCCCGGCGGACCTGGCCCGGTTCCGGCTCCCGGCGGCCCTCGCCTCGCGACTCCAGAGGCTTCTGGACCGTCAGGATGCCGGTCATCCCCTGAGCGCCGACGAACGGGACGAGGCCGAGGGACTGGCCGACCTGGCCGACCTGCTGACGCTCCTGCGCCTGCGCGCCGAGCGGGCGAGGTCATGAGCGATATCCCAGACGCTCTGAGGGAACAGGTGGCGCTGCGGGCCGGCAATCGGTGCGAGTATTGCGGGCTCTCGCAGGCTGGCCAGGAGGCCGCATTCCATGTCGACCACGTTGTACCGCGGGTGGCTGGCGGCCCGACCGCGCTGGACAACCTGGCCCTGGCATGCGTCTCGTGCTCGCTCCGAAAGTGGGCGCGGCGGACCGCTCCGGATCCCGCGACGGGCGAGGAGGTGCCGTTGTTCAGCCCGCGTTTTCAGGTCTGGGGGGATCACTTCCAATGGGACGGAGCAGTCGTCGTGCCACTGACTCCGACGGGGCGGGCGACGGTGGCAGCGTTGGCGATGAATCGCGCGTTGGCTCTCGCCATCCGATTGGAGGAGGCCGAACGCGGTCGCCATCCGCCGCCATGAGCCATGAGCGCCGTCGCGATGGGGCCGCGGGCGTCGGCCCGCCGCCGGTCGAGCCGCCGACATGGCCCTGGTCCAATGACCTCCTGCGCTCCCGGCTGGGCGAGGCGCGGATTGCTCTGGGCCTCGCTCCTGCGCGGCCGGGGTCCGAACTCGGGCCGAATGAGCCGCTCCAGGAGACTCGTAGCCCTGCCCGTTGAACCGGGTCGTTCATCACCACGGGAGGCTTTCCCTTCGCCGAGTCGCTCGATGAAACCCTGCGGGATCGCCTCGGCCGGGCCGGTATCGACTGGCGCCGGCTGGCCGATCCGGAGCGAGTTGACGCCGAGGCCGGCTGGCGGCGGGTGTATGGCGGTTCGTTCCAGGCCCGGGGCGGGCGCCATGCCCGTGGCCAACCCAGGCTGCGGCACGGGGCGAAGGCCGATCATGAGTATCGGTGCCAGGCGTGCGATCATTATTGGATCGTCCCGTTCTCGGCCGATGTGCCGGGGTTGCCGGTGCACGTCCACCGGCGGGCGATCGAGGGCTACGAGTGTTCCGGGCCGTTGATCGCGCTCGGGGCCTTCTGCGATGCTGAGTTCTTCATCAGCCCGCCGGACCTGTCGTGGTCGATGATCCATACGCACGAGGATCACGCCCTCGGTGGACCGTACTTCATCCGGGCTGACTGGATTCCGGGAGGCGGCGGCTGATGGTCCCGAGCGCCCTGCGATTGGCTTGCCCGCGGAAAAACGCGATCGGAGGGAATACCGGGGCGGCGGGGTGGGGTGTCTCGCGGCGATGGCGGGAATTCCGATCGCCGGGACGCGAGGGGAACGGACCATGGGATGGCTTTTGCGGTTGTATGTCAATGCCCTGTTCAAGGGGAACCCGTTCGTCGTGGGCCTGACGCTGATCGTCGCCCGGCGGTGAGCATCGGCCCGTTCTATGAGGGGGTCTCAAAGGGCGATCCGGCGGCGATCGGGCTGATGGGGCTGGTCCTGCTGGGGATGCTGGTGCTGCTGACGGTCGCGGTCATCGACCGCCGGAGCAATCCGCCGCGGGGGAAGCGGCCGAGTCCGTCGCGGGCCGGGCGGCGGTGATGTTACGCGGAGGATGCAGGACCATGAAGCTGACACATGACGAGCTGGAATTCCTGTCCGCGTGGGCGCGCGAGGAATGGGAGCCCGCGTGTTACCAGTTGCCTGCGCACCGCCTCCAGCTTGCCCATGGCGTATCGGGTGCCCAGCTCATCCTGTTCATCAAGGCCTGGACGGACGCCGAGGGCAAGAAGGATCAGGAGATCCTCGCCGTCGCGGCGGATCCGCAGGCTCGCTGGCCCTGGCCGACGATCGAGGATTTCCACGACCGGCTCGCTGAGGCCGGTCGGGGGCGGACCGAACGGGAGACGGGCGGACCGGGCCGGGCCGGATCGGGCCGCGTCAGCCTGAGAGGCGGACCGACTTCGGGCGGAACGGGCGGATCGGTCAATAGTAGGTCAGGCTCTCAGCCTGACACGGGCCCGAATCCGCCCGATCCCCAAAGTCGGTCGGCCAACCCGACCCGACGCGGCTCCGCGGTCCCGCCGACCGCACCGCCCTGCGCCCACCGGCCGGGCCGGATCGTCTCGGCGGCCCGGGCCCGCCGCCATC
>DAIDHB010000122.1 GCA_027452145.1 Planctomycetales bacterium
GCGAGCCCGCGCCAGGCGGCCCTCCGGGAGCCGGGCCCGGTCCAGGTGCCGGCCCCGCCGCCGGTCCCGGCGCGGGGGGTGGACCGCCGGGCCCGGGCGGTCCCGGCGGCGCCGCGCCCGGTCGAGGCGGCGGCCGTCGCGGTCGCGGCCCAGGTGGCGGCTGATCGCCTCGTGCCGCTCGTCGCACTGGCGCCGAGACGGCCGCCCGCGCGGTGATCCATCAGGTAACACCGGGCCGGCCGGTCGTCTCACGTCTCTCATGTCGCGTGCAACCTTCGTCGAACTGGCCGGCGGACACGTGTCTCTCGAATCGCCGGCCCACCGTTCGTCGCCCCGCGGAACGATCCTCCGCCCCGGCGGGCGAATCCGGGACCGCAGCCGCGGGACGCCGACGTCCCTTGATGGTGGAGGAATTGCCATGGATCTCGTGCCCGAAGTGACCGCCTTTCTCGAGAACAAGCCGGGACGCCTCGCCAAGATCTGCTCCGCCCTGGCGCAGCAGAAGGTGGACATCCAGGCCCTCTCGGTCATGGAGACTGATGGACCCAGCGTCCTTCGATTCGTCACCACCGACCTGGACGCCACCCGGTCGGTATTGACCTCCATCGGCACCGAGTACCGGATCACCGAGGTGCTGGCCGTCCCGCTCGAGAACCGGACCGGCTCGCTGGCCAGGGTCCTCGAGCGGCTCGCCGAGGAGCACATCAACGTCGAGTACGCCTACGTCTCGACCAACGGGACCCCGGGCAAGTCGCTCGGGATCTTCCACACCTCGAACCCCAAGCGTGCCTCGCAGGTCCTCGCCGATCCGGCCGGCTCCGCCGCGGCCCGCTCCGCCGGGCGCCGGCCGCTCCACTCGCGATGAGATTCCTTCAGAGAAGTGGGAGGGCGAGGCTCCGGCCGAGCCGGGATTGGGCATCGGCATCACCGAATCCCGGCTCGCCGGGAGGCTCGCCCTCCCGATCACGTCCCTTTCGGGACACAGGGCTCGCCAACGCAGGGCGAGGTTCCCGCCGGGCCGGCCGAGGAGGCCGGACGGGAGCCTCGCCTTCGCCGCTCGGATGACCGAACCTCCCGTCGAGCCGGTCCGGATCCATCCCCATGTCCAGAGGTCGTTCGCCGTGGCCAGGAAGAAGAAGGTCCGAGTCGCCCTGAGGAAGAACCGGCAGAACCGGACGCGCGCCAATGACCTGACGCGCGACTTCCGCCAGGACGAGGCCGGCACGGCCGCGGCCCCCACGAGCGACCGCATCCGGCCCCGCGGCGAGCTGTCGCGGCACCGCACGATCATCGAGGAAGCCGGACCCGACGGCGGCGAGTCCTCGGGCGACTCCTCCGATGCCGCCTCGACCCGCGCGGTGGACACGGCAACGTGCCTCCGCGGCCGGGTGATCCGCATGCACGGCCTGCTCCTGATCATCCGCGGCGACGACGGGCAGAACTACCCTTGCCACGTGCGACGGCTGCTCAAGAGCCTCGAGATCGAGGGCCGCAACGTCGTGACCGTCGGCGACCGCGTCTGGTTCCGGCCGGCCGGCTCGGGGGGAGCCGAGGGGCTGATCGAGCGGGTCGAGTCGCGCGAGGGCGTCATCACCCGAGGATACCGCAACCGCCAGCAGGTGCTCGCCGCGAACGTCGACCAGGTCCTGATCGTCTCGGCCCTCGCCGAGCCGGGACTCAAGCTCGGCCTGGTCGATCGCTACATCGTCTCGGCCGAGATCGGCGGCGTCCGGCCGATCGTCGTCCTCAACAAGGCAGATCTCGTCGACATGGCCGCCTTCCAGTGGGTCGTCGGCCTGTATACCCAGCTCGGCTACGAGACGGTCGTCACCTCGGCCGCCGACGGCCGCGGCATCGATCGCCTCCGCGAGCTGGTTTCCCAGGGCGTCACGGCCCTGTCGGGTCAGAGCGGCGTCGGCAAGAGCTCGCTGCTCAACGTCGTGCAGCCGGGGCTCAACCTCAAGGTCCGCGAGGTCTCCGACTGGACCTTCAAGGGGAAGCACACGACCACGAGCGCCGAGCTGATCGAGCTGGAACAGGGCGGCTTCGTCGTCGACACGCCGGGCCTCCGCCAGTTCGAGCTCTGGGGCGTCGTCCCCGGCGAGCTCGAGGCCTACTTCATCGAGTTCCGCCCGTTCATCCCGCACTGCCGGTTCCCCGACTGCTCGCACACGCACGAGCACTCGTGCGCCGTGAAGGATGCGGTGTACTGGGGGCAGATCCATCCCGGCCGTTACGACAGCTACCGCAAGCTCTACCACAAGCAGCCGCTGCCCGGCGACTAGCGCCGGCCCGGCCCGACTCGACTCGACTCGATTCAATTCGACCGGCCGAGGTGCGAACCCGCATGCGAATCCTGTGCGTCAGCGATATGCATGGAGACCTCGAATCGGTGCGCCGGGCGTGCGCGCGCTTCGGTCCCGCGCTGATCCTCTCGTGCGGCGACTGGGGCGATCCCGAGGAGATCGACGCCGGGGCCGAGGCCGTCCTGCACGCGATCCTCGACATCGCCCCGACCTACACGACGTTCGGCAATCACGACTCGATCGAGGTGCTGAATCGCCTGCGCAACCGAGACGGCTCGCCGGTGCTGCTGGGGCAGGGGGAGCGCAAGGAGGTCGACGGCCTCACGATCGCCGCGATCGGCGGGATCTGGGCGAAGTCGCACGCGAAGCCGTTCTACGTCACCGACGAGGACGTCGCCGCCGCGGCGGCCCGCATTGCGGGCTCGGGGCCGCTCGACGTGCTGCTGACCCACGGATGCCCGGTCGGCCTGGCCGACCTGACGCCAGGCGGCCGCCACGGCGGCCAGCGGTGCTTCCTCGACGCGAACAAGACAATTGCGCCGCGGCTGCACCTCTGCGGCCATCTCCACGTCGCCCAGGAACGGACGCTCAGGGACGGGCGGCGGATCATCAACGTCGGCGAGACGCCCGAGGGCTCGGTCGTCGTGGTCGACTTCGACCCGGCGACAGGCGCCCTCGAATCCCTACTCGAACAGGTGGCCCCATGATGGCTCGCGGCGAATCAGGCCGGGCCGGCGGGCTTCTGCTCGAGCGCGGTCTTCACGTCCACCTCGAAACCGGGCAGGACCTGCGACGTGGCGCGGTCGCCCTTCGCGAAGGTGCCGTGCTCGACATACGTCCTGCGTCTCGGGCGGAGGACGAAGACCGTGATCGTGGCTTCCTCGGGGGCGACGATCCAGTATTCCGGGATGCCCGCGCGGGCGTACTCGTCCCGCTTGGTCACCAGGTCGTGACGGCGGTTGTTCTCGCTGACGACCTCCATCACCAGGTCGGGGCGTTCCCAGTAGTCGTTGCCGATGCGCCGGGAGTTCTCGCGCTTCATGAAGAGAATGTCGGGCTCGCGGAGTTTGCCCGCTCGCAGGCGGACCTTGAGGGGAGCGAACAGGACAAGGCCGAGGTTCCTGGCGACAACCCAGTCGTACAGGGTCCGATACAGGAACGCCAGGATGAGCTGATGGGCAGTCGTCGGCATCGGCAGTACCTCGAGGAAACCGTCGGAGTACTCGAGGAGCAGGTTGTCATCGAGCGACAGGTACTCCTCCTCGGTGCATCGAAGCCGCACGGGGAAGACCTGCGCCGCCTCCCATTCCGGGGTCCAGGCCGCCACCTCGGGTGCCAGTTGCTCCAGCGTGATCCTCAGACCGGTCGCCATGTCGAATCCCCTCTCGGTCTCCATCGATCGCGCGATGTCTCAACCGTGGCCGTAACCCCGATCGAACGCCTCGAGGTCGCGCATGTAGGCGCCATAGGTGGTGCGGAACGTGTCGTAGTCGATCGTCCAGCGCGGGGAATCCTCGGTGTGGCGGTGGCAGTGCTCCTCGATGAGCCGGTGCAGGAACTTGAAGAGGTGCCGGGGCGTCCGCAGGTTGGCCAGCGACTCCTTGAGATAGTCGTCGCTGATGGCCTCGTCGATGAACCGTCGCAGGCGAGGGGCATCGCCGTTGCTCGACGGTTCCGGGTGGCACGCGCGCAGCCGGTCGCTGGCCAGGTCATAAAGCGACGGCCCCGTCCAGCGCAGGGGCTTGATCATGTTCAGCTTGTCGGGCCGGGCGCGGTCGTAGAACTCCTTGTCCTCCTTCTCGAGGTAGTACGCCAGCTCGATCGGCAGGAGGAGCTTCACGCCCAGCCCGGTGTGCCGGAGGAACTTGTGGTCGAGCAGCGGCCAGATGAGGGCGCGCATCTTCCGCGGGTCGCCCTCGACCTGCTGCGGCTCGTCGACCCGGTCGATCAGCACGACGACGCCCGCGTAGCCGAGCGTGTGCAGCACCCCCTGGAACTTGCGGAACAGCTCATAACGCTCCTCGGCTCCCAGCCGGGTTGCCGTGGGGAGCGGCTGCCCGCCGAGTTCGGAAGGCTTGAACCAGAGCAATTCCCACCGCAGCGCCGAGGGGTCGCGGTTGAGCACGCGGAGCCCCTTGCGGATGTCGCGGGCGAACCACTCGGCCCTCGCCAGCCGCCAGCCCCAGTAGAGCCACCCGGCGAGCATCGGAACCAGCAGCCACGGCAGGACGCTCCACTTCAACAGCGACGGGATCATGGCGATCAGGCCGATGACGAGCAGGGTCGTCCCCACGCCGATCTGGAGATCCCGGCGGGTCCAGAGCGGCCGGAAGCCCGACCTTCGCCGCAGCTTGCCCCACCGCCGCGCGATCGGCTCGCCGGTCGAGGCGTCGTAGAGAGCCGCCAGCAGCAGCAGGTCGCGCCGCTGATCCAGCGAGAGCACCGACAGGTCGACCCGCTCGTTCGTCAGCAGGTCGACCAGGTGCGTCACGCCGAGCGACAGGATCGCGTCCATGTGGTCCGACAGTCGCCAGGAATCGAGTACCTGGTTCATGTCGCGGGCCCGGATCGCCGTCCGGCAGTTGTCCAGGTACGGGTTGAAATCGTCGTACGAGACCACGAACACCCGCTCGCCCGGGTTGGCCTGGTTATAGGTGTCGAGCTCGGCGAAGGCCTGGAGCCGCAGGGCGGTCTTGCCGCTCCCCTTCTCGCCGAAGACCAGCGCCGTCGAGGGGTCGGCCGGGCTGCCGAAGAACTTGTTCCACGCGGGGTGATGGATCGTCGCCAGGCATCGCCGCTTGAATACGGTGTCCGTCTGCGCGTCCTCCTCGCTGAACGGATTGCCGACGATCCCGTGATGCTTGAAGAACTGTTCCAGCTTCATCCCCGGCTACGCCTTTCCGTGATCGGTCCCGACCGGCCGGGCGAGCACCGTAACCCACCCCGATCGATCGCGTTTCGTCCGTCCTCGCCGATCCCTCGCTCCTTTTCGTCTTACCTGATTCGGCCGCAACCCGCAATCGGAGGCGACCATCCGCGCCGCACGGTCGTCGGGCGTGGAGAGTCACGCCGCCACACTCTCCAGGAGCATTTGCCCGATGTCTGGTTTTCGCCGACAGTTACGGCGCGATTGCCTGTCTTTCCACGCCTGGATGTGGGTGATGATGCTCGGCCCGATCGCGGGATGCAGCGGGGATCGGAACGGTTCAGGCGGTCCGGCGGCGGCCCCGACTCCTGCACCGCTTCGCGTCGCCGCCGCAAGCGACCTCCAGGCGGCGCTGCCGGCCCTGGCGGAGCGGTTCCAGGCCGCCGGAGGTGCCCAGATCACCCCGACGTTCCAATCGTCGGGCGTGCTGGCCCGGCAGATCGAGCAGGGAGCGCCTTACGACCTCTTCTTCGCGGCCAACGTGGATTTCGTCCGCGATCTGGCTTCCAGGGGAGCGATTCGGGCAGGGTCGGTCCGGGTCTATGCCCGCGGCTCACTGGTGCTGGCCGTCCCCAGGGACATGGCCGACCGGGTCAAGACGCTGGCCGATCTCGCGCGGCCCGAGGTCAAGCGGATCGCCGTCGCCAATCCCGAGACCGCCCCCTATGGCAAGGCCGGGAAACAGGCGCTCGAGCGATCCGGCCTGTGGGAGTCCCTTCGCCCTCGAATCGTCGTGGCCGAATCGGTACGCCAGGCGTTGCACCACGCGCAGAACGGCGATGTCGAGGCGGCGCTCGTGGGCCGGGCGATTGCAAATGTGCCGGAGGTCGTCGCGCTCGACGTCGATCCGGCGCTGTACGACCCGATCGTCCAGGCGCTTGGGATCGTCTCGGATTCCCCGCGGCAGCACGACGCCGAGGCCTTCGCGAACTTCGTCATGAGTCCGGAAGGGCAGGGGGTCCTGAAGCGATTCGGCTTTCGACCCGGGGAGGATACGTCGACGCGGGTCGATACCGGCGAGACTTCGGGCAATCGCCACGCCGATTCAAAGGCGATAAAGTGATGGCGGGGCCGCGTTGGCGCGGCGAGTTGGACGTCGTGCCGCGCCCTCGATCCGGGGATGCTCATGCCAGTGCTCGGACCCTTCTGGCTCTCGCTCAAGGTGGCCTCGCTGGCGACGCTGCTGATCGTCGCGATCGGGCTGCCGGCGGCCTGGCTCCTGGCGCGTCGCCAGTTCCCAGGGAAGTCGCTGCTCGCCGGCGTGTTGATCCTTCCCCTGGTGCTGCCGCCGACGGTGCTGGGGTACTACCTGCTCCAGGTGCTCGGCCGACGCGCGCCGGTCGGGCACTGGCTGGAGTCGACGCTCGGCCTCACCCTGGTCTTCCACTGGTCGGGTGCGGTGGTCGCCTCGGCGGTCGCAGCATTCCCGCTGTTCCTGCTGCCGGCGCGAGGGGCGTTCGAGTCGGTCGATCCCGGGCTCGAGGACATCGCTCGCCTGCTGGGCCGGGGCGAGACCTCGGTCTTCCTCGCCGTGACCTTGCCCCTGTCCTGGCGAGGCCTGGCCGCGGGGATCGTTCTCGCCTTTGCCCGGGCGCTGGGCGACTTCGGCGCGACCTTGATGGTCGCCGGCAACATTCCCGGCGTGACCCGCACCGCCTCGCTGGCCATTTACGATGCGATCGTCCTGGGCGACGATCCGTCTCTCGCCGGGCGCCTCACGCTATTGATCTCGGGCGTCTCGATCCTGGCTCTGGTGGTCGTCCAGCGCACCATGCCGGGGCGGAGGCTCGCCCGGTGACTGACTCTTCGCACCACGTTCTCGACGTTCGCCTCGTCCACCGCATCCACGCCGGTCTGAACCTCGACGTCGGCCTCGCCATCGACCGCGAGATCGGCATCGTCTTCGGGCCTTCGGGCGCGGGCAAGACGACCCTGCTGCGGCTGATCGCCGGCCTGGCTCGGCCCGACTCCGGCCACGTCCGGCTCGATGGCGAGCCCCTGTTCGACGCGTCGAACCGGATCCATCGGCCGCTTCGCCGCCGACGGATCGGCATGATCTTCCAGGACGACCGGCTGTTCCCGCACCTCAGCGTCGCGGCCAACGTCCGCTTCGGCCTCAAGGGCTGGCCCCGCGAGCAGGCCGACGCCCGGCTCGCCGAGGTGGTCGCGCTCTGCGGCGTCGAGCACCTGATGGGCCGCTCGACCGAGTCGCTCTCCGGCGGCGAGCGGCAGCGCGTCGGGCTGGCGCGAGCCCTGGCCCCTCGGCCTCGGCTACTCCTCTGCGACGAGCCCGTCTCGGCGCTCGATTCCGACAGCCGCCAGGCGATGGTCCGGCGCCTGATGGACGTCCAGCGCACCCTGGCGATCCCGATCCTCTACGTGACTCACAGCGTGGCCGAGGCCGTCGCGCTGGGCTCGCGGCTGTTCCTGATGGAGCGGGGCCGGATCATCGCCTCCGGGCCGCCGCTTGACGTCCTGTCCTCGGCCCGACGCGCCGGCGACGGCACGATCCCGATCGAGGGCGTTCTCAACGTCTTCCCCGCACGCGTCCTGGATCACCCGCCCGGCCAGCCCGGCAGCCGCATCCGCCTCGACAACGGCCCCGAGCTGATCGTCGGCGCCCTCGACCCGCCCGCCGGCAGCCGGCTCCTTGTCCAGGTCCGGGCCGACGACATCCTGCTCGCCCGCCATCCCGTCGAAGGGCTCTCCGCCCGCAACCAGCTCGCCGGCGTCGTCGAGCGCGTCGTCCCCCGCGGCCCCGAGGCGGAGGCCGTCATCCGCACCGGGGGCCTCGCCTGGATCGTCAGCCTCGTCGAGCCCGCCGTCGCCCAGCTCGGCCTGGCGCCGGGGGCCGCCGTCCACCTCATCATCAAGGCCCGAAGCTGCCACGTCCTCCCCGCCGACGGCTCCAGGAGCCCAGGCACCAACCCCTCCTGACCGTTCCCGCGAACACCTGGGACGTACCCCTTGACAATCGTCCGGCGATCACTACTATGAAACCAAATCTAAAAAACCAAATCAAACGACGAGGCCCGGTTCCGGGGGAAGGAGGCAAGCGATGGCTCGACCGGCGGCGCGGGAGCTGACGGAGCGGGAGCTGGAGGTGATGCACGTGTTCTGGGACCGGGGCGAGTCGACGGTCGCGGACGTGCGGGACGCGCTGGCGGCGAAGGGATTGGATCGGGCTTACACGACGATCGCGACGCTGGTCCGGATCCTCACCGACAAGGAGTTCCTGATCCAGACGAACAACGAGCGTCCGTTCTCGTATCGGCCGGCGCGGTCGTACGAGGACGTGTCGCGGAAGCTGCTGGGCGAGCTGATCGACCGGGTGTTCCGGGGCTCGCGCGAGCAGTTGCTGGTGCGCCTGATGGAGCAGAGGAAGCTGACGCCCGAGGAGCGCGCGCTGCTCCGGGACGCCCTCAACCGACGGGAGGACCGACCATGAACGTGCTGGGACTCTTGCTGGTGGGGAGCATCGCGCATGCGACGGCCTTCGCGGTGCTGGGCATCGTGGCGTACCTGGCCCTGCGGCGGTGGGGCCCGGCGGCCGGCGCGCTGGCGGCCGGGTCGAGCCTGGGCATCATGGCCGCGGTCGCGATCGTGGTGATGAGCCCCTGGCCGCGATGGTGGACTCTGGGCCTGAATCGGCCGGCCACGCTGGCCCCGAGGATCGCGGCCGCGGCAGCTCCCTCGCCATCGCCGTCGGACGTCAACGCCCCCACGGCGCACGATCAACCGCCCGAAGTCCCCCGAATCGCGCCTGCGACTGCCGCGCCCAACCTGCTGTCGCTCGTGATCGACGAGCTGCGACGGCCCTCGGCGGCTCCGACCGACCGATCCTGGAGCTGGCGAGAATGGCTGGCTCTGACGTTTCTCGCGGGAGCGGGCCTGGGACTGGGCCGGCTGAGCATCGGCCTTCTCGGCATCGCACGGCTGCGGGCGCGCAGCCGCCCGGTGGACGACCCCGAGCTCGACGACCTGCTCCAGCTCCTGCGCGCCGAGCTGAGCTGCACGCAGCCGGTCGAGCTGCGCGAGCTGGACGAGCTGACGACCCCGGCCACGATCGGCTGGCGGCATCCGGTGCTGCTCTTGCCGGCCGAGTGGCGATCGTGGGACCTCAACGAGCGCCGCGCGGTGCTGGCGCACGAGCTGGCCCACGTCCGCCGCGGCGACTTCGCTGCGGGGGTCGCCGCGCAGCTCGCCCTGGCCCTTCAGTTCTATCACCCCCTGGCGCACTGGCTGGCGGCCCGGCTCCGGCTGGAGCAGGAGCTGGCGGCCGACGCCTGGGGCGCCCGTCTGTCGGGCGGCAAGCCGTCATATCTCGCGACGCTGGCCCGCATGGCCCTGCGCCGCGACGGCCGCGCCATCACCTGGCCGGCGCGGGCCTTCCTCCCCTCTCATGGCACCTTCGTCCGGAGGATCGAGATGTTGAAGAATCACGGACCCATCCGCCACGTCACCCTTTCGACCACCGCCCGCGTGCTCACGGTCGCCGCGCTCGCGGCTTCCGGCCTGCTCGTCGCCGGCCTGCGCGGCCCGCTCGGCGATTCGCCCGCGATGGCCCAGGAGCAGCCGGCCGCCGCCGGCGCCGCGGCCGCGCCGGGCTCGTACAACATGGCCTTCGTGCCCGACGATGCGCGGCTGCTCATCGCGGCCCGGCCCGGCAACCTCCTGCATCGCCGCGAGATTCGGTCGCTGCTCGACTCGATGCTCCGGGGGCCGGTCGCGGTCGACAAGCTCCCCATCAAGCCCGAAGATGTTGAGCAAGTGCTCATTTTCTGGGAGTCGGAAGCGATCGCGGATGGCCCGCGGCGCGGTCCGGGGTTCGGCATCCCGTCGGGGGTCGTCCTGCGAACGAACAGGGCCCAGGACTGGAAGGCCCAGATCAGCCGATTCCTCGAGCAAGACCGGCACGCCCCACGACTCGAAGAGGCGAAACACGAAGGCCAGACCTATTCCCGCGTCGACGGCGGCGGTTCCATGGTCCTCGGGATCTTCACGCCCGACGACCGCACCGTCGTGGCCGCCGAGGAGGTCGTGCTCCGCGACCTGATCACCGATCGCAACGCGACGGCGCGGCACCACTGGGACGACGCCTGGAAGCGCGTCGCGAAGGGCCAGCTCATGATCGCGCTGGACGCCCGCTGGCTCCGCCGCCAGATCGCCCACGCCACGCCGCACGGCCCTCCGGACGCCCGCATCATGCTGGACACCTTCGCCCCCCTCTACGAGAAGGCGGAATCCTACGCGGCGAGCATCCAGGTGAATGACCAGTCGGTGGCGATCGACGTCGTCGGAGGGACGACCAGTCCCCAGAACGCCCGCGACGTCGCCGAGACCGCGCAGGCCGTGCTGACGCTCGGCAAGAACGCCCTCCGCGGCGTGAAGCGCGACCTCAATGGTCAGCGCCGCGGCAGCGAGGCCGCGGAGTGGCTGATCCAGTCGGCCGACTCGATCCTGGCCCAGGCGAAGGTCGAGACGACCGAGGGCTTCGTCCACCTGCATGCCGATGCGCCGGTAGACATCGCCGAGGGGATCCGCCTCGTGGCGCCGGCCGTCGGCTCGGCGAGAACAGCCGCCCGCCGCGCTCAGAGTGTCAACAACCTCAAGCAGATCGGCCTCGCCTTCCACAACTATCACTCGGCGATGAATCACTTCCCGGCCGCCGTCAACATGGGCGGCAAGAACAGGAACATCCCCTATAGCTGGCGGGTGGCCATCCTGCCCTACATCGAACAGCAGGCTCTGTACAACCAGTACAACTTCGACGAGCCCTGGGACGGCCCGAATAATCGCAAGCTGATCGACAAGATGCCGGTGATCTACGCCTATCCCGACCCCAACGGCTCGCCCTCGGGGAGCAAGGGCAATACCAGCTACTTCGCCTTCACCGGCCCCTCGACGGCGGTGGGTGCCGGTGGCGATCCGCAGATCCAGAACTTCACCGACGGCACGTCGAACACCATCCTGGCCGTCGAGGCCAAACGCGAAGTCCCCTGGACCAGGCCCGAGGACATCCCGTTCGACCCGAAGCAGCCGCTGCCCGAGATTGGCGGCTACAACCCGGACGGGACCAACGCCCTGTTCGCCGACGGTTCGGTCCACTTCCTCAGGAAGGGCGTCAATCCCCGCGTCATGAAGGCGCTGATCACCCGTGACGGTGGCGAGGTCATCAGCTCCGACCAGTACTAGAGCGCATTGCGGTTGCATGGCGCACGGGCGAGAGATGGAGGTTCGAGTCGGTGCCGGAAGCCCACGAAGTGGGCGTCAGGACGT
>DAIDHB010000123.1 GCA_027452145.1 Planctomycetales bacterium
ATGACCAATGACCAATGACCAATGACCAATGACCAATGACCAATGACCAATGACCAATGACCAATGACCAATGACCAATGACCAATGACCAATGGCTAATGACTAATGACCGCCGCCACGCCGATGCTGGAGCAGCCACTCGTAGAACGCGGGATCGTCAAAAGTGCGCGTCCAGGCGTCGTGGCCGACGCCCGGATACAGGGTGAGCCGGACATCGCCCCCGGCGGCCCGCAGGGCGTCGACCATCCGCTCGGACAGCTCGGGCGGGACGACCCGGTCCTCGGCGCCGTGGAAGGCCCAGGTGGGTAGATTCCTGAGCCGTTCGGCCCTGGCTGGGTTCCCCGCGCCGCAGATGGGAGCGATCGCCGCGAACCGTTCCGGGAATTCGATCGCCGACGACCAGGTGCCGGCCCCGCCCATGCTGTTGCCGACCAGGTAGACGCGATCCGGATCGACGCGGAACCGTGCGAGGGTTTCGTCGAGGACCTGCACCACCTCCGCCGGGTCCCACTGGAAGACCGTGTTCTGGGGCGCGATCACGACGAACGGTAATCCGCCGCCCTGCTCGACCCGGCGCGGCAAACCCTGGCTCCGCACCAGTCCGATATCCTCGCCGCACTCGCCCCGGCCGTGCAGAACCAGGATCGCCGGCCAGCGTCGCAGGCTCCGGTAATACCCGTCGGGCAGGTACACCAGGTAGTCGAGCCCCGACCGCGTCCGGCCGGAGCGGACCGTCACCAGGATCGGCCATTGCCCGACCTGCGACGCCTCGACGGCCATCCCGACCATCGCCGCGATCAAGGCGATCCCGAGCCGGGCCTGATGGACGCGGCGCCCCGGGACCGGCCGGGCGCCGATGCGCCAGCCGACCAGGGCCCCCAGCCCGACCACGTCCCGCACGACGACCCACGCCGGCCCCACGTCGATTCGGCCGAACGGACACCGAGGGGCCTCGCCGAACGCCGTCCGCGCCAGGTCAAAAATCACCAAGGCGCCCATCCCGGCGAGCGCCAACCCCCGCGCCGCCCGGGCCTTCCAGCCGCCCAGCAGCCAGAGCCCGCCCAGCAGCTCGACGTCGGCCCGGCCGAGCAGCGCCCAGTCGCCGGATCGTTCCACGACCAACCGATGACCGTCCGCCGCCCCGGCCGCGACCAGCGTGATCCCCAGCAGCACAGGCGCAACTTCCCACCGCCCGCCCGACGCGACCTCCGTGCTCATCCCGATCGTTCTCCCCGACTGCCAGACCTCGAAGCATCCATGACAATTGTCTGACTTCTGACGGGAGAGATCAAGCGGGAGGGTCGGATTCTTACGGGATGGGGCTGAATCCCTCCTCGACCGCGGCGGCTTCCTCGTCGTTCTCGCCCGGCGCCGAGGGACTCGGCTGAGGGCGATTGGCGCCCTGGCCCTCGCCGGCGGGGTGGGTGGTCTGCTCGGTGAAGGGGTCCTCCATCGACTCGTCGGCGTCAGTTTTCACCGGCTCGTCGCGCCGGGGCGGGTCGCCGATCGGGGACGGAGACTTGCCGGCCGGGTCGGGGGTTCTGGTATCGTCGGGCATGGTTGGCTCCCGCGGGCGATGACAGATGAGACGACCAAGACGTCGGAATCGCTTGCCCGTTCCGTGCCATTTCCGTACGAGGGACTTCAGGACGAGGCCAATCGCAGGGGGGGACGACCGATGGCGGCGCGACTCTCGCTCGATGACAGGCTCGCGGCGATCCGCAGGCTGCGCGGTGGGCCGCTGTCGGCCGAGCAGATGGCCGAGTTGAAAAAGGCGATCGCGGACCGGTCGAACTTCGTGGTCGCGGCGGCGGCGGAGATCGTCGGCGATCAGACGCTGATCGAGCTGGCGGGAGACCTGGAGAAGGCGTTCGACCGGTTCATGCCCAACCCGATCAGGGACGACAAGCTTTGCCGGGCCAAGATCGCGATCATCCAGGCACTTGACCGGATCGAGCACATGCGCGCTCCGGTGTTCGAGCAGGCCTCGACCCACATTCAGCTCGAGCCGGTCTTCGGCGGCAGCGAGGACACGGCCGCGCCCCTGCGTTCGGCCGCACTGATCGCCCTGGCGCGGGTCGAGGGCTCGCACGCCCTGCCGCGGCTGGTCGATGCGATGGTCGACTCGTGCAAGGACGTGCGGATCGCCGTGGCGCAGGCGCTGGCTTACCTGAATACCGAGGCTGCCGGGCTGCTGCTGCGGCTCAAGGCCCGGATCGGCGATGCGGATCCCGAGGTGCTGTCCGAATGCCTCGCCGGCCTGCTGGCGGATGGCAGCGCCGACAGCCTGGCGATCGCCCGCGCGGCGCTCGACTCGGAGAATGAGGACCGGTGCGAGGCCGCCGCGATCGCGCTGGGCAAGTCGCGCCGGGCTGATGCGTTCGAACCTCTGCGGGACCGATGGAGCCGGTCGTATTCCTCGGTGATCCGCCAGCAGGTGCTGCTGTCGATCGCAATGCTGCGGCAGAGTTCGGCGATCGACTACCTCGTCGACCTGGTCGGCACCGCGTCGGAGAAGGACGCCCTGCTGGCGCTCGCGGCCCTGAAGGTCCACAGTCACGACCCGAGGCTGCGCGAGCGACTGGGGCCGGTCGTCCAGGCGACCGGCAAGC
>DAIDHB010000124.1 GCA_027452145.1 Planctomycetales bacterium
GACCGCAGCCCCACACACCAAATCCTCTCGAGGGACCCTCCCGGCCGCGACCCCGCCACGCGGGGTCGCGGCCGGGAGAGTGACATGATGGCGGGGAGATGAGGGTTCGCCTGGCGGTCCGGGGGGCTGACGCCCCCCGGCTACGTCCTGGCGCCCACTTCGTGGGCTGCCGGGACCGACTCGAACCTCCATCTCTCGCCCGTACCCGACGCAACGGCAATGCGCTCTAGCCAATCGTTACGCGCTCTAATCAGCGAGCGGCTGAATCCAGATATTCCGGTACTGCACCTTGTTTCCGTGGTCCTGGAGCAGGATGGGACCGTCCTGGCCGGCCGCGTTGTTGACGCCGCCGGGGGTGGGATTGATCTCGGCGTCGTCGATCGTCTTGATGCCGTTCTGGATCACGGTGACGCGGGCTTTCTTGACGACCTTCCCCGAGCCGTCGACCACGGCCTTGTGGAAGGTGATGTCGTAGGTCTGCCACTGGAGCGGCGGCTTGCAGGCGTTGACCGACGGGGCGACCTGCTGGTAGATGGCGCCACAGTCATTGTTCTGCGACTTGAGGCCGTACGAGTCGAGCACCTGGAGCTCGTAGATGCCGTCCAGGTACACGCCGCTGTTCCCCCGGCCCTGACCTCGGGCGTTGGGCATGTAGGGGACGTTGAACTCGACGTGCATGCGGAAGCTGCCGAATGGCTGCCGGGTCAGGATATTGCCGTGACCCACGGTGACGATACCGTCGGTGGTCGGCCAGTCGGCCGCGGTCTTCCCGTCCTGCTTGACCCAGCCTTCGAGGCCCTTGTCGCCGATCAGGACGACCGCACCCTCGGGCGGCCGGGCGCCCAACGTCGAGTCGTTGGGCTTCTCCTGGGCGAATCCGCTCGTGGCCAGAGTCGCGGCGGCCAGCCAGGACAGGGTGATCTTGCCGATGATGCGTCGCATGTTCGCACGTCCTCTCAGCCCGAGAAAAGGGCCGCGCGCCGCGGAAGTCCGACGGCCGCGCGACGATGTTCGATCCGAGCCAGTGTAATGCCCCGGGGGCGCGAGGCAAGTGGCTCCCTCCGCGGCCGATGCGGTGGCTGAACGGGCCGCTTCGGTTCTGACCGGGTGCCTCACACGAGCCCGCACAGCGAGGTCCGGCTCGAATTCGACCCCCAAAAGGCGGATTCGAGTGGCAGTTTTGACCCCTGGAGTGGCAGTTTTGGCCCCTGGAGTGGCAGCTTTACGGGTCCTGATGGCAGCCTTTCGGGGTCTGGCGGTCGGTTTTTGGGGCGTTTTGGCCGGGTTTTGGCACCTGGTGGCACCTGGTGGCAGGTTTTTGGCGGCACGAGCCCCGGATTGGCCAGGTCGGACGCCCGGCGGACGGTCCCGACCTGTTCGGATGCCTCGGTCGAGGGAGAACAGCGGAACCTGGTCGGCGCGCCAATGCCACCGGCCCTGGCCGTTTCGACAATGCTGGTATCGCCGGTGCGCGACTGGTCTTACGATCCTGGAGATCTGGAGGTGCGTTCGTCGCACCCTTCGCGGTTCCCGACCCGGTGCCAAGGTAGGCCGGCTGGTCCAGTGAGGCATCTCAGTTAGATTGTAATTGTATTCGAACCCCGTCAAGGCCCCTTTTGTAATCCACTCCATCCTTGCGAGTTATGGCATTTTGGACACTCGAGATGATATGACAAATTGTCGAATTCGGATTCAAATCATATTTTTTTCAACTGCAAGCGTGAAGGATCGGGGCCGCACGTGCTCGGCCCGGGTCGACGGTGGCCGGTGGGAGTTGGACTCGAGGGTTCCCGGGGAATCGAGAGGGATCTTTCCATGAAGCCGGGATCTCGCGATGCTTCATGCATGCCCGGGCTCCACGGGACGCTCGCCCTCCCGGTCGGGTTCCGTGCGGGACAGGGTCCAAGAATGCTCGCTCTCGGGCGAAAGTCCTGGGTACGACGAGTCTCAACTTTCGAGAAGGCTGCCGATGCGAACTGACAACGAAGACAGGCCGGACGAGAGCCGCGATGAGGCTGATTCGAACGCTGGGCCGGCGGAGAACGAGGCGGACGAGGGTGAGCCGCGGCCGCAAGAATTCGCTGCGCTGATCGAGGTGTCGGCCGAGATCACCCAGCCGGTTTCTCTACCATCGTCGGAGGAGTCGCCGCCCCGGGGCGAGCCGTCCGCCGACGGTCAAGTGCCGGTCGGGCCCACCGTGCCCGACTGGCTGGACTCGTTCGCGAGGCTGGAGGAACGGCTGGTTCGGCGACTGGATGCCATCCAGGGCCTGCTCGAGCGTGATTCTCGGGCCGAGGCGACTCGCGAACGCGTCGTGGATCGCCTGCACGCCGAGCTCCAGGAGTACAAGCAGGATTTCTTGCTCAAGGTCCAGCGGCCGATCTTCCTCGACCTGATCCAGCTCCACGATGACGTCGGCAAGATGATCGAGGCCCGCCCGCGGGACGACGTTGATCCCGACCGCGCGGCCGCCGTCCGGGGAATCCTGGAGTCGATCCAGGTCGCGCTCGAGGACATCCTCTATCGCCAGGGAGTCGAGCCCTTCGCGGCCGAGGGGGAAGTCTTCGATCC
Source organism: Planctomycetales bacterium (assembly GCA_027452145.1). Taxonomy (GTDB): domain Bacteria; phylum Planctomycetota; class Planctomycetia; order Isosphaerales; family Isosphaeraceae; genus JAKAUH01. The sequence goes on from DAIDHB010000124.1 coordinate 2,572, forward strand.
CCGCCGCCAGCGGGCCGTGTCGACCGTGCCGACGGAGGATTCCGCACGCAACAAGACTGTCGCGGCCCGGCTGCGCAAGGGGTTTCAATCGGGCGAGCGGATGATCCGGCCGGAGCTCGTCTCGGTCTACACGTTCCGACCGCCGGCCTCGCCGCCGGGTTGACGTCAGTTCGACAGGGCCCAGCCAACGCCCAGGTGCGAGGCCACACCGCGGATCGTCATGCGGCAAGACAACTCCAAATCGATCTCCGTCATGGGGAAAGCGGGGGCGGGAGTCGGCGGACGGAGCCGCCTCCTCGCAGGGGCCGAATCCGGCGGTCCGCCTGGGTGAGGCGGCTCCGTCCGCCGATCTTCGCTTGCCCTCTCCCAAGGTCCTGGGTGATCGTAAAGAACACTTCGCCGCCCTGGTCATCGGTGCGGATCTACTGGTAGCCACGGATGCCGAAGGCATGATACAAGAAGCCGGTGGACATGGTGATCTCCCCTCCTGGAGCTCTTGAAAGCAAATCCAGGTGGAATCGGCATGTCGAATGATTTCAAGGCCGACGCGCTGGATTCGGATGAACCGCATACGGAGAAACGACATTCGTAATGCACGGAAAGCAAGGAGGAATGGCTGATGTCCGGTGAGGCCGAGGCGGGAGCTGATGACGGGGTCCTGGCGAGGCGATTCACGAGCCTGGCGGTCGTGCTGGGCGGCCTGGCCGTGGCCGTGGCCGTGGTGCTTTGGTGGTCGTCGGATGCGCAGAGGACGCCACCCGAAGCACCGGATGGGACGCGAGCGGTAGCGGTCAAGGTCGGTTCGGCCGCGTCCGAACGCTACGTGGGGAAGGCCTCCTGCCTCGAATGTCACCCCGGTGAGTGTGCCGCATTCTCGCGATCGGGGCATGCCCGGACACTCCGGCCGGCCGCGAAGGCCGCGATCGCAAACTGGCTCGACGGACGGACCGTCAAGGACCCCGAGCGGCCCGAGGTCTCATGGACCTACCATCTCCGCGACGGCCAGCTTGGCGTCGATCGCAGCGAGCGAGGCAAGACCGAGTCATTTCCGATCGAATTCAGCTTTGGCTCCGGCACGGTCGGATACACCTTCGTGACGACCATGAAGTCCGGGCCCGGTGCGGCGCCGATCGGCCTGGAGCACCGACTGTCTTATATGAAGGCCGGCGAGAAGCTGGCGATCACACCCGGACAGAATGCGGGGACGTCTAGCCAGTTTGGGACCAGGATTCTGCCTTACGGAAGGTTGCTGGACGAGGCCCGGCTGCTGAGTTGCTTCGACTGCCACGTCACGACCGGCTCCAGCGAGGGCCGCGGGCGACTCGACACGGCCACGATGATACCCAACGTCACATGCGAGCGGTGTCATGGCCCGGCCGGCGCACACGTCGAGGCGGCGCGCCGGGGCGGCAGCGAGGAGGAGTTGCGGCTGTCGATGGGTCCGGATCGAGACTCTCCGACGAAGCAACTCGCCGACTGCGGCGAGTGCCACCGCTCATCCGAGCGGATCGAGACGGCCGTGGATCCCGACAACCTGGCGATCGTCCGATTCCAACCCGTCGGCCTGGCCGAGTCGGCGTGCTTCCAGAAGGGCCAGAGCGGGTTGCGGTGCACCTCGTGTCACGACGCGCACGCGAAAGTCTCCAGGGACACCGCGTCGTACGAGGCTGTCTGCATCGACTGTCACCGATCGGGGAGTCGAGTCAAGACACTCTGCCCGGTCTCTCCCGCCAAGGGCTGCCTGGATTGCCACATGCCCCGCGTCCGGCTCACTCCCGAATTCACCTTCACCGACCACTGGATTCGGGTACGAGCGAAGGCTTCGAGGACGGCTCACGAACCTTGAGCCGAGTGCGGGGCGCGGCGACCGGACGGGGCCGGGGCTCGCGCCCTTCCTCGAGCAGCAGGTCAGCCCCGGCAGGCAGGCCGGTCCACGACTGGACGCGCCCCGAAGGCCATCGGACCACGACGGAATCGGCGCGCGGGGCCTGCCCCAGGCCGATCAAAACCTGGGTGTCGCTGGCGCTCAGGTAGCTCGTACCCCCGGCCACGACCCGGGTGATCGTCGACGAACCTGTCCGGACCGTGACGACCGCTCCAATCGGGCGCCGGCCTGACCCCAGCCCAATGAGCGTCAACCTCAGAGCGCCGCCGCGCGGCTCGGTCTCGTTGGAGAGAAGCGCGGGCGGACGGCCCAGATGACTCACGACGATGTCGACATCGCCGTCATTATCCAGGTCGCCGACGGCGACTCCTCGGCCGAGGGTCGGCTCGCGGAAAGCTGTCCCCGCCCGATCCGAGACATCGTGAAACAGGCCGCGGCCCTGGTTATGGAAGAGCTGCGGCTCCATCGCATGGGGCATGCCGAGACGGCTGACGTCGTTGATGTGCCCGTTGGCCACGAACAGGTCGAGCCGGCCGTCGCCGTCGGCATCCAGGAAACTCGTGCCGAAGCCGAGCCGGGACCGGCTCGGGACCAGCAGGCCGGCGCGCGCCGTGGTGACCTCGAACTGGCCCGGGGCTGCGTTGCGATAGAGCGTGCTCCCCTCCTCGTAAAAATTCGTGACGAGGAGATCGATCCGGCCATCGCCATCGGCATCGCCAGCCGCGACGCCCATTCCGGCCCGGAGTTGCCCCGACTCGTTGTAAGCGACGCCCCACGCGAGGCCGACCTCCTCGAATCTCAACCCGCCGAGGTTGCGGAACATCAGGTTGGGAGTCCGGTCGTTGGCGACGAAGATGTCGAGCCGGCCGTCATCATTAAAGTCGGCGATCGCCAGCCCGAGGCCGTTGCCCGCGGGCGAGTCGATCCCCGCGGATCGGCTCGCATCGGTGAAGGTGCCGTCGCCATTGTTGCGGAAGAGGGCATCCGGTTCGGCGGCGAAGGCGCCCGGCGGGCAGTAGCCGATGGCGCCGGGAAGCGCATTGCAGTTCACCGTGGGGTGGCCCTGCGCGTCCACGGTCCTGGCGAGATAATGGACCACGTAGAGATCCAGGTCGCCGTCGCCGTCCAGATCTGCGAAGGCACAGCTCGTGGCCCAGCCGTGACCGGCCACGCCGGCCGCCGCGGTGACATCGGCGAAGGTCCCATCCCCCCGATTGCGGTAGAGCGCGCTCCGGCCGAAGCCGCTCACATACAGATCCAGGTGGCCGTCGCCATTGTAGTCGCCGACCGCGACCCCCTGGCCGAATCCCTCGAACGCCACCCCGGCGGCACGGGCCACGTCGGTGAAGGTGCCGTCGCGGTTGTTGCGGTAGAGCTGCGCGGCGAACCGGTGATCGTCGGGATCACGGGGGATGGGTGAGCCCTGAGCCACGAAGATATCGAGCCAGCCGTCACCGTCGTAGTCGAGCAGGCCGATGCCGCTGCCCATGGTCTCGACCAGACGGAACCGGCCGTCGGCCGCGTTGAAGTGCGGGACAGTCAGGCCGGCCTCGCGGGAAACATCGCGGAAGCGAAGGGGAATCGGGTCGGGCTCGGTCCGGCGCGAGACGATCGGGACGGGGGGCGGGCCGGACCGGGCGTCGTGGCGGGCAGCCGGCGGCTGAATCCCGGACGGCGAGCAGCCGGCGAAAGCGATCGCCAACAGGATGATCGTGCAGACTCGCATCATTGACTCAGGTCCTGCTCGGCGGGCGTGCCGCTCCTGTCCAGGCTCGACCCCCGCTTCACTGCTGGAGGCCCATCAGGAAACGGCGGGCCTCGTCATGGGATGGCGCGATGCGGGCGATCGCCTGGTACCAGCCACGTGCCTCGCGATCGCGGTCCAGCTCGCGACAGAGCCGCGCGGCCCGCAGGAGTCGGTCCGGATCGGGTGCCGTCTCGGAGATCCCCACTGCCACCTCGCTCAGGAGCTGAAGCCGCCGATGGGCAGCCAGCGCCTGTTCCGCCTCGCGAACCTGACCGGCCGCCTGTAACGCGCGGGCCAGCCGGTAGCGCAACTCGGGATCCCTCGGATCCCGGAGGACCGCCTCCCGGTCGCACTCCAGCGCTTCCGGCGAACGATCCTGAAGTCGGAGCCAATCGGCCCGGAGGCGCCAGTAGCGGGCATGCATCCGGATCGGATCGCTCGGTCGCTCGAGCCAGGGCCGGGCGGACTCGACTTCCCCCTGATCGAGCAGGCAAGCCAGGTCTTCCAGCCGGATGTCAGGGCCTAGACGCCCGGAGCGGAGCCACGGTTCCAGGAGGGCCCGGGCCTCGGCCACGCGGCCCCGGTTCCGTAGGAAACAGGCCAGGGGAGCCGGGAGGGACGGATCATCCGGCGTCGTCTCGAGGCAACTGCGGAGGACCGACCCTTCGTCCGCGCGCTTGTCCAGCGCGCCGGGCGGTATGATCACGGTGGATTGCGCCAGCATCCGCAGGGCCTCGATGGTGGCGCCGGCACGGTCGTGCAACTCCCATAGCTGGGCCTCCTGATCTCCCGCGCGCCGTTCGATGCCGAAGATGATGATCAATTCCCTGTGGGCGTCGGCCTGAGCGGGATCGAGCCGTAAAACGGCCCGAAATGCCTCGATGGCCTCGGCGGGCCGATAGGCTTCCTTCAAGATCTTGCCCCGCATCAGGTGGGCCTTCACCGCCAGGGGAGACGGATCCGGCACGGCCTCCAGCGCATCGATCGCCGTCTCCCGATCGCCGCGCCTCAGAGCGGCCGTCACACGAAGCTCGATGGCATCCGGGTCGGCGGGCCGATACCAGGCTCGGCGGGCCAGGGCCGACTCGACCCGGTCCCATGCCTCGACATCCGCGGCGCCCCTGGCCTCGCGCCACAGGGCTTCAGAGCGATACGCATCCCATCCGAGCCATCCCCCGGGCGCGAGCATCATCGCCATCAGCACGGTCAGCGCCACGATCCGTGCGATGGCCGTTCGACCCATCGCCGGACGATTCGCGGGCCCCGACTTCCCGCCATGCACCCCTCGATCCGCACCCGCGATTTCGTGAATCATCTGTTCGGATCATCCACGGCCTGCAAGACATCGCGGCCGGGGCACTCGAGAAAGGACTCGGTGAATGCCCTGTCGCCTCACCCCGATTCTAGCCAAGCCCCTCCGATCCTGCCCACCAGCCAGTGTCCTCGGGCACCCCAAGCGACGCAGAGAGGAAGTGAACGGCGAGGCCACAGCTCGGAGGACGTGGCGCCACGCCGGATGGCCCTGCCCGGAGTTCCGCCCGGGACATCGCCCCTCGGCCGCTAGCGACCTGGCAAGCGCGATTCGCCGGTCACGGCGCAATTCCTATGGGTCCGAAATCATTATGACTATGTATGTAATGATTAGGACTTTGTCTGTAATTATTAGGGCTTACTCTGTAATGATTAGGATATTGGACGTTCTCTATTTTCTATAAAATCTACTTGCCTTGAAACCAATGAGTTATTAGACTCCACAACTGGGTCGCAAGTCGTTTATGCGTATCGATGTATGAAGCATCCTTTCATGGGATCGCCGTGCAATGGATCGGCGTTCAGTCGGGGAAGTCCCACCGACGGAGCCGGTGTCGAGAGGCTGCCTCAGGCAGCAGGTCTCTGCGCGTATCATGATGGGAATCTTCCGGGGACGATTCCGATCGGGGCAGCGCCTCGTGGTGCAGGATCTCGCCAGGGCTTACCAGGCCAGCCCGACGCCGGTGCGTGAAGCTCTGGTGGAGATGGCCAGCCTGGGGCTGGTGGATCTCTTGCCCAACCGGGGGGCGATCCTGCTTCCCTTCGGACCCCGAGAGACCTGGGAGATTTGTGAGATCCGACGCCTGCTCGAGGTCGAGGCCGCGCGACGAGCCAGCGGCCATATCCCGGCCGGTGATCTCTCCGCCCTGGAGCAGGACCTCGTGAACCTGGATACCTTGCCGCACGACCATGAATGGGACCGGATGGCGCGGGAGGTCGACACCCGGCTCCACGGCCTCATCGCCGATTGTTGCGGGAGCCGGCGGCTGGCGGCCGAGATCGGCCGGTATTCGGTCCTTTTCCGGACGCTGCGCGATGTGTCCCACCAGAGGGACGCCTTGACCAACTTCTCCCGTTCCAACGACGTACCTGAGCATCTGGCGATCGTTTCCGCCTTGATGGCGTCCGATGCCGCAGGGGCGGCGAATGCCATGGATCGGCACATCCGCTCGGTCGCGATGAAGCTGAACGAGGTGATTTTCTCCATCCCGAACGATCCCGAGGGCGACCGAGAGTCGAAGGATTCCGGGCCTTCCGCCGAGCCGCCGACTCCGGCGGCGGGAGGGCCGCTCGACAACGGACGGGTCGTCCCCGAGTAAGACTCCGCAGTTGGATCGACTGGTGTTCGCGGTAGGGAAGAGGCTGTGTAACCGGAGATGCGTTTCGTTCGTCATCACCCTGATCGCGGCCGAGTCCCCGCGGCGCACCGGCTCATCCAGGCACTCGCCGGGAGTATGTCTCTGTTCTTCGATTTCCCATCTTCCAGTCGAAGTGAGGTCGTGCCCATGAGAAGTCGCCGAGCCTTCACCCTGATCGAGCTCCTGGTCGTCATCGCGATCATCGCGGTCCTGATCGCCCTCCTGCTGCCGGCCGTCCAGTCGGCCCGGGAGGCGGCCCGCCGCTCCCAGTGTACCAACAACCTGAAGCAGATCACCCTGGCCATGATGAACTACGAGAGCAGCAACACCTCGTTCGCGTGGACGCAGGGGGTTGTCTCGACAACCTACCCGATCATCAACAACGGGGGTCTGCCGTGGACCGGCGGAAACGGGGCGGAGTACCAGAACGTCAGTTGCTTCTCCATGATCCTCCCGTTCATGGAGCAGACGCCTGTCTGGAACTCGATCAACTTCAGCTTCGGGGTCTATCCCTACACCACGTCCCCCGATGTCTGTCAGGGGACGGCGATGCTGATGGTGATCAACTCGTTGATCTGTCCAAGCGACACCGGCAAGGGTCGGTGCAGCTACCGGGTCATCAACGGGACCAACTGGGATTGGTGGTCGCGCGAGGCCGGCTCGGGCGCGCTCACCCGGCCTCAGCCGGGCGGCCAGACGATCGGCACCGTCGCCGGCATCACGGACGGCACCTCGAACACCATGATGTTCTTCGAGCGCAACCGGGGGAGCCAGATCGGTCAGAGCGGTCCCGCCCGGCCGGGAGATGTCTACACGGGCGGTCCGGGCCAGACATGGGGCATGCCCACCTACATCCTCTCGAACGGCGCGGATTTCACCTACTTCCAGACCGTCTACATCCCAGCCTGCCAGCAGTTCGCCCAGCAGAACCCGAACACCCTCTGGACCTATGGCGGGCTGTGGTGGATCGCCGGCGAGTATACCAATACCGTCGGCAATGCCAGCCTGACGCCCAACAGTAAGGTGCCCGACTGCTCGGGCTGGGGCGGTGTCGGGACCGGCATCGGGACCTTCTCGGCGCGGAGCCGCCATCCGGGCGGGGTGAATGTCGCCATGTGCGACGGCTCGGTCCGCTTCATCAAGGACTCGGTCAATCCCCAGACCTGGATGTACCTGGGAACGCGGAGCGGCGGGGAACTCATCAGCTCCGACGCGTACTGAAACCCAGGGCCAACGGAAGCAGCGAGCCGCGGCGTGTCCCTCGTCTCTTCAGCGGGGGGCGCGCCGCCGTCTCGTCGCTGGTCCTCGGCGTCATCGAGTCGGAATCCCTCGGGTCCGGGCGGGACGCGACCGCAGGTATCCCCAACGGCGGCGCGGGTCTTCAGGCCCTCATGAGAATCCGGCTCGCCGGGTGTGGCCGGACCGCCCTTGAAATGCTTCGGGCCGGACAGGATGAATCTCGGAACGCGCCGCCCAAAGACGATGGGCGTGCCCGGGATTCCCCCCGGCCCGCCCCTCGACGGACGACATCGAGATCGCTGGTTTGCTCTGGCTGAGAAGGCGCGATTCGCTGACGGGTTCCAGCTCGCGCCATCGCCGAAACCGCGAAGCAGGGCCTCGGTCGACTCATACACAAGCCCGCTGATGCGGTCTGGTTCCTGGGAGGGCGAGGCTCCGTTCGAGCCTCTCCCCGCG
>DAIDHB010000125.1 GCA_027452145.1 Planctomycetales bacterium
CGCGCTGGCCGGCCGGCTCGAACGCGCCTCGGCCGGATCCAGCAGCGCCCAGGGCCAGGTCGTGCTGGCCTATCGCCTCTGCCTGGCGCGCCTGCCCGGTCCCGATGAGCTGTCGCAGGCGATCGACTACCTCGAGCCGCCGCTCGCGACAAGGAAACCCACCAGGCTCGCCAGGCTCGAGCGCCGCGCGCGGCTGGCCGATTTCTGCCATGTGCTGCTGAACTGCAACGAGTTCCTGTACGTCGATTGATTATTACGCCGGCATAAAAGTCGGTCGGGCATTCTTGCCCGACGGGGCCTGAGCGTCGGGCAAACCTGCCCGACCGACCTGAGGTCGTCGTTGAAGGGAACGTTCATGGATTCCCGGATTCCCCATCGGGTAACACCCCTGTCGCGGCGCGACTGGCTGATGCAGGCCGGTGCGGGATTCGGGGCGCTGGCGCTCGGCGACCTGCTGGCGCGGGACCTCGCCGCCGCGACCGACCGCGATCGCCCAGGTTCGGGAAAGCTCGAGCATCCCGCATGGCTCCGGCCGGCCACGGCGCGGAGTATCATCTTCCTGTTCATGGAGGGCGGCCCGAGCCACATCGACACCTTCGACCCCAAGCCGGAATTGAACCGCCTCGCCGGCCGGCCGCTCCCGCCGAGCTTCAAGCCGGTGATCACGCCGATGGGCGAGGGCCGGGCGCCGCTCTTGCCCTCGCCGCGCAAATGGAAACAGCACGGCCAGTGCGGCCACTGGGTCTCCGACTGGCTGCCGCATATCGCCACCTGTGCCGACGAGCTCGCGGTGATCCGCTCTTGCTGGTCGAACGGGCTCAACCACGTCGGCGGCGTCTGCCAGATGAATACCGGCTCGACGCTCGCCGGCCGGCCGTCGCTGGGGAGCTGGGTCAGCTACGGCCTCGGCACCGACAACGCCAATCTCCCCGCATTCGTCGTGATGCAGGACATCCCCCGCGCCCAGGTGGCCGGCGGCCCGCGGAACTGGGGCGCGGGCTTCATGCCGGCCGTCTACCAGGGGACCCGGATCGACGGAGGCCCCGAGCCGATCGCCAACCTCACCACGCCCGCCGAGGTCGGCGACGCCCGACAGCGGAGCAAGCTCGACCTGCTCGGCCGGCTCAACGCGCGGCACCTGGCCCCTCGGTTCGACCAGACCGAGCTCGACGCCCGGATCAAGAGCTACGAGCTGGCTTTCCGCATGCAGGCCGAGGCGCCCGAGGCGGTCGACCTGGCGAGTGAGACGGACGAGACCCGCGCGCTTTATGGCCTGGATGACCCGGCCGCCGCCCCCGCCGGGCGGCTGTGCCTGCTCGCGCGCCGGCTGGTCGAGCGCGGGGTCCGGTTCGTGCAGGTCTACTGCGGCGCCGGCAGCCGGTGGGACTCGCACAGCGACATCGAGACCAACCATGCGAAGGCCTGCCGCGCGATGGATCAACCGGTCGCCGGCCTGGTCAAGGACCTGAAGCGCCGCGGACTGCTCGACGAGACTCTGGTCGTCTGGGGCGGCGAGTTCGGCCGCACGCCGATGTCGGAAAAAGGGAACGGCCGCGATCACAACCCCTATGGCTTCACCATGTGGATGGCCGGCGGCGGGGTCCGGCCCGGCATCACGATCGGGCGCACCGACGAGGTCGGCCTGCACGCCATCGAGGACCGGCTGCACGTCCGCGACCTGCACGCCACGATTCTGCACGCGCTCGGCGCCGACCACTCGCGGCTGATCTACCGCCACCAGGGCCGTCCCGAGCGCCCCACCGTGAACGAGGGGCAGGTCTGCACCAGGCTCTTCCGGGCGTGATGACCAGGGGACCCGACCTCGGCGGCCTTTCGAGGAGCTGGACGATGCCCCGATACCGCTTCTCGATCCGCGGGTTGATGATCGTCGTGCTGCTGCTGGCGATGGCCTTCGCGGGCCTTCGGACGCCGACGCGGCTCTGGGCGAACGTCTGGTATTCGATGGCCCTCTTCGGCATCGCGATCGCCATCCCGCTGGCGGTCGCCGAGCGCGAAGGGCGCCGGCTGTTCTGGATCGGCTTCGCGGTCTGCGGCTGGGTGTACTTCCTCTTCGCGATGGCGCCGGGGTTCGAGGAACAGGCGAGCTACCGGCTGGCGACGACCACGGTCCTCGACCTCGTCTCGCCCCACGTCCTGGACCTGAACTACCTCACGCGAATCTACGCCCAGACCATGCAGCCGCCCTCATCGCCGGCGCGGCCGACCCCCTGGCAGACGTGGAACCTGACCGAGTATCCCCTGTCGCCCATCTGGCGCCACGGCTACGCCGAGCTGCACGCGCCCTTCCTGTACTTTCGCGTCGGCCACTCGGCGTTCTGCCTGATCCTCGCGATGCTCGGCGGAGAGCTGACGCGCTACCTCGGCACGCGAAGCATCGAACCATCGGCGGTGGGCACCAGGCGGCATTCCGGAGCCCGGCGGACCGCCGAAGACGTGCCGTTCCTGCTCCCTCCCAGCCCGGCGCGGGCCCAATCGCCGCAGTCCGACGGGGCCGCGGCGCCGGCTCCCCCACCTTCGCCGGACCGGCAGGTACATATTTGACAGGGACCCGCGCGGCCCGTATGATCTCCCTTGCTACGGGTGCGGGTGGCCGGATGTCGCGGCCTGCGACAGAAGGCAAACAGGGAATCCGGTGCAATTCCGGAACGGTCCCGCCGCTGTAACCGGGCGTCGAAGGGTCCTCCAATCACCGCCATTGTCGATCGGCCTTAATTGCGAGGCTCGTCGATGAGAAGGCCGAGGATCCCCAGCCCGGAAGTCAGAAGACCTACCCGCACCGACGTCGGCGCGACCCCGCGAGGGACGGGGCGCCCGGACCGATCCTTTCCACCCCTGAGGAACCGGAGCCGTCCACCGGGCCGGCGCCGCGCGCACGGACTCCCCTGCCCCGCGCAGGCGAACCGTCCGCACGGAGCAATCAAGCCGCGGTGGGACTCGGCCCGTCGACCCATGACTTCCGAAGCCAGTTGGCCCGGTCGGAGCGTGTTGGTGCCTGCGCTTGCGCATCGCGTTCGCCTCGGCGTGCTCGCGATCCTGCTCGCCTCGTCCGGGGCGTGCGGCCCCACAGCGGGCGAACGGGAACTTCCCGATGCCGCCAAACAGTCGCTGGCCCGCAAGAAGGTCGACGTCCAGCCGCGTTCGCCGTCGAAGAAGACCACCCCAGGTCGCTGACCCGAACACCGACGCTCCCGGTCTCCTCTCTCGCAGGAAGTAATCTCCAGATGTCAGGACCATTGTACGTCGGATTCACTCGTTCGGAATGCCGAGGCCCGCGACACCCAGGCCCCGCATCGCCCGCGCGCCGCGGGTTCACGCTGATCGAGCTCCTGGTGGTGATCGCGATCATCGCCGTGCTGATCGCGCTGTTGCTCCCCGCCGTGCAGTCGGCGCGCGAGGCTGCGCGGCGGGCCCAGTGCACCAACAACCTCAAACAGCTCGGCCTGGCGCTGGCCAACTACGAGGGCGCCAACGGCACCTATCCTTACGGCATGGCCCGCGAGAATACCGGCCCGAACTGCGTGTTCTCGCCCAACGGCTATTACGTCGGCAGCAGCCTGTTCGTCCGGCTCCTGCCTTACTTCGAGCAGCAGGTGCTGGCCAACGCCTATAATTACAGCCTGATCAACTGGACGGCCGACAACGCCACGGTCGGCGGCACAGGGCTAAACGCCCTGTGGTGCCCCAGCGACGGCGCGATCGCCGGGCTCAGCAACACGTTCCAGGGATGGGGCTGGGACGGATCGACCCAGACGCTGGTTTACACCAGCTACGCCGGGAACATGGGCACATTCACGAAGGTCCCCACCACGGTCACCTCGCCGATGCAGCACATGGCCGTGCTGAACCAGGCCAACGGGGTGTTCTTCTACCTCGGATGGCCGGCGACGAATCCGCCGGTGCAGCCGAACCCGATCGCCCCGCTCAACCCCGGCAGCATCCGACCAGCGACGCTGGCCTCGGTGACCGACGGCGTCAGCAACACCTTTGCCTTCGGCGAGAAGGCGCACGGCCAGTTCAGCCAGACGCCCGACGTGAACTACTCGATCGACTACCTCTATAACGGCGCCTGGGTCTCGGGCGGGTTCGGCGATACCCTCTTCACCACGCTCTACCCGATGAACCCGTTCGGCCGGATCGGCAGCGATCCGAACGGCGATTATTTCTACAGTTATGACGCACAGGAGGATAATTTCTCGATCGCTGCGTCGAGCTACCACCCCGGCGGGTGCAACTTCGGCTTCCTCGATGGCTCGGTGCGATTCATCAAGGAGACCGTCAACACCTGGCCGTACAACTCCTCGAACGGCACGCCGACCAACGTCTCGTACAACTCCTCGACCGGATTGTTCTCGCTGTCTCCCCCGTCGGGCGTCTACCAGGCGCTCTCGACCCGATCCGGGGGCGAGGTGATCGGCAGCGACCAGTACTGAGGCCCTCCGCGGACGCGCGGAGACGCCGAGGCCCCGGCTCGTCGGTCGCTCGACCGCCGGCCGGGGCCGTTCGCGTGATTCCCCATGGGTGGCGCCGCTCGTGGCCCACACTTCCATCGATGGCAGGGCGAGGCCCTTGCCGAGCCGGGACGACGCATTGGCATCACCGTGTCCTGGCTCGCCGGTAGGCTCGGCCTCCCGAGGACATACCCTGGAGAAGGCTCATCCCACCCGGCGCAGGAACGACACGCGCCCGTGCGTGACCCACTCGGCAACGATGATGTTGCCCTCTCTGTCGAAACACGCGTCGTGGGGATGGATGAACTTCCCCTCGGGCCACTGGTCGGGGTTTTGCGTCCGGATCTTGAACTTGAGGACCTCCTTGCGCCAGGCCGGATCCTCGCCCAGATGCACGATCGCCTTGTTGTCCCGGTCGAATAGCGACACCCGGGCGTGCAGGTCGGGCACGAGCAGCACGTCGTCGCGGATGTCGAAATGCGCCGGGAACAGCACAACCTCGTTCGGCTTCGTTGCGCTCTGGGCCTGGCCCTCGAGCGTCAGGTACTGGAGCCGATTATTGGCGCGATCGGCGACGACAAGCTCGGGCTTCCGCCCCGCGCGGTTGTCGAACCACAGGCCATGCGGCGTCCTGAACTTGCCGAGACCCGAGCCATAGCCGCCGAACACGCGCAGCCATTTCCCGTCGCGGTCGTACTCGTGGATGTAGTGCGAGCCGTAGCCGTCGCCGACGTAGAACGTCCCGTCCGGCCCGAACGCGACGTTCGTCGGCGTGAACGGCCGGTCGGGCCGGTCGTACACATGAGCCTCGGCCGGCGCCTTCTTGATCCAGACGACCTCGCCCTTGAGGTCCGTCTTCACCACGAGGTTCACGGGCATCATGCAGCAGAGGTACAGGAACTCCTGCCCGTTCTCCTCGCGGATGTCGATGCCGTGGCCGCCGCCGTGGTACTCCTTGCCGAAGCTGCGGACGAACCTGCCCTGCGGGTCGAAGACGACGATCGTGTCCTGCGCCTCCGCGGACGTCTTCGGCTTCGCACCGCCGGCGCGGTGCTTGATGTAGACGAATCCGGCCCTGTCGACGGCAGTGCCGTGCGTCTCGAAGTAGCGGATCGACGACGGCACCTCGCCCCAGTTGTGGTGGCACTCGTACTTGTAGTAGCCGTCGCCGATGATCGCCTTCTTGCTCCCCGCCTTATCGCTGGCGTGGACAAACGGACCAGCCCCGGCGAAGCTCGCCGCCGCGGCCGCCGCGCCAGTCTGCCTGAGGAAGTCGCGTCGATGGTTCATGGAGAGGCTCCAGGTCCAGGTGGGGAGGAGATTGGAAGGGAGACGATCGGCGGCGGTCACCCGGCAATCGCGGGACGCCCCGCCGCAGTCGATCGATCGGTCGTCCTGGAGTCGGCCCCGCAGGGGCGCCGAGCCCCCGTCAGGGGGCGATCACACGTAGCCGG
>DAIDHB010000126.1 GCA_027452145.1 Planctomycetales bacterium
TCGCTCTACTACAACATCGACGACTACTCGCTCTACTGGCCCCGCCAGGCCGAGAAGGTCCGTGCTCTCGAGCTCGAGACCGTCCGCAGGTCGGACCTGACCGTCTGCGTCGCCCGGGCGCGCGCCGATGCCCTGAAGGCCGCGGTCCCCGAGGCCGCCCATCGCATCCACCACATGGCCCATGGCGCCCCGACGCCGTTCCTCGCGGACGAGCCGCTGGTGCGACCCGCCGATCCGCCGGCCGACATCGCCCACCTGCCGCGCCCGCTGCTGGGCTACGTCGGATTCATGGAGGACCGCGTCGACTGGGCACTCATGGACCGCCTGGCGGTCGAGTTCCCCGCTGCGTCGTTCGTGGTCGTCGGCCGTCGCAGCGCGCCCAGCCTGAAGCCCTGGTGGGCGGACTGCGACCGTTTCCTGAGCCGGCCGAACGTCCACGCAATCGGCTGGCGGGCGCAGCACCTGCTTCCCGCCTACTATCAGTCGTTCGACGTCTCGCTGATCCCCTACCTGATGGAGCACCCGTTCAACCGGATGTGCAGCCCGACCAAGATCATGGACAACATGGGATCGGGCCGGCCGATCGTCGCCACGGCGCTCCCGGAATGCCGACTCCACGCCGAGCGGTTCCACGTCGTGGACCACGGCGACGCCTTCGTCGCGGCCGTCCACGAGATCCTCGCCAACGGCTCCGACGACGGCCGCGCCGCGGTCCGACACGCATTCGCCCTCGACCACACCTGCCACATCGTCGTTGAGCGGATCCTCGACCTGCTGGTGGCAAGCGCGCGATGAGTGGCTCGAGTGGCTCTGAGTGGCGAGTGCGGGCACGCGGGCCAGTCGGGTGGAAGCTCCCAGCAATCCGATCGCGGGAAGCTACTACTTCTGCTTCTTCACCAACCGCACGTCTTCGGGGACCGACTTCTTATCCATGCGAATGACTCGGGTCTCCGCTGCCGCGTACCCGTCGGCCAGTACGCGAATTCGACACGGCGACTCATCGGCCGCCAGCCACATAGAAAACAGCTTCTCATTGGATATCAAGAATCTGTTGATCGTCTCGAGCGTCGGATCTTCCCAGCGGATATCGCGCCCGTCTTCGCCGACATGTCCGATCTGAACGCGAAAACGAGGGATCGGCTGACCGGTGCTGGAATCGACCACGCGAAGTCTCACGAGGAATCCGGGCGTGAGCACGATGTCCGCCTGCTTGTCGCCCGCGGTGAGCCAGACCGGGTCGCCTGGAAGATACCCCACGGCGCCAATCGAAAAGAGCACCCGCTCCGCCGGAGCGCTGTCCCACTCGAACCGCCCCTCGGCATCGGTCCTCGTGCGGAAATGGACCCCTCGGTATCTGGAGTAGCTCGGAATGTAGATGTCCGCGCCTGCGATCGGCTTTCCCCGCGTGTCGACAACTCGACCTTCAAGCCGCCGGCCCGGCGGCAGGCGAAATTCGACGGTCGGCCCGCCCTGCGAGCTGGCAACCTCCCGGATCGCCGGCTGGTATCCCTGCGCCTGAACCGTCAGGTTCACGGTCTTCCCACGCGGCAGATGAATGTGGAACCGTCCTTCCCGATCCGTCGCGGCGTGCCAAACATAGGGCAGAAACGTCAGGCCCTGGGTCGAATCCACGACGCGGGCGCCTGCGATCGGTCGCCCCTGATCGTCGAGAACCCGCCCGTCGACGCGCAAACCTCGGAGCAGGACCTGGCGATCCGACCGATCAAGAAGCGCCGCAACCTTCGGCGAGCGACCTTTGTTTCCAAGCGTCGTGCATCCGTCGCAAACGAAGTCCGGATGGATCAACTGAAGGCTCACCTCGTCGGCGCCTGGCGGGACGCTATCCGTTCGCCAACGGCCGTCGCGACCCGTGCGCGAGGGGACCTCGTAGTAGATCTCATCGCCCGTCGGATTCGCGGCCCGCTTGCCGGGGCCATACTTCTTGACCGTCGTGACCACGGTCACGCCCTCGACGGGCAGATCGTCCGCATGCACCACGATTCCGCCCATCGTGATCCCGCGCCTAAGCTTGAACGTGAGCACGTCCCTGGGTGGGTCCGCCCCGTCTTCCTGCCCCCAGCCGTACCGGAGCGGGACATAACCCTCCTTGCGAAGCTCGATGTTCAGGACGGGGCGATCGCCGACATGGGGATACTCCAACCTCAGCCGGCCTCCGCTGTCCGTGCGAGGTGTGTACTTTTTGCCATCGAGGTAGTTGTACACGATCACCGTGACGCCGTCGATCGGCCGGCCCGTCGCATCGTCGAGAACCTTCAGCTCAGCCGTCGCCAGCCTGGCGACCATGGGGAGCGGAAGATCATACGCGCGGACCAACTCCGGCTCGCCAGGCTGTCGCTTTCCGGCCGCCTGGGCGGCCCTCGGCGCATCACCAACAGCACCCGCCAGTCGCCCACCCACCCCGATGGCCGTGGTCATCCCCATCGCAACCAGCGCCGCGATGGTCGTGAATCGCCGTAGCGCCATCGCCTTGAGATGAGATCCCACGAGTGTCTCGACCGCCGGTGCCGCTCGAATGACCGCGTTCCCGGCCGGGATCCTGGCCACAGAATCGACCGAACGCCTCAGGAGGTCCAGTGGCACGTCCGCCCGCACGGTCTGCTCCAGCATGCCGGCCAGCACTCCGGCAGCCGGCGCCAGCCCCCGCCGGATCAGCCCCGACCGCAGGCGTAGTCTGGCCCGATGAAGGCGGCATTCCACAGTGCCAACGGGGCAGCGCAACCGTCGAGCAGCCTGCTGGCGGGAAAGCCCCTCGAGATAGCAAAGCATCACGACCGAACGGTAACGGACCGGCAGGCGAGCGATCTCGGCGTCGAGCGCCGCCTTGAGGTCGGACTGCTCGCAAGGGTCAAAAGGCGGCGATTCGTCGATCGCCTCGAGCCCATCGAGACTTTTGGTCATGCGCAAGTGCCTCACTACCGCCGCGCGGGCCCGCCGGGCCACGCGCAGGCTCACCCCGTAGAGCCAGGGGCCGAGCGAATCGTCGGCAGCCAGCCAAACCGCGCGGGCCCGGCGTGCGAGCACAAGAAAAACGGCCTGAAAGGCATCGTCGGCCGCGTGACGGTCGCCCACCACCCGCCGGCAGACGCCCAGAACCATCGGACCATGCCGATCCACGAGCGCGGCGAACGCCGCCTGGTCGCCCTGGCCCGTCGTGAACCTCGCCAGCAGCTCGGCGTCGGTATGCGTGCCCGTCGAGCCCTCTCGGAAAAGAATGGCCAGGGCTTCTCGGCCTGGCATCGGGTAGGACATGCCCACGGCAACCCCTCCTCTCGCCTCGATCGAGTTCGCCGCTTGTATCTGCCTGCCCGCGGGCTAGACCTTCCACCTTTCCCGGAAATCCTGGCCAGATCTTAACTTGCCCGTTCCCCTCCTGGCGACGCCCCTCCGCCCGCCAGCCCGAATCCCCGGGCAGAGACCGATGGCAACTCGCCCCGCCGGTCGGTAGAGTCATTCGGAACCGATCCGGATCAGCACGTCCGCCGGACCGCGCCGGCCGCGGACGTCTGCCGAGGAAACACCCCCGAACGAACCCGACTCGCGAGCACCGAAGATGAACTCCGCGATCCGCATCCGATTCGCCGTGATGATGTTCCTGGAATACCTGATCTGGGGGGCCTGGTACCCGCTGCTGAATAACTACATCGGGCCCGACCACCTCAACTTCGACTGGTTCCAGGGCGCGATGATCAATAATGCGTTCGCCATCATGTCGCTGACCGCGATCTTCTTCGGCGGCCAGCTCGCCGATCGCTACTTCTCGCAGGAGAAGTTCCTTGCCGGCAGCCTCCTCATCGCCGGCGCGGCGATGCTTGGTCTTCACTTCGTGACCGGGTTCTGGATGTTCTTCGTGCTCATGTTGGTCCACAGCTTCTTCTACGTCCCCACCCTCTCGGTGACCAACTCGATCGCGTTTGCCAACCTGACCGACGCTCAGAAGGAATTCGGGTTCATCCGCGTGGGCGGGACCATCGGCTGGATTGCGGCCGCGTGGTTCTTCCTGAAACTGGACATCACGAACCTCTTCGCGGTCGGTGGTATCGCAGCACTGGTGATGGCGGCCTACTGCCTGACGCTGCCCCACACGCCCCCGGCCCGATCGGAAACCTCCGCCTTCGCCCCGCTGGAGGCATTCAAGCTGTTGCGGGTGCCGACCATCCTCGTGCTCTTCATCGTGACGTTTCTCGATTCGCTGATCCATAGTTGCTACTTCATCACGAGCGGGCCGTTCTACGCCAAACTCGGCCTGCCCGAGAGACTGATCTCCACGGCCATGAGCCTCGGGCAGATCGCCGAGATCGCGACGATGGCAACCCTGGGCTACTTCCTCAAGAACCTGGGCTGGCGGAAGGTCATGGCCATCGGCGTGCTCGGCCAGGTCCTGCGGTTCGGCATCTACTCGCTCGGCGGGCATTTCGGTGGCCCCTTCTGGCTCTGGATGATCGTGCTGAGCAACATCGTTCACGGCTTCGCGTACGCCTTCTTCTTCGCCACGGTGTACATCTTCGTCGACGAGAACTTCCCGAAGGACGTTCGCACGAGCGCCCAGACGCTGTTCAACCTGCTGATCCTCGGGCTCGGGCCGTTCGTCGGTAGCTTTCTCTGGAAAGGCCTCGAGGCCGCGCTGAAGCGCGGCGAGGGTGCCGCGGCAACGGTCGACTACACCATGCTCTTCCTCGTACCACTTGGAATCGGGCTGGTCTCCACCGCGATCCTGGTGGCGTTCTTCCACCCCAGGGCCAAGGACCCCGTACCCGAGGAGGTCCCGGTCCTGGTAAACTGACGTCAAGTACGCGGTCGTCCATTTACTGAGAAAACCCCGCGGAGCCGCCGTCGTCATGAGCTGGTGCGTCCTGGTCCTCACGGCGAGCCTCGCCGCGCAGCAGCCTCCGATGAGCGACGCCGAGCTATCCCAGCACGTCGCCGCGATCCGCAGCCAGCTCGCGAATCCCGGGATCGACCTGGCCCGGCGCGAGGCCCTGGCCCAGGACCTGGCCTCGACCCTCGACCGCGCCGCGCAGTCCTCGTCCGATCCCGAGACCCGGCGCAATCGCTGGGGCGAGGCGATCAGCATCCTCGATCGGTTCATGCGCGACAACTCGGGGCTGGTCTCCGAGCGGCAGCTCCGGCTTCAGTCGGCCATCTTCCGCTGGGCCCAGGCCCAGACCTGGGTCCAGGCCGCCGAGTTCGAGCCGGGCAATCCCCAGTACCGCGAACGGGCCATCGCGCTGTTCGAAGACGCGCTGGAGCGCCTCCGTTCGATCACGACGATCGGCGAGAGCACCACGCTCGGCGACAACCTTCGCTTCCGACTGGCGCAGACCCTCTCCGACCGCGCCGAGCTGGAGAAGCCCGGCTCCGACGCACGGAAGACATTCGAGTCGGAGGCGATGAAGCTGCTGGAGAAGCCCGGCACCGAGCTGGGCCTCGCCGGCTTCTGGCACGTCCTGCGTGCCGAGCTGTTGCTGCGAGACGGCAAGCTCGACGAGGCCAGTCGCGAGCTCGACGCCGCGGCCCAGTCGAAGCCCGAGCCGCCCGACCCCGAGGTCATCGCGGTGCGCGTGCCGCTGCTCCTGGCGCGCAAGCAGCCCGACGCCGCGAAGGCTGCCGTCGGCGCCTCGAAACTCGACGCGGCCGACAAGGGCCTGTGGCGGGTCCGTATCCTGCTTGCCGAACTCGCCGGGCTACCGCCCGGCGACGCCCGGCATCGGGTCCACGGCGAGCTGTTCAAGGAGATCCGCGGCCTGCGAACGAGCCCGTCGTCCGAGTCGCGACTGGCCCTCCTGGAGGTCGCCCGGGCCGGCATCGAGCCCGGCCCCGACGAGCCGCCCGACGACTGGGACGCGCTGGCTGAGGCACTCCAGCGCTCGGGCGACCCGGTCAAGGCGGCGGCCGCCGACACGCGGGCGGCCGAGGGTGCCGAGCGCGCCGGCAAGAAGGCCGACGCCGCCGGATATCGCCTGCGCGCCGGGGCGTTCCTCTTCCAGGCTGGCAAATTCCTCCCGGCGGATGCCCAGCTCTCGCTCGTGGTCGACGACCCCTCGGCCGGCCCGCTCCGCGCGCGGGCCGGGATGCTTCGTGCCCTGGCCCGGGGTCGCGCGCTCGCCTATCGCCAGCCGGGTGCCTCGGCCTCGGCCTACCGCGAGGCTCTCGAGCGCCAGGTGAAGGACTTCCCCGACGACCCCGCCACCGACGAGGCCCGCTGGCTGCTCGGCGGCCTGGCACTCGGCGCGGGGAATCCCGATCGCGCCCGCGAGCTTTGGGCCTCGGTCCCCACGCGATCCCCGCGCTGGCTCGACTCGCAGCTCTCGATCGTCGCCGTCGAGATCGAGGACCTCGACCGCCAGCTCCTCAACCCCGACCGGCGCCGGCTCGCCGAAGCCTTCACCCGCGCCGACCGGCTCCTCGCCGCCGCGATCCGCCAGGCCAGGACCGAGGATGCCTCCGCCCGGCTGATGCTGGCCCGCGCCCGGCTCAACCTCGTCCCCGACGCCGGCCGGCCCGAGACGGCCCGCGACCTGTGCGAGCGGGTCAGCCGCCTGCCGGCCGTACCGGCGATCCTCTATCGGGCGCGATTGCTCCGCCTGGTCTCGCTCGTGGAGCTCGGGCGATACATCGAGGCCGAGCGCGAGGCCCAGACCCATCCCGACTGGGACCTCCCCAGCGAGCGCGGCGCCCTGTTCGATACGGTGCGCCTGCTCGACCAGGGCGCCACGATCTCCACCACCGACCTGCGGCAGCGGCGCTTCGGCCTGGTCCTCAAGCTGATGCTCGAGACCGTCCAGACGATCGACCGCAAGTTCGAGCCGATGCAGGTCATCGAGCTAAAGATGCGGCTGACCCGGGCGCTTCTGTTCGTCGGCGAGGACGCCGATGCCCGGCGCTCGCTCTCCTCGTGGAAGGGCACGCCGGACACCTCCAGCGACCGGATGCTCCGCGACCTGGGCGACACGTATCGACGCCTGGAGATCTACTCGCTCGACATCGACGTCCAGCGCCTGCGGATCCACAACAGCCCGGCCGGCTCGCTCCCCTGGTTCGACGCCAAGTACGCGCTCGCCCTCGCCTACTACCACACCGGCCAGTACAAGGACGCCATCAACGTCATCGACGCCACCTCGATCCTCCACCCCGACCTCGGCGGTGGCGAGCTGCACGAGAAGTTCATCCGCCTGCGCCAGCGCATCGGCGAGAAGCCGTAAACCACGCATTCCGCGGGTGCAAAAGTCCGTCCGGCTCTCAGCCCGACACGGATGGACTGGACCGGCCCGCGTCGGAATCAAGGGCCCGACCTGCGTGAAAGACCGCGTCCGCCCGAAGTAGAGCGCATTGCAGATGGATGGCTCACGGTGGGGCCGGGCCGGCCAGGAGTCTGTGCCGGCAGGGCTCCGAGCCCCCGTCAGGGGGCGATCGGACGTAGCCGGGGGGCGTCAGCCCCCCGGGA
>DAIDHB010000127.1 GCA_027452145.1 Planctomycetales bacterium
CAGGCTCCTGAGTAACGGGGGTAAGGGGGAACTTTGCGCCGAAAGCACGGCGGGGACGGCCGAAGGCACCGAATACAGCAAAGCATGGTTATCATATTGCTGTTTGCCGCTCCCCAAGGTCGGATGAAATATCCGGGCTAGCCAATCGTTAGGCGCTCTAGCCGTCCGGGTCGTTACGCAGGCCCCGACGCCCGCCTACTTCCGACCGATCGCCACGACCAGCGGATGAGCGCCGATCGTCAGCCGGAGCGACTTCAGATCGTGGTGCGTCCGGATCGGCTCCGGGCCGATCGTCGGGTCATGGATCGTGAAACTCGGATACGCCTCGCCCAGGCGGATGTCGACGTCATCGGTGCCCTTCAGCCGCTCGCCCCAGATCACGAGGTAGAACGTGCCGTCGCTCTTCTGGAGGAGCATCTCGTGGACCGTTGGCGGCCGCTCCGGGATCACGTAGCTCAATCGGCCGGGTCGGGCGAGAGTTCCGCGGTCGGCCAGGATCGTCGTGAGATTGTGCAGGTACACCGCCGCCTTGCGCGGCGTGTAATCGGCCCGGAAGAATCCGAAGCTCTGATTGCCCCCCTCGTCGGTGCGGTCGCGCAGCAGATACACGGCCGTATGGCTCCAGCCGCGCTTGAACTGGTCCAGATAAAGGCTCAACAGGTTCAGCGCCTGGATCTCCTCGGTGACCGGCCCGTCGATGGTGCAGCCGGTCTCGGTCGTCACCCGGGGCAAGGTGAGCAGCTCGGATTCGGAATAGCCGCGAAAGTGCCCGCCCCAGGTCACGCCGTAGTTCCCGTACAGGCCATCCACCTTGCAGGCCGATGTCGGATCGGCGGCGTTCCACGACTTGTTATCCGCCAGTCCGGACGAGTTCGGGTGATAGATGTAGTTATGCACGTTGGCGAAATCGGCGAATCTCGTCCCCTCGGGCAGCAACGTCCCGGCGCCCGCGGGGATCGTCAAGAACTGGAGGCCGACATTATCCCGCTCGGCGCCCCCCTCGCTGATCGACCAGACCGGATACTTCTTCAGCACCGGGTCGGCCTTCACGGCGCGGTAGAGATCGCGTTGCAATTTCGCGACCGCCAGCCACGACGGGGCGCGCCCGCCGCCCTGCTCGCCCTTGTACGTGACGCCCCAGTTGTTCGGCTCGTTGTTCCCCTCAAAGGCCAGCAAGGCGCCCGCGGCCTCGATCGGCCGCGCCGTCGCGAGCAGCCGCTCGACGTCGGTCCCCCCGCTGACCAGTCCCCAACTGAACCGGACGCCCGTGGCCCGGTGCAGGTCGAGGTATGTCTGCAAGGTTGTCGGGCCCCGCTCGGTGAGCCCCTCGATGCCGCCCCGGACCCAGCGGAACCCGCCGAACTTGATCATCTCGATGGTTTTCGGCAGCGGCTGGCCGCGGTCGGGGAACGTCGCGTTGATCCCGATACTGTCGAGGAACCGGGACGCCGGAATCGCTGTGTTCGCCGTCGGCGTGAGCCCTTCTGCCGTCAGCACCACCCGGTTGAAGACCTGCTCGTCGAAGTTCCTGGTGCCCAGCAGGACCAGCCGGCTGAACGAGGTCGTCGTGGCGTCCTCGAACCGCACCGTGGCGCCGGCGCCGCCGTTCCAATCCTTGTCGGTGATGGTCCAGGAGCCGCCCGAGTCGCGGGTGACGACCAGCCGGCCCAGGCCGCCGCCATCGCGGACCGCCTTGCGGCGGGCGTCGATCTCCTCGGACGCCCAGGTCTTTTCCTTCAGCGGCAGCCCATCGACGGCCCGTCCCCACTGCACGGCCCAGTTCGCCTTGCACCGGTGGACCTCGAAGACATACCCGTTGCCCCGCGCGTCCAGGAGCATGAACGCGACGGCGTCGGAGGCCTGCCCGACATCGCCCCATCCCCAGCCATAATCCAGCGCCAGCACGAGCTTGCCCGGATTCCGGACCTCCGCAAACGATTTCGCCAACCAGCCGTCGGGCGCGTTCGCCGCGAACCGGGCGACCGGCCCCGGATTCCTGGCGGCCTCCGCGGGATATCTGACGATCTCCCACGCCCCATTGACCTTCCAGCCCAGGCCGGCGAAATCGCCCCGGGAGAAGTCCGAGTCGACCAGCGTCTGGGCCCCGCCGATCGCCGGGATCAGCACCCCGACCACGCCCAGGATCGCCGCCCGCGCCAGGAATGCCGTCTTCATTCAGGTGTCTCCAGTGATCGATCGATCCACGAGAGAGGTCCGTGCCCGGCCCGACTCCGGTGAACTCCTTTTCCCTTCGTAGCCCTCATCGTCATCGTGCCCGAGCCAGCCGTGGTCCACAAGCCGAGCGCCGGGCGGAACGGACTTCTGTGCCTCCGCCCCGATCGGATAAGCTGATAATGGTCCCGCGCCGGGGGACCAACTGTGCGAGGCGGCATCTCGCGGACATGCGGGCGGGCTGAGTCGATGAGCCAGGAGCTGCACTATACCTCGGTCCCCCGCGGGCTGAAGCCCGGCAGCCGCGGCTTCGCCACGGTCGCCGCGACGGCCGGCCTGCCCGAGGCGCTGGCCGAGCGCCTCGAGGGGCTCAGCGGCTATCAGGCTGTCTATCCGCCCGGCGATCCTTCCGAGGCGCTCAACCCAGTCGCGTTCGTCCACGTCCGGCTGAGCGTCGGCAGCCAGCGGGAGGACGTCCTCTCGCGGATCGGGCCGGCCGGGCTGGATTACTCGGGCCGGCCCAACAAGTATGCGCACCACATCGTCCTCGATCCCGACGAGCGCCCCGAGGCCGGCCCGGCGTGGCTGCTGAGCCAGCCGGGGCTGTTCCGGGACTCCTGGCACGGCGAGCCGCAGCTCCTGCCGGCTGGCCCGGCGGTGCCGCGCGGCGACCGCCCGCCGGGGATCGCCCAGCAATGGCAGGCGCTGGCCGGCGACGCCGGATGGGCCGGCGTGCTGGCCGAGTCGTTCCTGGCCGACCCGCGCCGACCCGTGTTCCTGGTCTACCGGCCGGGCACCGAGCTTTTACCCCTGTTCGTCGAGGCGATCGCTCTGTTGCCTCCGGCGCGGCGGTGGGACGTCGATTTCAGCACGTACCTGACCAACCTGCCCCCCGGCATCCACTGCGCCTGGCGGGGCGTGCTCGACGGCTCGGCCGAGGCCAAAAACGCCCGCCGGCTCCCCGGGGCGCTCATCATCGACCTGTCCCGCGCCGCCGGCCGCGCGCGGGGCGGCGGCGCTCTCGTGCACCTCGCCCGTACCGGCAAGCGCCCGGCCGAGGATCCGGACCGGCCCGCCGCGGCGGCCTCGGCCTCGGCCGTCCGCCACGGCGCCGGCGCCGGCACCGGCCCCGGGTCGGCCGGCACCTATGACCTCGTGGCGACGCCGGGCTCGCCCCGCCCGCCGTCCGCCGGGCCAGGAGGCTCGCCCCGGCCGCCGGGCGATGGCGAGAAGGATCACAACGCGCTCCCCGATCTCGCCGCCCAGTTGTTCCAGGAAGGCTCGTGGCGCGAGGGCGAATCCCTGGCCCCCCGGCGCCGCCGCCACCCGGCCATTGCGCCGGTAGCCGCCGCGCTGGCGGTCCTCATCGCGGCCCTGTCGATCTACGCTTCTCCGACCGCGCGCCGTTGGATCGGCCTCGACCGCGACCTCCTCGAAGGCGACCGTCCGGGCACCGCGCGCGGGCCCGCGAAGGACCGAGGCGCCGGACCACCCCATCCGGTCGCCGAGGCCGAGGCCAAACCCGGCGGCCCCGTGACGCCGCTCCCCGTCGCCACGACGACGCCCCCGCCGCCTCCGGACTCGCTCAAGGCCCCGCCGCCGAAGGCCGATTCCTCCCGGACTCCGCCTCACGCCGACGGCCCGCCCGCCCGCCCGCTCGTCCCGGTGCCGCCGGTCGTCCTGGCCGTCGCCACGCCCGACCTGTCGCGATCCTCGCTCGGCAAGGGCTCCTCCTCGCGGGGCGAGATCGCCCTGCCCCGACCGGCCGACGACCGGGTCATCCTCCGCAACGCGTCCGCCTTCCGCCTGGTCGCCGTCCCACGCACGCCCCACGCCTGGGAGATCTCCACGAAGAGCAACAGCGTGTTCGCCGCCGCATTCGCCCTGGCGCGGCTCACCCAGGTCGACGACCGGACCTGGCAGTTCGCCTGGACCGACAAGGCCAAATCGAAGGTGACCGTCGTCGCCGAGCTGAAGGACGCGATCCTCGAGTTCCACGCGCAGGACGGCGGGATCCTCCATGTCCTGCTCCGAAGCGTCCCACCCCGGGTCGACCGGCCGATCGACGTCTGGAAGGAGCAGCGCCTCGGCGACGACCCCAACGGCCGCGTCATGCGCTCGGTCCCCTGGACGACCAATCCCGACGCGCTCGATCGCACCCGATGGAAGCCGGTCATCCGCCGCTGGCGTGCGGTCATCAGCCGTCCCGAGTCGCCCACCGACGAGGGCGGCAACGGCAAGGGCGGTCGGACCGACTCTCCCCGCCTCGTCGTCGAACCCGGCCCCGACGCGGCGGCCGAGGCCGAGGCCGCCGCCGAAGGCAAGGAAAAGGCCAGGGACAACGGTAAAGCCAGGCCCGCGCCGGCCGACTCGCCGGTCCCGCTGGAGCGCGAGCTGATCCCGGGCGAGGTGAAGCTCCGCCTGGGCATCCCCCTCGACCATCCCGGCATGATCAACGTCCGCATCGAGTCCGACGCCGGCAGCGTGCGCAAGGGCCGCGACCAACGCGACGCGCGAATGGAGCAGCTCCGCCAGGACACCCCGCGCGACAAGACCGGCGAGCTGCGCGACCCGCTCGCCTATCGCACCGAGCGGCTCCGGGAGCTGCGAGACAACGGCGAGGGCACCCGAAAAGCGCGCGAGAAGCTCGTGGGCGAGATCGCGGAGCTGAAATCCCTCAACCGGATCCGCGAGATCGAGGACCTGCTCGCCCAGCCGGCGCACGTCACGATGAGCCTGGTCATCGGCCTGGACGTCGAGGGCGTCGGCCTGATCGACATCTCGCGGATCGGCGACCCGGACGGCGACGACGACGGGCCGTAACGGCCGCCGGGGATCGCCGGACGGCGACAAGAAGTCAATCAAGATAGGAACGATCGTCCTTCGGAAACCAGCACGATGGCGGACTACCACGAGATCGTCGAGCAGATCCGCACGGCCCTGCACGCGGGTGCGGCGCCCCAGAACGGCCGGCTGGCCGGGTTGGCCTCGGCGTATGCCGATGCCTGCGCCGACGCCGCTCACCGATTGGCCCGCTGCCAGCGGCTGCTCCAGCAGGGCCTGCGCTCCGAGGCGATCCAGCTCGCCGAGGCCGAGCCCAAGCTCCTCGACTCGCTGGCCGTCCTGGATTTCCCCGAGCGCCCCGAGTGGGACGACCTGGTGCAGATGCACGACCTCGCCCCCGCGCCCCGCATTCCCCTTGAGCCCGCCCGGCTGCTCAACGAGGCCTACGCCGAGGAAGACCCGCTCCAGGACCTGCTTCGCCGCCACCGGCGGCTGGCGCTCCAGCGCGCCCCCTTGCGCCAACGGATCGCCGTGCTGCGCCAGCTCGCCGTGCAAGACCCGAACAACGCCATCTGGACCGACGACCTCCGCGCCTTCGAGCAGGTCCGTATGCTCGAGATCCAGGACGAGGCGAGCGAGGCCCTGCGTCAGCACGACCCGGAGCGCCTCGGCCGGCTGGTCGCCGAGGTCGAGCAATCCGGCTGGGTCGACCAGCCGTCGCGGCCGCTCGTCCAGTCGCTCCGCAAGGTCGACGCCCAGATGAAGGCCGAGCGCGCCCGCGCCGAGCTCGAGGACCTCGCCGGCCGGATGGAGGAGGCCCACGGCAACCGCGATTCCTTCCGGGCCCGCCAGGCGCGCCACGACTGGACTCGCGTGGCCGCCGCCGTCTCGCTCGACCGCGACGACCCGCTGGCCCATCGCGTCCGCCCGGCGCTCGACTGGCTCGATGACCAGGACCGGATCGACCGCGAGAACCGCGAGCACCAGGACGCGCTCGACCAACTGGTCCGCGCGCTCGACTACCCCGGCAACCTCCCGCCGTCGCAGCTCGAGCGGCTGGCGCACGCCGTCGGCTCGCA
This sequence comes from Planctomycetales bacterium, assembly GCA_027452145.1. Taxonomy (GTDB): domain Bacteria; phylum Planctomycetota; class Planctomycetia; order Isosphaerales; family Isosphaeraceae; genus JAKAUH01. The sequence continues at coordinate 6,036 of DAIDHB010000127.1, forward strand.
CCCCGACGGCCTTCCCGACGCGCTCCGCCAGCGCTACATCACCCGCCTGCACGACGCCGAGCGAGCGGAGGTCCGCCGCCGCCGCCTCATCGCCGCCGGCTCGGCCGCCGCCGCCCTGCTCGTCGCCTCGCTCATCTACATGGCCGCCCGCGCCCAGGCCCGATCGTCCGAGGCCGACCGCGTCGCCACCAGGGTCGCCGACCACCTCGAGCTGAACGAACTCGACCAGGCCGTCGCCCTGCTCAAGAAGGTCGAGACCTCCGACCCCGCCCTGCTCGAATACCCCGCGCTGGCCGACGTCCGCGCGCGGGTGGATGCCGAGCAGCAGAAGGAGACCGATCGCGCCCTCAAGTTCGACCAGGCCATGCGCGACGCCGAGGCCGCCCCGCCGTCGGCGGCCGAGCCCCCCGCCCTGGCCGAGGCGCGCAAGATCGCCCGGCTGGACACCGAGAAATCGGCCGTCGACAACCTGGTCCGCCGCCGCGCCGCGGCCGTCCAGGCCCAGCAGGCCCGCCGCGACAAGGAGCTAACCCCCCGTCTCGACGAGATCGCTGCCACCGTGGACCGCGCCGAGGCCCGCCTGACTGCCGCCGGTGCGAAGCCCGAGACCGACCGCGAGGCCATCGCCGCGATCGCCGAGGCCGAGCGCGGGCTGGCCGACATCGCCGCCGACGTGGCCATCTCCGGCCAGGCTGTCCAGGACCGCAGCAAGGGCCTCTCCGATCGGCTCGACGCCGCGCGCGGCCTGATCGACCGCCGCGGCCTCCAGACGCGGCTCGAATCGGCCATCACCTCCGCCGTCGCCTACTCGCCCGACGGCTCGTTCAGCCCCGGCGCGCTGACCACGGCGCTCCAGGCCTATGCCAAGGCCTTCCCCGACACCCCCCGCTCGCGCGCCTTCGCCACCACGATCCACGACCAGCCCGCCTGGGACGCGATCGGCGAATGGGACCGGATCACCGCCGGCTGGCGCGGCGACGGCGGGCCTGCTGTCCCGCCCCAGGAGGCGGGCGCCCGGGCCTCGCAGTGCCGCCAGTTCATGACCCAGTTTCCGGCCTCGCCCGAGTTCGACCGCGCCGCCGCTTATCGCCAGGCCATGGAGGCCATGTCGCACCGCAGTGCCGAGGCCGAGGGTGCCCTGGGCAAGCTCCGCGGCCTGATGACCGACCTCCTGGTCGACAACCTCTGGATGATGACCCTCCGCCCGCCGGCCGCCGGCGGCGAGCGGCACTACTACCTCACCGAGCAGCCCGCGCGCGACGCACGGTCGGTCCGCTACCTCGCCGGCTTCGACGGCAAGGAGCGCACGCTCAGCATCGTCCCCGCCTGGGTCGTCCGCACCGAGGTCGCCCCGCAGACCAAGCTCGCCGCGCGCTTCAAGCCGACGCTCCAGGCCCCGCCCGAGAAGATCGACTGGGAGACCGTGATCCTCGACATGATTGACCAGGTTCGCACCCAGCCCGGCCTGGATCCGGTGCTCCGCGTGGCCCTGCTCCGCAACGTCCTCGCGCTGGGCATGGAGGGGAGCGACCCGCTCCAGCAGGCCCTCGGCCCGTTCCGCAAGCTCGTGGACGAGGCCGATGTCGACACGAACGTCCCCTGGATGGACCCCGAGAACCGCGAGGCCGACCAGGTCCGGCCCAGGGCCCTGGCGCTCGTGCGGTCGCTGCCGGACATCGCCCCCGCGCGCAAGGACGCGCTGGCTCGCCGCGACGCCGTCCGCCGCGTGCTGGCCGAGCGCCCGCGCACGGTCGGCTGGCTGGCCCATGAGGGCGACGCCTGGCAGATCCGCACCGGCCCGAAGCCCGCGCCCGACGGCGCGATCCAACTGGTGGTCCCGGCCGACGGCGGCCACTCGGCGTGGCGAAAGATCGGCGCCGTCGAGAAGGGCCAGCCGCACCTCGCCGCCCCCGACGACCCCGCCCTGGCCGAGGGCCGCCCCGTCTTCCTCGCCCCCGCCTCGCCCGCTTCCGCAGCCGCCCCGGCGAAGCCGTAGGGCCGGGCAGGGCGAACCGGCGACGTGAGTCGCCGGGTGCCTTCTCTTCAGCCAGGACCCGGCGACTGACGTGGCCGGTTAGCCAGGACGGAGCCGGGTTATGGGCCGGCGTCGGGGCGGTCGTCGTACTCCACACTCCCGGCAAACCACTTTCCTCCCCCCGGATGACACCCCGCGTCATCCAGGCTGACGTAGATTTCAGCCCCGCGCCGGTCGTAGGTGGTGCCGGCCGTAGGGTGTGCCGTAGAATCGCCGGTGATCGCGACCGACGGAGGTGCCGACATGAGCGATCCGGGCGAGACGCTGCCATCATCGGGCGACGAATCCGGGCGGCCTGCCATCGAGCAGCGGGGCGAGTTCGAGCGGGGGCAGGAGCGCGCCCACGAGGGAGAAGCACCGCCGGCCGCCGAGGAGTTCCTCCTCCGGGCGCCGGAGACCTGGCGCGCGTCACCGACCGGGGAGCTGACGGAGCCGGACCGCGGCGATCGCGGGCGGTCGCCGATGCGGGCGACCGGGCTCGGCCCGACGGCCTCGCCGCCTTTCCCGGCCACCGTGCCAGCCACCGGGATCTCGCCCCCACCGGCCGTCGAGGCCACGGTCGCCCTCGATCCGAAGGATGGGCCCGGCGCGGTGGCCGACCTTCCCCGGACCCGGCCCGATGCCGCGGCCCGAGAGGCGGTCGGCGTACCGCCAACCCTGTCGGAGCACACCGTCGAGGACGGATCCGACACCATCGAGGAGGGGTCCGACTTCGTCGAGGACGGATCCGACTCCGCCGAAGGCCCGGCGGAGACCGTCGTCGAGGCGGACCCCGACGACGCCGGCGGCGGGCCTCGCGCCGCGGCGCCGGGGCCGGAGGTGCCGGGCTACGAGATCCTCGGCGAGCTGGGCCGCGGCGGCATGGGCGTCGTGTACGAGGCGCGGCACCTGATGCTCGACCGCGTCGTGGCCCTGAAGGTCGTCCTGGCCGGCTCGCACGCGACGACCGTCGCACTCGAGCGGTTCCTCAACGAGGCCAGGGCGGTCGCCCACCTGCGGCACCCGGGGATCGTCCAGATCTTCGACGTCGGGGAGGCCGGCGGCCTCCCGTATTTCTCGCTCGAGTTCGTCGAGGGGGGCGGGCTCGACCGCCGGATCGCCGGCAAGCCGCAGGATCCGCGGTGGTCGGCGAAGCTGGTCGAGAGGCTGGCACGGGCGATGCAGGCGGCGCACGACTCGGGGATCGTCCACCGCGACCTCAAGCCGGCCAACGTCCTGATGTGCGGCGAGGAGCCGAAGATCACCGACTTCGGCCTGGCCAAGTGGCTCGAGGTCGACTCGCATCAGACGCAGTCCGGGACGATCCTCGGGACGCCCAGCTACATGTCGCCCGAGCAGGCCTGGGGCCGCAACAGCCGGATCGGCCCGGCCTCGGACCTCTACTCCCTGGGCGCGATCCTCTACGAGCTCCTGACCGGCCGGCCGCCGTTCACGGGCACGACGCTGCTGGAGACGCTCGAACAGGTGCGCACCCGCGAGCCCGTGCCGCCGACGAGGCTCCAGCCCGGGGTGCCGATCGACCTGGAGACGATCGCGCTGAAGTGCCTCCAGAAGGAGCCGGCGAGGCGCTACGGCTCGGCCGCCGCCCTGGCCGACGACCTCGCCCGCTTCCTCGGCCGACAGCCGATCCTGGCGCGGCCGGTCTCGGCCCCGGAGCGGCTCCGGCGCTGGTGCATGCGCAATCCCCGCGTCGCCGCGCTGGGCGCCACGGTGCTGCTGCTGCTCGCGACCATCGCCGCGACCTCGACGGCCCTGGTCTTCGAGATCAACCGGCAAAGGAACGCCGCCGTCGCGGCCCTCGGGCGCGAGAAGGCGGCCCGCCAGGCGGCCGAGGCGGCCGAGGACAGGGCCGGCAAGAGCGCCCTGGCGGAGCGATCGGCGCGGCTCGAGGCGGACGACAAGAAGAAGGAGGCCGAGGCGGCGCGGGCGATCGCCGAGGCGAAGACCGCCGAGGCCCGCACGTCCTACGCCGCCGCCGCCTTCCGCGGCAACCTGGCGATCGTCTCGCTCTACACCCTGATCACCAGGGCCGACCAGGAGCTGAAGAACCGCCCCGGACTGGCCCCCCTCAAGGCCGCCCTGGTCGAGATCGTCGCCGACGGGCTCGACAAGATCTACGAGAAGCCGGCCGACGACGAGGAGATGCTGTTCAGGGACCGCGTCGACGCGGCGGATCAGCCCCGGTATTACTTCTACCGCGTCCTCGCCGCCGCCCACCAGCGCGCCGGCTGGATCTACGAGATCGCCGGCCAGAACAACAAGGCGCTTCAGCACCACCTGGCCAACCTCCGAATCCTCGAGAAGCTCTACAAGGACAACCCCGAGGACCCCATCGCGCTGCGCAACCTCGCCGGCCAGAAGAGCGTCCTGGGCGGCTTCCACAAGGACCACCCGCGCGACTACGAGACCTCGCTGAGATACTTCCGCGAGGCGATGGACCTGCGGCGGAAGTGGGCGTCGCTCGAACCGGGCAACGCCGGCATCAAGCGCGACATCTCGATCAACTACGGCGAGTTCGCCGAGAACGCCCTCCTCCGCGGCGACCCCGTTGAGGCCCGCCGATACTACCTGGAGTCCCAGGCCTGGCGCAAGAAGGTCGTCAACTTCGAGATCGAGCAGGACCCCGAGTTCCTTCGCGAGTGGGCCGGCACGCACGACCGGCTCGGCGAAGTCAGCCTGCTGCTCGGCGACGCGGACGCCGCCGAGATCGAGTTCCGCGAGTCGCTGAAGATCCGCGAGGGGCTCGCCGCGAAGGACCCCGACACCATCACCGCCGCCAGCGACCTGTCGATCTCGCACACCTACCTCGGCCACCTCGCGCTTCGGGCCCGCCGCGACGCCGCCGGGGCCCGCGCCTCCTATGACCGGGCCGTGCGGGCCGTGGAGCGGGTCCGGGCGATCGACCGCGACGACGTCCGGATCGCGTCGGCCCTCGCCCGCGCCCTCTACCACCGCGGCACCGCCGCGGAGCGGCTCGGCGACGCCGACGGGGCGAAGCGGGACTTCGAGCGGTCGCTGGAGCTCCAGGCCGACCTGGCGGCGCGGGCCGAGCCGGACGTCGGCCGCGACGCGGGCTTCGCCATCGCCCTGGCCCGTTGCGGCCGGCGCGACAAGGCCGTTGAGCGCGCCCGGGCGCTGGCCGGCCGGGCCGCCGGCAACGCCAGGCTCTCGCTCGACCTCGCCGCCGTGTATGCCCTCGGCTCGCGCGCCGGCGGCGATCGCTCCGCGGCCGACCGCGCCGCCGCCCTCGAGGCGATCGGCCGGGCGATCGCCCTGGGCTGGAAGGACCGGATGACGCTCGAGACCGACCCGGACCTCGACCCGATCCGATCCGCCCCCGAATTCGCCGCCCTGCTCGACAGGATCGGCCCGACCGCGACGGCCAGGGGATCGCGGTAGGCAGGACGGATCGGGGCGCGGCGGGCGCCCACCGTCGCGCCTCGGGACGTCCGACGGGCGGCTCGCGTGCCGGGCTGGTGCGCCGGCCGCCCGTTCGATGCTTTCAACTGGGCAAGCCGGCATCCCGCCGGGCCAGGTCCGCCGGTCGGACTCGCCCCGGGACCGCCCGGTCGCCGGACAGGGCCGGCACCTGCAAAAGACCTGTTCCGTCCGTCCGACCGGCCCGCTCTTTGATTCCCGGACCGCGGTTGTACGCGTGATCGAGCGCCCACGGCCATAGCGTCCGCCGAACCGCCGCCTCGCGTTCGGCGAGCGGAAACCGACGGGTTGGCTGGACGGCCGCCAGGGGGAGTAGAATCGGAGATCGCAGGCAGGCCAGAGCGACCGAGTTGCCCAACGAACCCTCGAGGTTTCGCCGATGCCGCTCCATGACTGGACTGACGACCGCGGTTGGGACAGCGTACACCATTACTGGATCACGAACTTATCGCTGTGGCTCAAACCCCGGCTGCCATCCGGGTTTCGCGCTTACCTGGGATCGGTACCCGGATTGACGATCGAGACGGGAGTCGGTCGGCCGGACGTCGCGGTCCGGCATTGGCGGCCGGAAGCCCCGGCTTCCGCGAGCGCCGCGGCCCCGACGGCCGTGGCGACCCCCGACTATCGAGGGATCGCCCTGGCGGCGCGCGACCCCCAACTCGCCATCCAGATCGTGCATGAGGGCCGCCTGGTGGCGGCGATCGAGCTCGTCTCCCCGCGCAACAAGGATCGCCCCGCCGCCCGCGAGCATTACACCAACCGCTACGTCGGCTATATCTGGGACGGCGTCCACCTGATGCTCGTCGATGTTCACAGGCGGCCGGAAGGGTTTTCGTTCGCCGACGCGGTCGCGGCGGCCCTTGACTATGCCCAACCTCCGTGTCCGGCCCCGCACGCGGTCAGTTGGAACGTCGGTGGAGTCACTCCCGAGGGGGGCCGCTTCCTCGAGACGTGGCAGCGCCGGCTGACGGTCGGATCCAGCTTGCCCGCGCTGCCGCTGGCGCTCACGGCCGAGCTGATCATCCCCGTCGAGCTCGAGCCGACCTACGCTCAGGCCGCCGCCGACGCCTATTGCGAATAGAGATTTCGCGTCCCGTGCGATCCGTGGCGAGGCCCCGGGTCGGCGGACGAAGCCGCCTCCACCAACGGACCGCCGGCCCGATCGGATCCGGCCTCTGATCGCGGCCACCCGAACGTTCGGCGCTCGAGGTCGACCGGATGCAACCCGAGGTCCGCGTGTTTCAGCGGCCTACCTTCGGAGGAGCCGGGTGCGGACGGCGTAGCGACAGGTCCGCGCTCACGGGTCGTGGTTCGCACCTGTTCAAAAGCGAAGAGGTGAGGCAGCATCAGTGCCGATCCAGCCGCCAGAGAACGCGTGTGAGAAGGTATTCAGACTGGTCTCAATCGCTTGAGCATAAGATGGATCGCGGACACCTGTACCATGTCCTCGCTGGATTCCGTCAGTCGCTCGTAGTCGCGCGCGAGCCGCCGGCTCAGCATCAGCCAGGCGAAGGTCCGCTCCACGACCCAGCGCCGCTTCAGGAGCACGAACCCCTTCTGGCCCGCCGGCTTGCGGACCAGCTCCA
>DAIDHB010000128.1 GCA_027452145.1 Planctomycetales bacterium
CGCGATCGCCCTGGCCGGCGACGGGCCGCCGATGGCGGTCGGATTGATCCGACCGTGGCCGGTACCCGGGCGGGTCCGTGGCCGCGGCGGACGGGCGATCGTCGGGCAGAGGCTCCCCTCCGTGCCGCCACCGACCCCGCCGGTTTCCGGGGTCGGTTATACGGTCTATGCGGGGTGGAATGGGTCCGCGATCGATTACAACACGCCGATCACGGTCACGACCGCGGCGAGCTGGTCTAGCGGCCCATTGGCGGCCGGCCAGGCGACTTCTTTCGGCCTTCGAGCGATCGCCCTGGCCGGCGAAGAGAAGAACCTCGATTGCGCGGTCACGATCGAGCTCGATCCTTACGGAAGAGACATCACGGCGCGGCCGTCGTCTCCGGTGTCGGGCCTCCGGGCGGTCGCCCTGGCCGGCGGGAAGGCCCGGGCCGAGTGGACCTATCCAGCGGGCGAGGCGTCACCCCCCACGAGCTTCAACGTGACCTTCAACGGGGCCGCGGTCGGGTCGGTCTCCGCGGCGTCGGGGATGCCCTACGGGGGGTTTTCCTTCGACGTCGCGGGCCTGTCCGACGGGCTCATTTACACCTTGACCGTGGTCCCTGCGAATGGGTGGGGATCGGGGCCGCCGACCTCGGTAACGGTCATCGGTAATGCCACCGGCCCGGCCGCGGTCGACGGGCTCTCGGCGGCGGTGATTGTCTGACCGCGAGAAATCCAGGAGTCGCCAAAATGGCATCCCCCAAGCGAAGCGCCTCGGGCCGGTTCACCAAGGGTAAGAGCAAGGGCTCGACCAAGAAGTCCGACCACGCAAAGAAGGCGGCCGACCACGCGAAGAAGGCGGCCAGTCACGCCCGCCAGGCGAAGTAATCGAGATCCCCGCCGGACGTTTTCGGCAGGACCGGCCGGCCCGTTTCGTCTCTCCGGGCCGGCCCTTACTTATCCAGGAGTTTTAACGTGTCGTACCTCATTTTCGTGCCGACACTCCTGACGATCGCCTGTGCCGCGGTGATCGCCCGGCGACGGGTCCGGGCCCTGAACGGCCTTGCCCGTGCGCTGACGGGTCGCGGCCCTCGAGGGTGATATGACGGCCTTGCAGATAAATTGGACGTCGGTCTCGTTCGCGAGCGCGGCCCTCACCCGGGTCACGTCGGTCAGCTTCTCCCAGGGCGGCGAGTTGATCGAGTTCGCCGGCGACAACAATCGATACCCGGTTGTCATTGCCAACAACATCAACCGCCCACGTTGTGCAATTACTTCCGGCGACGTTGCGACACTGATGGCCATCAATCCCGGCGCGTCGGGGACGATCCTCGCCACCCAGAACGACGCCCTGGGTGTTGTGGGCGGCTCGATTGTCTGGACGATGGCCAACGCGGTGGCCCAGAGTACCGATGAAAACGGCCATTGGGGCCACTTCGCCACGGCCACCACCACCTTCCGGGCCTATGCCGGGGATGGTGCCACGAACCCTTTGAGCTTCACCCGGGCATGACATGGGCCCCATCGAATCCGCCTGGCAAACCTACCGGGACGGGGCCCCACCGCCCGGCCACCGGGCCGCCTTCGTCGCCGGGGCTCTCGCCGGCCTGGCCGTCGCCGAGGCGCGAGGGGCGGGATGGGCCCGCCGCGAGGCAATGGCCATCGCGTCCATCGGGCACCTGACCTTACTCGGCGCCTCCGTCGGGCTCCGGACGATCGGGCGCGAGGCGAGGGAGACCGACCAATGATCGACGAACGCTCGCGCCGTCGGCCCGGGTTCAGCGAGGGTGTCCCCGCCGAACTGGCCGACGGTCAATCCTGGACGTTTCCGCGGACCCGGCTCCGGCTGACTCCGGCCCGGGGCGACGACGGCCGGTATGGACCGGCGATCGCCCGGACCGTCGCCGGCGAGTCGATTCCCCGGATGGCCGAGTGGATCGCGGCCATCACCGCCCCGCCCGGCGGTATCCGCGGGGACCTCTACTGGTCCGCCAGGATGGATGCCGCGGTCGCCCTGTTGCGGGTCAACTACGACCTGGCCGATGACGAGCTGGCCGGGCTCCTCGTCTGGGATGAGGATGATCCGGCCTCGGTGGCCCGATGGGACGGAATCGACTCGGCCATCCTGGGTGTCGGCGGCCCAAAACCTACGCCCGCTATCTGACGCTGGCCGCGAGGCTGGCCGGGTACGCGGGCGATGAGATCGATCTGATCGAGGCGCAGGACCTGGCCGTTGAGCTTTCCGCCCCGCGCCGGGGGCCCGACGGGGAGAAGCTCCCCGGCAAGCTCCGGCCGTTCATCGAATGGGCCGGCGGCGCGCACCTCGAAGCGGCGATTGCGAGCCAACAGCGGGCCGCTATGGAGGCGATGTTCTGATGAAGCCGACCCAAGAAACCCCGCCCGAACCGACCGCCGCCGCGCTCATTCTGCGCCTCGGCGGGGTCGATTACCGACTGATTCGTGTCGGCCGGGACTGGCTCCTCCGAAAGCCGGACGGCTCGACTTACGCGATCGCCCGGACCCGGTCCGGGATGACCTGTGATTGCCCGAGAGCACGGTACGCCGGATCCGGGTCCGGGCCCTGCAAACACTTAACCGCACTCCAGGCGCTGGGGCTCTGCCGTGGCTGAGCGCGAGTTGGTCATCAAGGTATCCTACGACGCGACCGCCGCCGACGCGGCCAGTCAGGCGTTCTGGGATCGTGAGCGCCAGCGCCAGCAACAGGCGGCGCAGGCCTCCGGCCCGGCCAGTCCCGCCGGCGGCGCGGGCCGAGGTGCGTCGGGAGGCGGGCAGGCCGGGAACGCGGCCCCGACACCGCCCCCGCCGCCACCACCTCCGTCCCCTGTGTCCGTCGCAGGCGGCCTCCCGGGCATGATCGCGATGGGAGCTCTGCCCGGGCCATCCGGCGGGGCCCTGGCGACGGGAGGCCACCCGCTCGGCACCTGGTATGGCCAGGGCGGCGGCGGCGCCGGTGCGGCCCTCCCACCTCCGGCGATGGGGGCTCTGCCCGCGCCGGGCGGCGGGGCGATCGTCGGCCGGTCCGGGCCCTGGGAAGTGATCGGCCCGGGCGGTTACGGCGGGTCCAGCGGCGGCGGGATCATCGGTAGCTCGGGAGCGATCCCAATCAATCCCCGGCCAGTCCCGCCCGGGCCGCCCGCCCCCCGGCCCGACGTGACCAACGCGGCTCCGGGCCTCGCTGTCATGGCGGCCGGTTTGGGGGTCGCCAGCGAATACCAGCGCGGCATCCTCTCATCGGAGCGAGAGGCAACCCTCTATAGCCAGCAAATGGGCTCCGAAGCGGCGGCGGCCCGGACCGAAAACCGGGAACTGGCCGCGCTCCGGAACATGCCCAACACGGCCGCCACCGCCGCCCAGTTCGCGCGAGAGGCTTCGAGCGCGGGTATCAGCGCCGATCAGTGGCGGGACTTCCAGACGGGTTTCCAGGCTTACGGCGGCCAGTATGTCGGGGAAGGTAAAAAGTTCTCATCCGAACAGGCGAATCACCTTCAAAAGATCGTCGCCGGGTATGCCGTCGGGAAAAAAGGATGGTCCGGGGCCGATGCTTCCCGGTTGCTCGCGACGGTGATGAGCCGGTCGAAGGCCGGGGCCTCGAATGAGGAGATTCTCGGCCAGTATGGGCAGTTAGCGGAAACGATGCAGCTTGCTCCCGGCTATACGGGGCCTCTGCTCGGGCAACTCTCCGAAGTGGTCGGTGAGTCGGTCGGTGAAGGCGGAGAGTTCAACGATCCCCTCGGCGCGGCCGTCCTCTTGCGCGGCATCAGCGAGAGGAACCCGAAGCAGGCGAGCGCGTACACCCGGGCCGTGCTCCGAGGATTGCGGCGGGCACGCCAGAAGCCGGATTTCGCGGAGGCGCTCGGGATCAAGCCGGGGATGAATATCTTCGAGGAACTGACAGCGGCGCAGGGCGCCGCCGACAAGGCCCGCGCGCGGGGCGAGGATGAGGGATTCTTCCTCGATCAGCATGGTTTCCACGATATCCGGGCGTTCGGCGGCATCCGTGCCGCCATAACCTACGGCCAGAGGGGCGGGGCTTTCGACCGGGCCCGGAAGGAAGCGGGGACCCGACCGCAGGCCGCGGCCCGGGTTCAGGCCGAGTTCGCTGAATACATGAGGAGCAATGAGGGACAGTCCGTAGGGGCGTCGGCCGCCACGTCGGCCGCTCGGCTCGAGCGCGGCGGATCGATCGACCAATGGAGGCGCTATCAGGAACACTCGGCCGCGGCCGTCGAATCGGCCGGGGAGATGGAGCACGGCGGGCTTGGTGCCTGGCTTTCTCATGCGACCGCATGGGCGTTCGGCGGCCGGCGGGAACAGGAGGTCCACGCGGATTCGGTCCGTCGACTCCAGAGGGGCCTTGAATCGAGCAAGGCGGGCCGTGCCTACCTCGAGCAGCCCTATCGGGAGCCGGAGTGGTGGCACGATGAGTGGTCGGGCGGAAAGCCGCATGCCCCATCCCGACGCGAATACCTGGCGAAGCATCAGCGGGGCGGGGAGGATCGCGTCTTCGCAGAGATGCTCGCGGAACTCAAGCGGATCAACACGAAGCTCGAAGCCGAGGGCCGGAAGATCGGGGCGACTCGGCCCGGGTCCGCCGCGGCGACGATGGGCCCGGCCGCCGGCGTGACGATCCGCCAGCCCGGCGCGGCCGATGGGAGGTGATCCTTGGGAGCCCATTACGAATCCAACATCGACGACCTGGCCGCCACCACTCGGCCCGGGGCCCTGCGCCTCGACGGCCCCTCGGCCGCCGGCGTCGGGACCGTCGGGGACCGGATCGCCGGCGAGATCGCCGGCGCGATCCACGCCCGTGGGCTCCTCGGCGAAGGGACCGACGGGGCCTGGCAGGACAACGCCCCCAGAACAGTGAAGGCGAAGGGATTCAACAAGCCCAATATCGAGACGGGCCAGATGCTCGCAGTGGATCACATCGCCGGCGAGGTCCTGTCGACCCCGACCGAAGCGGAGATCATTTACGGGACGGGCGAGACGGACGACCGCGGGGTCTCCGATCGGGACCGGGCCTACTACGCCGAGACCGGCCAATCCCATAAGCAAATTATCCGATCTTTCTTCGGGGTGATTCCGTCGGACTGCGATCGGGTATCGGAGATCCTCGGCGACGAATGGGAAGCTCGAGCATCCCGGGGAGGGCCGTGAAATGCCCGGGTCCTTCGATCTCGATTACTCGGGCGCCCCTCTCTTCGGTAACGCCCTGGACGTCGCCGTGTATGCCTACAGCCCGGACGGGGGATACCAGCTCATCCCCAACGTGGTCCCAGTCCGGGTCGATCGCCGCGAGGGCCCGGAACCCTCGGCCGCCCGGTTCCGCTACCTGTTTGACGACACGATGGCGGCGACTTATGGTTGGCCTAACAGCTTCGTGCAAGTCTTCGGGGTCACGGCCGCGCTCAACCCCTGGGTCGTCCTGCCCGATCAGAGGCTCGTGATCGCGGCGTCGAATCCGGACGGTTCGCCCTGGGTCCTGTGGGATGGTTTCGCCGAGGTCCCCCAGATCAACGCGGAAGGGACGCCCGGCCGCCAGGCCGCAAGCTTCACGGGCGTCGGGCTGGAAGTGCGGCTCTGGGATTCCCCGATCAGCGGCCGGATCCAGCGCGATGCGGACCCGTCCGGCATCGCCATTACCGACGGTACTTCCGACATCTCGACCGATCTCCGTCCCCGGTTCAACCCCTCGATAGACGGCCTCGGATCTCGGGGCGGATCCCTACCGAACGCCACCGGGACCGGAGCCGATACGATCGACCCCAAGACCGGCAATCAGTACCCGGTCTTCGTCGACCCGGGCTTGGAACGATCGCCCGACCCCCGGGCCTACTGGTCGGTTGGGATGGCCGTCCGGTATCTCCTCGCGACGGAGAACGGAGCCGAAACGTGGGTCGTCAACCCGCCATTAACCTCGATCGACGCGATGTTGCAGACCTACCAGCCGGCCGAGGGTTACGACGTGATCGACCCGAAGGACCCGGCCAGTTACACGTTCGGGCCGCTCCAGGTCCCCGACTTCGACGCGGCCAACCACGAGCTGCCCGAGGCGCTCTCGATCCTGACTGCCTACGCCGGGTATCAGGTCCGTTACGATCAGTCCGCCGATCCGGACGGGGCGCCCCAGACGCTCCTGTCCCTCTACCGCCGAGACCAGTGGGCCACGATCGCCCCGAAGTCGGTCTACTTGACGCCGGGGATGATTGACCCGACCGTCAATAACGCCCGCGACATCGAGCTATCGCTCGATATGAATGGGATTGTCAACGCCTATCAGGTCGAGACGGCTCAGCGGCGGGTCGAGATTTCCTGGATTCTCCGGCCCCTCTACCAGCCCGCGGCGGCCGACGCCGCGGCATCGGCCCGGGCGGCTTTCCGGCTCGGAAACCTCTCTGACCAGCCCGCGACGGTCGCCCGAAAATATCGCTGGTACGGCGCGGACGAGTGCGGGGACGGCCATTGGGACACGGTCAAATCGCAGTGGGCAACCGACCCGGCCGACTTCACCCCGATCTTCCCCGACGACTCCGATGGAACCCCGTCCTGGGTGACGCGCTATCGCCCGGGCTCAAAGACGCTGCTGAGCGCCGATTCGGATCATCGTCCTCTGAAGGCGGACCTGTCGATCAGCTTCGATTACACCGGTGATCCCGGGGCGCCCTGGGATGGGTCGGGAACCTGGCAATCGATCCGGGGCGGCTGGAAGCTGCTGCCCGATCGTCTGGGAATCGAAGTGACCTGTGAATACCCGGAAGACTGGTCCGTCGGCCGGGCCTCGGCGATCGGCGGCGGTAACGAGCTGGTCCCCGGCGGAGTGATCCGCGGAATCACCTGGTGGGCCGCGCCGCCGGCCGGGGCACCGACATTTGGGGCCATGCCCGCGCTTCGTCTAACCACCGTGATCGAAGACGATTTGCGGATGCCGATCTCGGCCCCGAAGCGGATCGCCAGCCCCACCACCTTTGCCCGGTGGCGGATCGCCGATCGACGCGATATGTTCCAACATGGGTCGGTCGATGTGTCGAGCCAGAATTACTCTCTGATGGGCGGCGACGGGACTGATCCCGTGGTCGTTCGGGACGACACCGCGGCGGCCGACGCGCTGGCGGCTCAGCTTCGATCGAGGCGAGAGGCTCCCACCATCTCCGGATCGATCACCATCCCCTACATCACCGATTATTACCGGGTTGGGGATCGCATCGACGGAATCTCGGGTGTAAACCTTTCGCTGCAAACCAATATCGCCGTCGACCAGGGGGAAGCCCCGACCTATCCCTGGATAGTGGGTGTGTCCTGGGTCTTCGATCCGAGGCAAGAGACGCATTTAATCCTCAGCGATCGGCACGCGCTGCCCGATCGCCGATAACCGGGGGCTTCCCATGTCCGCCATTCTCCCGCCCGACACGGCCGAGGCGCTCCTGGACGACGTCCGGTCAACGGCCCGCGAGGTCCTCGGCGAAGTGGATGCCGCGCGGATCTCCGTCGCGATCGTCGCCGGCGACACGGGCCCCTTCGTCCGGATCCGTGGCGAGAAGGACCTGGTTGACCGAATCGAAGAGGCGATGTTCCCCAGGACGGCCGAGAAGCCGGAGGAATGATGGACGCCCATGCCCACGGCCCGGGTCCCGAGATCCCCACCGGCTTCGAACCGCCGCGGTCCGGACGGTGGCGGAACACGGGCCGGGATAAGACCACCCATTACCAGCTGGTCTCCAGCCTGCGGAAGCCGTGTGGGTTCTGCATCCGCCGCCACGGCCGGATTCTGAATAAGCCCTGGCCGCTGCCGTTCCACCCGAATTGCCAGTGTGACCAGCTGGCCATCCTGCCCGATTGGGATGCCCCAATGGTCTATCGGACCCCCTCGGAAATCTTCCGGGAGATGGGGCCCGATGCGCAGGTGAACCTTGTCGGGGCGGACAACCTGCGCATCATCCGGGCCGGGCTTGTGCGTCTCTCCGACGTGATCGGGACGCCCGAATCCGGTTGGCTTCTACTCGGGTTCACCGAATCGGTCCGCCGTCGCAAGCTGACCGTCCCCCAGCTCCTCTCCGCGGGAGTCGACCGGGCGACCGCCGATCGTGCGGTCTCGATGGCCGATCGACTCCCCAAGCAAGAGTAAGGCTCAGTCGTTCGGTCCGCCCGAACAACGGAGGATGAGCCGATACTCCTGTTGATAGCCACCTAAAGAATTCGTGCCGATCACGCCCTGCAAAACCAGGTCAGTCGGCCCAAACCAGGATCCGGGCCACGTGTCCCATCCACCCGGGGCGGTCGAAGTCGGCACGAACGCCGGGGCGCCATTTTGCTCCGCCCAAGCCTGTAACGCGGTAATCGCGGCCTGAACGGTGGGCGTGTCCGGCCCGATCAGGTAGCCCGTAATGGCGAGCGCTGGCCCACGCTCGCAGGGCCCGACGGTCGTTGTCCCGGCCGGGTTGCCAAGCCACGCGTCTGCCTGGCTCGCGGACCCGACGAAGGGTAAGGCGGTGAACCGGGTCATATCCCCAAAAATGGGCTGACCGGCGAAAGTCGCGGTTGGCATCGAAGTCTCCAGGGGCTGGCCCGACGTGGCTTGACTCGGTAAGCTTGGGTCTCTCCTTACCTCACCCGGGGTTGTGCCCCGGGACCGCCCTCCCCGGCCCGGACCTGCTCCCGCGGCCGGGTTTTTTTGCGCGCAGGACCAGCGTCCCGGCGGCGATCGCGGCCAGGGCGAGCCCCGACGGCTCCGGGACGGCTCCGCCCCCGGTCGGCGGCGAAGGCGGCGGCGGAGGCGGTGGCTGAAGGTCGAGAGTGATTTGGATCACTTCGAAGAATCCGGTTGTGGTGAAGTCGATCGTGTCGCCCAAAAAGCCGGCGAGTGACTCCTGATAAGTGCCGGGCCCCGCAACCGACCAGCTCCAGCTCGGCCCCTCGATGACGGGCCCACTGTGGTAGGTTCGGCCGGTGAGATTGATGGGCGCAGGCGTCTGAGAGTCGTTCGTCATCGTGACGGAGATCGAGCTAAGCAGGTAATCGGCCGGGGCATAACCCTGCGTGAAGAGATAGATCGACCAGTCGCCCGGGAACACAAGGCCGGGCGACCCCGCATACTCCGGATTGCCGGGCCCGATCGAGTCCGCCGGCGGACTCGACTGGACGATCCAGTTGATGCCCCCAGAGTCTCCCAGGTAGTTGTACACCGATCGACCGTCGGATAGGCCCGGGAAGGCGATGGTGATCGAGTCGGCGCGGGCCTGGACACAGAGGGCCAGGGCGGCGGCGATCGAAGCGAGGAAGGGTTTTCGCAAGGTGACTCTCCCGTGGTTGTGCTCCCGCGGGAGAAAATGTACACGATTGGCCGCCCGGGGAGGATCCCAACCGGACGGCCAATCGCCGGATTGCTTTAGTTCGACTCCGGAACTTCGAGGGAGCAAACCCCGCAGTAGTCGCGTCCCTCGTAAAGCGACCATCCTTCCCGATGCCGCGCCATGGCCCGGATGACTTTCGTCAGGATTTCGACGGCCGTGAAATCGTCGGAATCACACCGGCCCGCGGCCGACGACTCCAGCCCGCACCGTTCGCATTCGAGGCGGACTCGTCTGTCCCCGGGCGACTCGGCCCGGTCGATTTCCACGCGGATCATAGGGTCCCCCGGATCGCCTGATAAGCGGCCGACACCTGGCGATCATTCCAGTCGATCACCTTCGAGGGGAAGCCCTTCCGCTTGCCGTAAGCCACTACAGAATCCTTCGCGTCGGGGTCCTGCTTGGACGCCCATCCGAGGAGTTGCCGCCCGTTCGTCGGGGCCTTCTCGTCGCCCTGGCCGTCATCATCGTCCCGGGCCTGGCGTCGATCGTCATCGGACGGGAACCGCCCGCCGCGGCCGGACGGGCCGGGCGTGCCCTCGCCCCGCAACCGGTCCAGCTCGTCACCCACCGCGGCCTCGGCGATCGCCAGCCAATACTGATGGATCGAGGCGATTTGCTCGGCCGAGGAACCCGCCGGAACCTCGATACCGTCGAACCCCACCGACGCCCCGACCGACCCGAAGTCGCCGTCGCTCAGCTTCCGGCACACCGACACGTTCAACGTGATTCCCACGGTTCCAGCCCTCCGATCTGGGTGTCGATCAAAAGCCGTGCCTCATAACCCGCCCGCGTCATGGCCCCAGGGCCGCCGATCCGGCCCGTCTGGCGTTGCTTCCCGCCCGGGTCGATCGCGAGGGCCTGATACTCATGCCGACGCCCGACCCGGTAAACCTCGATCTGCCAGCCCTTGTGCTCGAAGCGGATCACCGGATCGCGCCCGAGGTGCCTGGCCCAACTCGCGGTCATCATGAGTCGGGCCCTCCCAGGACGGCGGCCAGGGCGGCGACCGTCGCCGGCGACCATTCCGCCGGCCGGCCAGCCCGAAGCTCCTGGACCCTCCGCCAGAACGCCCGCTCTCGTTCGATCCCCAGCGCCGCGGCACGGCGGAGAAGCTCCGCCCGCTCGACCGGCGGCCGGCCCGCGGCGGCCCGGGCCTGGCGGGTTGCGAGGCCCTTCAATCCCGCCGCCCGTCGCCGTTCTTTCTTCTCTCGATTCGTCACGGTCCGTCCCTCCGAAGGGCCCGGCAGGCAGGTCGCACCGGCCGGGCGGGGTCGTCTCAGAGGGCCACGGATTCGAGGATCTCGGCCCGCTCGTCATATTCCGCCGGCGTCGATGCGTTGAGGAACCGGGCGCGGTCCGCAAGGGCGGCGATCTGACCGGCCAACCAATCGGCCGCGTCGGTGCCGAGGGCCCGAATCCCGTCCGCCTGGGAATCGATCCAGGCGTCGAAGCTCATCGTGTTGTCGGGGGCCTGCCCGTCGTCGCCCAGGTCGTCGCCCAGGTCGTCGCCGGCGTCATAGGCGGCCAGTGCCTCGGCGATCGTCGCCGGCTCGAAGTCCAGCACGGGCGACCCGCCGGCGATCGGGGCAATCGCTTCCCGGCCGACCGGCATGAGCGCCTCGACTTCGAGGAGATCCCGCCAGGCCAGCGCCCGATCCTTGCAGCACTCGCGAGGACTGACGCCGTCGGCCAGCCGGTTCAAAACGCGGGACCGGGCCCGATCGGAATATCCGGTTGAGTAGAGATAAGCGGAAATCGGGATGAGGTCCGGCCGGAGGTATCCTTCCGAGTCGGTCGGGATCTGTACGGCCGGGAATTTCGCGGTTACGATGCTCATGACTCAAGCTCCTGTAGTGGGGTTGTGAGGGTCTCTCGGCCCGCCGGTGCGGACACACCGGCGGGCCGCTTTCGTTTCAGGCCAGGGCTTCCACTCGCTCGATCTCACCGACCAACCACCGGGCCTCATCCACCCGGTCGGTATGCCACTCGGTGCCAGCGACGTCGCGGGCCATCGTGCTGAGATCCCGGGCCACACTGGCCAGTTGCTCGCGAAGGCTCGTCAGGTAGCTGTCTCGGCGGCTCATTTTGATGTCTCCTGTCTCTCGGGGTTTCCGTCGGGCCGACGCTCGACCCGACAACCAGAGTATATACCCGGACTTGATTCGGGTCAATACCCGGACTATATTTTTTTCGGGGAGCAAGCTCCCGGACGATACCCGGATAGCCTCCGGAGGGGTCCGGGGCTATGATGGGGTAGTGCGCGGTCTTGATTCTTTGGAGGTTCGAAATGGGAACGGGGACGATGGCGAAACCCAGGAAGGCGCCGAAACCCAAGACGGCCCCCGGCCGGCTCGCGGTGGCGTTCACGCTCAAAGGTTCGCCGGAGTGGAAGGCGTGGGTGGAAGAGCTTGCGAACCACTCACGGACCGACGTTTCGAAGCTCATCGACCTGGCCTTGGTGGAGTACGCCAAGGCCAGGGGGATTCGCGACGCGCCGAAGCGATGAAGGGTATTGGGATGCTCCGGTTCACTGCTCTCGCGATCGTTTCTCTAGCGACCGTCGCCGTCGCCCTGGCGGGCTCGGCCGAGCCGGCCCGGTGCAAGGGCTCGGATCCTTGCCGCGCCTGCTCCACCTGCGAACTCTGCAAGTATTGCAACACCGGCGACGGTAAGACTTGCGGTATCTGTTCCGGGAAGGACGGCCCGTGAGTCGGCGCGTGACCATCCGGAGCGCCCTGGCGATCGTCGCCGGGCTGGCCCTCTTGCTCGCGGCCTTCCGGGCCGGGAGGGACACGGCCGAGTTGCCCGAGCTGGTGTGGATCACCCGGACGGGACACTCCTACCACCGCGAGGATTGTCGGCACGTCATCGGCCGGGGGGTCCGGGTAACACTCGCCGAGGCGCAGGGAGCATTCCAGCCATGCCGTGTCTGCCGGCCGCCGGTCACGCCAGACACCCCATCCGGGAGGTAAGATCATGCCGACGCCGACGGAGCAGAACGCCCGGGACATCGCCGACCTGGTCGACCGGCTCGACCGGCTAGACGACCACCTGATGGGACTGCGGTCCGATTACGCCGGGTTCCGGGGGGCGGTCGAGACGGAATTGCGGATCATCCGCAAGCTGGGGACGTGGCTTCTCGGCGGGGTCTTCGGGGCGGTCGCGGCGCTCATCACCGGGGCCGCCACGATCGGCTGGTCCGCCTCGGCGGTCGTCTCCGAGGCGAAGCACCAGGCCGCCCGGATCGACGGGCTGGAGAGGCGGATGGACCGCCTGGATGGGCGGCTCGACGGGATCGATGCCAAGCTCGACACCCTGATCGGCCGGACGCCCCCCCGGCCTGCCCCGACGAAGGGGCCATGACTCGGCGGCCGACGTCGGCCGCCCCCTGCCCGTCCCCGCGATCGTCGCGACCCGACGCACGGGGCACGCGCCCGCGCGCCTCGACTGATGCCCGGTCCGACGCCCGGCCGATGACGCTCCTATGTCGATCATTGACCACCCTACCGGATGATTATGCGCGGGGGGGACCGATGGCGAAGGACCGGAAGACGAAGGGTGAGCCGAAGGATGGGCCGCCGCGCCGGCGGAAGACGCTGGTCATCCGCGATGACCTGCTCAAGCGCCTCGAAACCGCGGCCGTCCAGGAAGGCGTTGACGAATCGACGATCGTGGAACAGTTGATCGAGGATCGGCTGTCCGGTTATGTGATCTCGGTAAGGGGGACGCCGATCGTGCTTTCGAAGGATCGGCGAACCCCTACCGGCGACGTAAATAATCCGGCCGACGCGGCGGCATGATCGCGTCAATATCTGCCGATTATGCCCGGGGCTCCGTCGGCGGGGGACCCTCGGCCCCGGGCAGGGGAGGGGAGAGGGGCCCGAACTGGACCCGGTCGGCGGCCCGCCTGAGTTCTTCCGGGTCGGTGTGTCGGTAGTGCCATTGGGTCAAGGGCGTCGTGTGGCCCATGAGGTCCTGGAGGGCCTTCGGGCCGATCTGCCAGCGGTCCGCGGCCGAGGCGAAGGCGTGACGGAAGCCGAGGAGCGTCAGCCCGTCCACGCCGGCGCGTCGCCCCAGCTCGCGGACGGCGTTCAGGGCCCGGCACGTCGGGGCGCCCATTAACCAGGGCCCATCGAGCCGGGTGTGGGGGATCACCCATTGGCTTCGGTGATCCTCCCGGCCGATCCAGGGTTCAAGGACCCGTCGGAGCGGTCCGGCGATCGGGATGGCCCGGCGACTCCGTCGGGTCTTAAGGGGCCGCCGCGGGTTCGGGCGGATGAGCACCTGCGCGCTCGCCAGGTCGATATCCTCGACGCGCAGGGCGAGGAGTTCCGAGGCGCGTGCCCCGGTATACGCGGCGAGGTAGACCAGCACGCGCAGCCGTCGGGCGCGCCACTCACCCGCCGCGGCTTCCCGGTCCGCTTGCGCCAGGACCCTTGCGACGTCGACCACGCCGGGATGGCTCCGGACGGGTTCATCGTCCGTCCTGGGGACGCAACGGGCCAGCGGGAGG
>DAIDHB010000129.1 GCA_027452145.1 Planctomycetales bacterium
CCTGGCTCGCATCGATTCGTCCGCGCGGCGGCCCGAACTGGAGGGCGTCGAGATCGCGGTGGCCTGCGACGTCACGAATCCGCTCTGCGGGCCGACGGGTGCGTCGGCCGTGTATGGACCCCAGAAGGGCGCGACGCCCGCGATGGTCGAATGGCTCGACGCGAACCTCGCCCACTTCGCGAGGATCGTCGAGCGCGACCTGGGCGCCTCGATTCGCGACATCCCGGGCTCGGGCGCCGCGGGGGGCCTGGGCGGCGGGCTGGTCGCGTTCGCCGGCGGACGGCTCCAGCCCGGCATCGACCTGGTGATCGAGGCCGTCGGCCTGCGAACGCGGCTGGAAGCGGCC
Organism: Planctomycetales bacterium; assembly: GCA_027452145.1. Lineage (GTDB taxonomy): Bacteria > Planctomycetota > Planctomycetia > Isosphaerales > Isosphaeraceae > JAKAUH01. Next base: position 347 of record DAIDHB010000129.1, read on the forward strand.
GACCTCTGCCTGACGGGCGAGGGTGCGCTCGATGATCAGAGCGCCTTCGGCAAGACCGCGGTGGGCGTCGGGCGGCTGGCGCGATCGCTGGGATGTCCAGTGCTTGCCCTGGCCGGCTCGATCGGGCCGGGCGCCGAGGCGACGCTCGCCCAGGGGCTTGACGCCTATTTCTCGATCTGCCCCGGGCCGATGGCGCTCGAGACGGCCATGGCGCGCGCGGCGGAACTGCTGGAAGCGGCCACGGAACAGGCCGTGCGGGCGTTCCTGGCCGGCGGGCGCAGCGGAAGGGCGGCGAGTCGACCCTGAAGGCCGACGGCGCCGCCGCTCGTCTCGTCCGATCAGTTCAGTTCAGTTCAGGTAGTTCAGTTCATCTCCGCCTTGACGGTACGCACCTGGCCGTCGCGCTTCGAGCGGAGCTTGATCTGGAGGACCCGGTCGGGCGCCGCGTGCGAGACGATCCAGGCGAGGTTCCCGCGCTGCTCGGTCCGGTAGCCGTTGATCGCCTGCACCACGTCGCCGGCCTGGAGCCCGGCCTTCTCCGCCGGGGTGCCGGGATGCACCCGCGCGACCTTCAGGCCGCGGGCGCCGCCGGCCTCGACCACCGGTTCTTCCTCGATCCCCAGGGCGCTCGCCCGGGACGCCAGCCCCGGGGTCGTGGAAGCGGGCATGGCCGTCGGGATGGCGGCCGGGGCCGAATACGGCGGCCAGAACCCCAGGGCTGCCGGGTTGTCGTAAGGATACGCCACGTAAGGGCACATGTTTTCCTTGCCGCAGACGTACGCGCCCCAGTTGTGGATCGACAGGTCGCTGAGGAAATTGCCCTGGTGCAGCACGCAGCGGCACCCGGTGTAATCCAGGCCGAAGCCGGGGTAGCCCAGCCCGAACGTGCCGTAACCCATCCCCGGGGCGCCGTACGCGCCGGGAAGGCAGACGCCGTTGCCGTGGGCCGGCCCGCCGTAGGCGTAGATCGGGATCGTCCTCGGGCTGGGCATCGGGGCGATGCAGGTCGTGCCGAGGCACCCGGTCGTGCCCTGGGCCATGGTCGGACGGCCGGACAGGCCCCAGAGGCCCAGCGCCAGGGCCATCGTCGCCACGGGGAATCCGCCGGCGCCCCGGACCAGAGAAAACATGACGGTATTCCTCGCATGTATGTGTATTGGTGGTAATGCATGACGATGCGGCCCCGCGCGAACCGGGGAATCGATCCCCCGAATCGCGGGCCGCGAGCTTCTCCACCAGGATTATACAACAGTTTTGGGCCCGCCCCGGTCGGGGCAGACGCTCATTCACGAGCTCGCTGATATTCTCCCGTCCGTCCGGGAGGGAAGGCTCGGACGGAGCCTCGCCCTCCCGGGGACGAGACCGCATCGGCGGGTTCGTGGATCAGAAGGCCGCATTCATCCTGTCGAGCGACCTGGCCAGGTCGACGAAGAACCGTTCCAGAGAGTCGCCGTCGGGGGTGGAATTTGCCTTGATGCCGGGGAGGATGCTGCGCTCGTAGGCCGAGAGCTTCTCCTTGGCCGCAATGACCGGGCGGATCGATGCGTGGCCGGTCGTCCTCGATTCGCGGAAGCAGGCCTCGAAGGCGGCGTCGGCCTGCCGCCGCAGCGTGGCCGTGGCCGAATCGTCGTGGATCATGCCGGGCCAGAGGATCTTGCCGTTGTGGTCGTAGTGGGGATAGGGCGGCTCGTTGGAACGCGAGGAGTAATACCGGGCGCGATGATGGACGTGCCGCGTCGGGCCGTTCCATCCGGGCAACGACGTGATGGCGCTGTAGAGCGGCTGGAGGGCGACGGTTGTCTGGGGCCGGGAATAGCCCCGGTAGATGCCTCGGTTCAACCCGTAGGCCGACTGGTATCCCGCCCCGACCTGGCCGTTGTTGATCCCATAACCATACGAGGGGCCGGCCCCGAGGTTGCCGAGGCCGCCGTAGCTCACCCCGGAGCCGTACTGGCCGACGCCGGCCGACGGGAATCCCCCGCCCAACTGGCTGACTGTGGGGGCCCGGATGCCGCCGAACTGCGCGCGGGCCTCGCGCGGGCCGGCTGCCGCCAGGACGAGGGCCGCGGCCGCGATCAGGTGGAACGATTGTCGCGCTCTCATCGGTGGTGCTCCTCGGCGATTCGGCTCACTTGCCCGGTTCCGCAGCCCTATCCCCGACGGCCCCGGCGACGGCCCGCTCGAGCGCCTCGCCGGACTGCTCGACCGCGATAATCTGGCCGTCGCGACCGACCAGGAAGTTCGCCGGGATCTCCTCGACGCCATAGGCTTTCGCGAAGTCGGCCGCGCCCTCGCCGTTGAGCACGTTGGTCCAGGTGACGCGGTGGCGGACGAGGAAGCGGCGGACGGCGGACATGGCGGCCTTCGGATCCTTGACGTCCTCGTGCATGGCGTCGACGTTGATGCCCAGGATGACGAGGCCGCGGTCGTGGTACTTGCGCTCCAGCTCCTCGAGGCCCGGGATCGCGGCGACGCACGGCGGGCACCAGGTCGCCCAGAACTCGACCAGGACGACCCGGCCCTTGAACTCGGCCAGCGAGACGGGCTTGCCGTCGACGTCGGTGGCGACGATCGCCGGCGCCGGCTTGCCGAGCCGGTCGAGCCGGGCCGACCGATCCTCGAAATGACCCCGGATCAGCGGCGGGACGCCCGGCTCGCAGGCCATGCGGCAGAGATTGCGGGCGACCTCGTAACGGCCGTCGCGGATCAGCCGCTGGAGCAGCGACTCGCCGACGGCCAGCGTCAGGTCGACGTCGATGTCGGGCTCCCGCCCGTGAGCGTCTGGCCGGATCATCCCATTCCAGTCGTCGAGGACGCGGTCGTGCTCTCCCCTGTCGGCACGGGCCAGGGACCGGACGAGAGCGGCGAGCGCCCGGACGTCCCGGCCGGCTGCGTCGTTCGACCGGCAGCGGGCGGCGGCCGCCTCCGCCTCGCGGCACAGGCCCTGGGTGATCGCCAGCCCAAAGAGCTGCCGGTAGGCGGCGTCCGCCTCGGCACCGCGGACCTTCCCCGCCAGCGCGGCAAGGTCGGCGATGTGCCGGCATTCGAGGTCGTGCCGTTGCCGCCGGTAAGACGCTTCGAGCTCGTCGAGCGATGCGAATCGCCCGGACGCCGGCACACCGGCCTGCGGCGCCTCCTGCGCGACGGCGGGGCCGGCGAACTCGCGGCTCAGCATGAACATTCCGAGGGCCAGGATGGGCGACACGCGGATGGCTCGCATGGGCCGGGGGCTCCTTGGTCACGGTGGAGAGTGGTTGCCACATCGCGACGAGGGGACGGTGCTTCCCTCGCCGGGCGGCTCGTCGTCGCCGGATCGTCGCATCGCGATCCGTCTCGCATCGCGCTATTGGAACCCGGCGGATACTCGTCCGCAATGGCTCACTGCGCCGTCGGGCTGCCGGCCCTACACTTGACTCGAGCCGGTGCCCTGCTTCTGGACATGAGACCGGGTCAGGCTTCCGATTCCTCGAGTGCTGCTTCCTCATTCACGAACCCGCTGATGCCTTTCGATCGCGTCGGGAGGCAAGGCTCCTGCCGAGCCGCGGGGGAAGGCTCCCGAAACCAGACCGGATCAGCGGGTCCGTGTATCAGGGCATCGGCAGAGGACGCAATTCCGGCTGGGGATCTGCTGCGGGGGGATGACCTCGATCGGGTAGCGGTCGAGGCCAAGGCGGGGGATCAGCCACGAAGCTTCGGTCTGATACTGGTCGAAGACGCTGCGGATCATGAACTGGCGGGCGATGTACCGGCTGGCCGGCTTGCCGACCCGGATCAGGGGATAATGGCCGCGGCCGAAGACCGGATCGACCGCGGCGACGGCGTGGATGCAGTCGCTGATCAAAAGGTTCCGCGGCGTGCTGATGGCGCGGTACTCGGCGCGGCCGCTGTCGAGGATCGCCTTGACGCCGAGCGACCGCTCGTAGACCTGGGGCATGATCCGAAACGGTCCCCACATGGTGACCTCTTCGCGATTACGGTAGACGGCGTCGAGGGTCTGGTACAGGTCCAGGTTCGTGCCTTTCTCGGGGACGAGGCTCCAGGTGTGGACGACCAGGGATTCCGGCAGCCAGCTAATCGTGTGCTGGTCCAGGGTGTAGTTGTTCGCGTCAGGCCCCTCGCCCACGGCCCGGACGAAGGTCGCCCAGGTGTGGGTGTACTCGAGCCGCTTCGGCCTCGACTGCGAGCCGAAGATCATGACGTAATGGAATTCGTCGCACCTCGCCTCGCCCGCGGGCCATGCGAAGCAGAGGCCAAGCAGGGCGATGGCCACGGGCCGCACCGACGGGGCCATGGGAGTCTCCTCGATCGAGGGGTCATCGTGAACCCTTTGCTCTTGTGGATATACCACCACATCCGGCACGCGGGGCCGATCCCGACCGATCGTGGCGTGGGATCGTGCGGTCGGGCCGGATTCGCCGGATTCTCCGGGCGCGGGGCCGGCTGCAAGCGCCACGGCCAGGCGACCGGCGCGACCGCCCGGTGACGGCGGATGCGAACGGCCAGCCGGTCCGGAGAGCGTGGGTCAGGCTGGCGACGATCCATCCAGGCGATCCCCGACCGCCCTCGACATCGCCGCCGCCGACTGCTTTCCGAACCGCTTCTGGAGCCGTCGCAGGTAGGGATATCCCAGGCGGGTAAGGACGAGATGCGGCCGAGAGAACGCCAGGATATCGTACCAGACCTCGCCGCTCTCACGGTCCCATTCCACCAGGAACCGCTCCTCGCCGGTCCCGGCGTGATCCGGCAGAGTCCCGTAGGCGAACCCATACCGGCTGATCGGGCCCGGCTCGTCCACGACGACGACAATCCGGCAGGCATTCAGCCACCAGACTCCGAATTTATGGGCGACGACCGCCACGAGATCACCCGCCTCGATCGTGGCCCGGGACGGCCATGCCTCCACCCAGCCCAGGCGGAACTGCTCCCAGCGGCCCAGGGCGGCTCTCGCCCTCAGGAAGACCTCCTCGCCCTCTCCCAGCTTGATCCTCGTGTGATCTACCGTATAGCCATTCGGGGGCACGGCTGCCGTCGCACCGACCGCCTCGTAGGTCAGGCCCAGGCCCGATTGCGATGCCAGGAACGCCCGGATCGTCTCGTCCGTAGGCCGCCGCAGCGAAATCATCAGCCCCCCTCCGGTCCGACGTCGCCTGTCCTTCCTCCCGCCTCCTGAGATATCATAGGCACTCGCCGCTCGCCGTCCGAACCGTGATGACCGGGATTCTGCAACAATGCCGACCGCCGAGACCGCCGACCGGCCGCTGATCTTGCTCACGGGTGGCAGCGGCTACGTCGGTGGCCGACTGATCCCCGTGCTGGAACGGCGGGGCGCGAGACTCCGCTGCCTGGCCCGAAACCCCGACACGCTCCGAGCACGTGTGCGCGTGGACGAGGCGACGGAGGTCGTGCGTGGGGACGTCCTCGACGAGCCGTCCCTGGACCGGGCGCTGGCGGGCGTGCATACCGCCTTCTACCTCGTCCATCTCATGTCCGGGTCGCAGGACTTCGAGCGGCAGGATCGGCTGGCGGCGACGAACTTCGCCGGGGCCGCGAAACGGGCCGGGTTGAGGCGCATCATCTACCTCGGCGGCCTGGGCGACGACTCCGACCCCGGACTCTCGCCGCACCTCCGCAGCCGCCACGAGGTCGGCCGGATCCTCCGGGAGTCGGGGGTGGAGACGATCGAGTTCCGGGCCTCCGTCGTCATCGGGGCGGGCAGCCTGTCGTACGAGTTGATGAAGGAGTTGACCGAACGGCTGCCCGTGATGCTCTGCCCCCGCTGGCTCACGACGCCGACCCAGCCCATCGCCGTGGACGACGTGCTGGGCTATCTCGTGGCGGCGCTCGACCTGCCCCCCGGCGAGAGCCGGATCTTCGAGATCGGCGGCACGGATGTCTCGACTTACGGGGGCCTGATCCGGGAATACGCCCGACAGCGAGGACTGCGGCGGTGGCTGATCTCGGTGCCGGTGCTGACGCCGTACCTGTCGGGCCTCTGGCTCGCGCTGGTGACGCCCGCCAGCTTCGAGATCGGACGCCACCTGATCGAGGGGCTGAAGAACCCCACGGTGGTCCGCGATCGGACGGCGCTTGAGGTGTTCCCGATCCGACCGATGGGGGTCAAGGACGCCATTCGATGCGCCATCGCCAGCAGGACGGAGTGATGCTTCGGCGAGGGGCGGCTCGACCGTCCCGTCGCGCGCGATCCAACCCTTCGGCGCTCTGAGAGTGAGTCTGTCCCGAGAGCAGCCGTCGCCGTCGAGGAGGGTGGGTGAGACTCAGCGTCTGCCGGGGCTTTCCCACGGTGCGTTCTACCCACCCGACAATCGTCGAACCGGCCCTCCGGGAGAGAATCTTAGAGATAATCCTCCCGGATCGGGTGGAAGACGTCGAGCGCGACGGCCGGGCCTTCGAGGGCGCGGACGCTGTGGGGGACGCCGCCGGGGATGCGCCAGATATCGCCGGGGCCGAGGGTGCGGGTCACGCCGCCGACGGTGAACTCCAGGCGCCCCTCGATCATCATTCCCATCTGCTCGTGCGGGTGCGAGTGGACGGCCACGGCCGAGCCGGGCTCGAAGCGTACTACCGAGAGCATCACGCCCTTGCCCGCGGTCGTCCGGATCTCGACACCGGGGAAGATCTCGTGCCGCGAGCCCGAGCCGGCCGGGAGGAAATAGCCGGCCGGGTCGGGGAGAGTTTCCGGGGATTCAGTCGCTCGTGGATCGCTCATCAGCCTCGCCCGTAGTTGGCACCGACCCACGCGGCGGTGTCGTTGAGGAACTGCTCTCGCGTGTATCCGAAGACGCTCCTGAGCATGTCGTCGAGGGCCGCCTGGCCGTCCTTGAGCATCCCCTTGACGAACGTCGGGAATCCGTCCCGGAGCTGGGTCGTCATCAGGCTCTCCACCAGGGCGAAGCTGATCGCCCGCTGCTCGTCGGCGGTGATGTCGTTCGAGCCGCCGAGTGCCTGGCTCGCCTTCGTATCCCAGCCCTGCTGGGCACTCTCCAGGGCGGCCCGTCGGAGGTGGCTGTAATAGGGGCTCCGCGGCTCGACGAAGTGGGCCATGTAGGTGCTGATTCCCTCGCGCAGCCATCGGGGGGCGTTTCCGGCCGAAGCCACGGCGCCCGACGCCATGCCCTCGGTCAGCAGGCCGGCGAGCGAACGCTCGGCCCCGGCCGCCTCGGGCTCCTCGGCCTTCTTGCTCCGCGACCGCTTCCGCGCCGGGGCCGCCGGCTCCTCTTTCTTGCCGCCGGCCGGGTCGACCGCCGCGACATAGGGCTGCGGGACGTTGAACCTCGCGCTCATCGACTCCTCGCCGTCGACCTCGCGCCCCTCGACCGTCCGGACGAACTCGACGAACTCGTTCCGGCTGTTGAAGACGTAGAAGCTCACCTTCTCGGGCCACTCCATCGCCTTTGCGCCGAGCAGGAGCTTCAGCCGATTGGCCTGGGCCTCGAGCGTCTTGAGCGTGCTGCCCGTCCGGTCGCTTGGCAGGTTGCTGAACAGGACGAAGCTCTTCGACGGGGTGACCTCGGCCTTCTGCTTCGCGTTCGACTGCTTCCACCGCTCCTGCCCGACGTCGATGACCTTCTTGTCGCGCTCCTGGGCCGGCATCTGGGCGAGCTGGCGGCGGCGCAACTGCTCGGGCGTGGCCGCGTAGGAATCCATGCTGGCCTTCGGGTCGATCCCCGCGTCGAGCCGGCCGCCTTCCTTGACCCACTGGGTGATCCTGGCGATCGCGTCCTGCGAGAGTGCCCGGTTGCCGCCCTGCGGCATCTTCGGCTCCTCCTCGCCGTTGATCCGCAGGACCAGGTGGCTCTCCTCGGGCTTGCCCGCGACGATCACCTTGTGGTCGCCCGCGCCTTTTTGCAGGCCTTCGAAGGTGCTCAGGTCGAGCTTGCCGCGGCGGAGGCCGGCGCCGTTCTTGCTGTGGCAGCCGTTGCAGTTGGCCACAAGGATCGGCGCGATGTCCTGGGAGAACTTGATTCCGCCCGCGTCGGCCGGCCGGTTCGCCTCGGATGCGGCACTTTTGTCCTTCGCCGCGGCCTTACCCTTAGTCTCGGCCTTCTTCTGGGGGTTGCGATCGGCCAGCCGGGTCCGCTTACGCGTCGAACGACTCCGACCCCGCGTGGGGCGAGGCATGTCCTCGCCGTCGTCGGGCATCACGCCGCCGGGGTCCTGGCCCCCGGGATCCTGGGCGGCCGCCGGGCGGATCGGGCCGATGACCGGCAGCAGGGTGACCTCGATGGGTATCAGCCACAACGCCGCGAGCCAGAGGATACCGGCCCGTCTCCGGCCACCGCACCGCACGACGCGCGTCATGATGCTCCCCCCGTTGGCTTGCCGGACTCGCACGACACCGTTCTCTCTATTGTTTCTCGCCTTGCGCACCTTTACAAGACGAGCGATCGCTCCCCCGGCCGGGTGCGTCGGGAACGGCTGTTCACACATAAGTGCGGAAGGCGACCGCCTCGCGGCGACACTCTCCCAGACGATTACCGCGCGGGCCGGCGGACGTGACTCCGGGCCGGGGGCTCGCGCCCGAATGTCTCAGCAGGTGATGGACTTCCGGTTGCGGGGCTTGCCCTCGGCGATCGACTCGCCGCTGGTGAACTTCAGTACGAGTCGCTCGAGACGACCTCGCCCATGTTGCGGGTCATGAGCGCCCGGTACGAGATCGGGCTGATGGACGACTTGATGAAGTGGACCGAGCCGTCGGCGAAGACGAAGTTCACGCCGCCGGGGTGGTAGCTCCAGTAGTCCTCGACGTGGGCCTGGGGGTCGTTGGGCGTTCGCGTGCCATTCTCTAGCCCGGCGGGGCCGAGGATCTGGGTCCAGCATTCCTCGGGCGACGGGTTGAATTTGTCCGATCCCCCGTCGCCGGGCGGCGTCACGCCGAGCCATCCATTGATCGAGCGGGCCGTCCAGGTTACGTAGCTGAGATTGTGGCTCCGCTCGCCGACGGCGAAGGTGTTGCTCGTGCCGTCGGTGATGCTCGAGATCCGGGTGTTGCTGTTGCGCTGGAAGATCCCGTTGGGGATGCCGATCGGGTCGCCCGCGACCATGGTGCCCGGGGTCGGCGTGGACCCGGCGCAGAGCTCGCCCAGGCCCCAGCAGCCGACGTAATTGCCGCGGGCGACGGTGTCGAGAATGTTCGACCCGCCGTACGATCCGGGATTGGCCGGGTTCGGCGGATTGGCCAGGACCGGGACCAGGCTGTTGCCGAAGTCCGACGGGCAGAGGTACACGGCCAGCGAGGTCGTGCTGCACGTGTTATTCTGCGCGTAGGCGACCGAGAGCGAGAAGTTGATCGAGTTGTACAGCGGCTGCTGGTCCATCTGGGGCAGGATCATGCTGCCCCAGGCCCAGCCCGGCCCGAGGTCGATCGACGTGCCGCCGGCGGCGTCCATGTTGCAGGGGTCAGTGATCGCCGGGTTGATGGCGCTGACATATCCCGGCGGGAAGACGTTCATGGCGTCGATGTAGTTGTGCAGCGCCACGCCGATCTGCTTGAGATTGTTGACGCATCCGGCACGCCGGGCGGCCTCGCGGGCGGACTGCACCGCCGGCAGCAGCAGTGCGATCAGCACCGCGATGATCGCGATGACGACGAGCAGCTCGATCAGGGTGAACCCTCGAGATCGATGAGATGAAGGTCGGACCGGCATGGATGATTCCCCTGTCTCTGGATGGAATAAATCAGGAAAGGATGATGAATCCGGACGTGCGATCCGCTCGCGGTCCGGGCGGGATCGCGAGGCGTCGCTGCGCGGGCTCGCCGGAGGCCCCGGAGGCGGCGGCTCGACGAGCAGGAGCGGAGGTATGTCTGGGGATGCGCCGGGCGCGTCGGGCCACCGCTGGATCGCCGCGCCGGCCCCGGGGCCGACGCGAGGGGGCTGTTACGGCGGAATCCGGACGCACGCAGGACGTTGGGCTCGGCGCGCCCGGATTGCCGGCTCATGCCGCGATCGGACGGGCGGGGCTCATTCAGTGATCTGGCCGGGCCGATCCCAGGCTGCCGTCGTCCGCCTCCGGCGCGATCCGATGTCGGAACGGTGGGACGGACCGGGCGCGCGAGGGCGCGAATCCGAGTCGGGCGTGTCGGCCGGCCTCAGGCCGGTGAGGTCGAATCCGCCGGGGGCGCGCGGGGGCTCGGGGCGAGCTGGTGGATCAGCGGCCGCGTCGTGGGGAGCTCGACGATCTCGAGCGGGGCGGCCAGCGGGGCCGAGAGGTCGCACGAGGCGGCGACCGTCAACTGGCCCTGGGCCACGAAGTGGCAGATGAGGCAGTTGTCCCCCGAATCGCGCGACGGTTGCGCCGGGGCGTCGGAGCCTTTCGCCCTGGCGGTGGGACCGAACGCGTGCGACGAGCCCGCCAGGTCGTGCAGGCTCGGTCCGCACAGCGTCACCACGGCGTGGCACGCGATCACGGCGGCGAACAGGGCCTGGCGTAGGTGACGGGACATCGGCATCCTGGGCGAGCGCGTCGCTCGGGGAGTCACGCAGATCCCGGGCGGGCGAGTCACGCCGAGGGCCTCGGGATCTGAAACCTCCTGATTTTGAGCCGCACACGTCACGCGCGTCAAGAGTTGATTCGGCGATGCGATCGGCACCATCGAGAAATATCACTCCTCTCGCGCCGAATCGAGGTCATTCGGCGGCCGAAGGTTGCCAGTGCGGCCACATCGCGGCGCGACCGCGCTCCAGGCTGGTCAGCGAGTGCCGGGTCCGATCCGCGATCCGCAGGACATCGAGCTGGCGGACGCCCTGCCGCTGGGTGCCGAAGCACAGGAAGCGGCCGTCCGGAGAGGGCGTCGGATGATAGTGGAGCGTGCCGTCCTGGGAGTGGGTGAGCTGCTCGGGGCGGCCATCGAGCGCGACGCGGAACAGCTCGACATTCGGGCCGACCTTCGCCGTGTAGTAGACGGCCCGGCCGTCGGCCGACCAGGCCGGTACGTCGCTGCTGCCGGAGTGGAAGTCGGGGACGTCGAGGAAGGCGATCGAGCCCCGATAGCCGCCTCGATCGGCGAGCTTGCGCAGGCCGGTGCCGTCGGCATCAGCGACGTACGGGTGGCAGTTCTCGTGCTCGCCGGCAAGGAAGAGCAGGTGCTTGCCGTCGGCCGACCATTGCGGCCCGAAGTTGAACGGCTGACCGGTGTCGATCCGGCGGGCGTTCGACCCATCGGCATCGGCGACGTACACCTGGTAGCTCTTGTGGTAGGCGATCCGCCGGCCGTCCCGCGACGCGACGAACCCATAGGCGAACTCGCGCGAGCCCAGCGTCAGGTCACGCTTGTGCCGACCGTCGCGATCCATGCGAAACGGGTGCGAATTGCCGTCGATCATCGCCTGGAAGCCGAGCCGCGAGGGATCCCCCGGCCAGAAGAAGAGGCCCGTGTTGTGGAAGCTGACGCGATCGACGGCCGTGAGGTTGACGGCCGATCCGGCGGCCAGGTCGACCAGGAACATGTCATACAGCCAGCCCTCGGCGGTGAAGCGGAATTGGCGGTGCTCCTCCTCCCAGCGGGCGTTCTCGGGGCTCTCCCAGCCGCGCCCGACGATCGCGAGCCGTCCGTCCGGCGACCAGCCCGCGAACTGGGTCCAGGTGTCGGGATCACGGCTGAGGTGCTCGGCGACCGGGCGACGCCCTGTGCCGTCGAGCCCGACGATCATCGCCCGCATCGTGGCGACGTTCGCATGCCGGCCGCCGGGGAGGTCGGTGCGGAACTCGGTGTAGCCGATGAGCGGCCGGGCTCCGGGCGGCTTGGGCTGGGCGTGTGCCGTCGATGTCAAAAGCAGTCCCAGCAGGACCATCGCGAGCCGATGTGTGGTCGTGGGCCGCCGGTCTCCGGGCGATTTCATCAAGGTGGTCCTCGGGTGTCGGGGAATGAGGATGTCGCGCTTCACGCCGCGATTCATGATATCCTCGTGCGGTCGGCCCGGCGCCGTGCCCTACCCTACCCTGCGCTCCCCTGCCCTGCTCCGCGCGTCGGCTCTCGCGCGGCGAGCCATCCCAACCCGCCGAGGAGATGTCCCCGACCATGAGACGACCTGCCGTCCCTCGCAAATTCGCCCGATCGTTGCCGATCGTCGTTATGCTGATGATGCTCAGCTCGGCTTCCGCGAGGGCGGACGAGGTCCTGAGGGTCACGCGCGACACGGTGCTCGATCCTGGCAAAACCTATCGCGCGATCGTGATCGAGGCATCGGGCGTGACGATCGACGGCCGAGGTGCATGGCTGATCGGGCCGGCCGCGGAGAGGAAGGCGTCGACGAAGCCCGGCGACTTCCGGGGAGTGGCGATCCGCGCGAAGGGTGTTTCGGGCGTGCGTCTGCGGAACCTCAACGCGCGGGGCTGGGAGACGGGCCTGGCGATCGAGGACGGCGAGGACTGGCAGGTCGAGGGCTGCAACTTCTCGGACAACTTCCACGACCCCGAATATGGCTGGGGCGAGAACGGCCGGCGGGGCGGCATGGTCCTGACGCGCGTCCGGTCCTCGACCATCCGGAAGTGCCGCGCCAATCGGGTCTGGGACGCGTGCGTCCTCGTCGATTCCGCGGACAACACGATCGAGGACAACGACTTCTCGCATGCCTCGAACACGGCGCTCAAGCTCTGGACCGCGTCGCGCAATCGCGTCCGGCGCAACGATCTGAGCTACGGCATCCGGATCCGTCCCGGCGAGGTCCACGCGCGCGATTCGTCCTGCGTCCTGATCGAGAGCGGCTCCAACGACAACCGGTTTGAGGCGAATAACTGCACCCACGGCGGCGACGGGATCTTCGTCCGCGTGCTCAACGGCTGGGTCAGCACGGGCAACGTCTTCGAGGGGAACGACTGCTCGTATGCCAATAACAACGGCTTCGAGGCCTGGTCGCCGCGGAACGTCTATCGGCGAAACACGGCCAATCATTGCAGCTATGGCTTCTGGCTGGGCGCGTCGGACCAGACCGTGCTCGAGGGGAACACGGCGTCGTACAACGGCGAACCCTCGGGCTTCCACAACTCGCCGCACCTGCCGAACAGGGGGCACGCGGGCATCGTGTTCATGTTCGGGCCGTCGAGTCACACGATCGTCCGAGAGAATACCTGCGTCGGCAACAACGGGGCCGGCATCGCCGCGATCGGCGACCTGGACTCGCGGGGCGGGAAGTGGAAGGCCCACCACTGGATCGTCGAGCGGAACACGCTCGAGCGCAATCGCTGGGGGATCTTCCTGCAACATGCCGACTGGTTCGACCTGGCGGCCAACCGA
>DAIDHB010000130.1 GCA_027452145.1 Planctomycetales bacterium
TGTGTGGCGCGGCGGTCCGACCCGGGGGGCTCACGCCCCCCGGCTACGTCCGATCGCCCCCTGTCGGGGGCTCGGAGCCCCGCCGGTACAGGCCCTTAGCCGGCCCGGCCCCTCCGTGTGCCACCCATCTGCAATGCGCTCCAGAACGCCGGCCGCCCGGATTCCGCACGACGGGACGATCGGGCGCGTCGGCGCAACGTCACCGCGAGGCGTTCGAACCCGCGCCGCGGCCGTGGCCGGCCGGGTTCACCCGGCGCGGCCGAGGTATTCGCCGGTGCGGGTGTCGACGCGGACGATGGTCTCCGGGTCCAGGTGCTCGGGGACCTGGACGACCAGGCCGGTCGAGAGCGTCGCCGGCTTGGTGCGCCCGGTCGCCGAGTTGCCGCGGACGCCGGGCGCCGTGTCGACGATCGGCAGCTCGACGGTGTCGGGCAGCTCGATCGCGATGACCTCATCGTCGACCAGGAGCGCCTCGACGCCCTCCATGTTCTCGGTCATGTAGGGGACCTGGTCGCGCAGGTCCTCGGCCGTGAACGAGAACTGGTTGTAGTTGGCCGAATCCATGAAGTGCAGCTCGTCGGCGTCGCGGTACAGGTACTGGATCGGCCGACGCTCGAAGCTCGCCTCGTTGAGCGCGTCGGTGCCCCGGTAAGACTTCTCGACGCGGTTCTTCGTCTTGAGGTTCCGGGCCTTGATCTTGTAGAGCGTGGCGGCGCCTCGGGCCGAGGGGGTCTGGACCTGGATCTGCTCGATCATGTGCGGGGCGCCGTCGATGTCGACGACCATCCGGCGCTTGAAGTCCTTGGCGGGAACCACCTTTTGCGATCCTCCCTCGTCGGCGTGCTGGACCGGGCCGGGCCTCCGGGACGTCCGGGAGTCCGTCGCGCCGGTCCGTCCGCCCGATCTTACCGGCGCGTGGGCCCCGAGGTCAAAAGCGAACGGCCGGTCGTGCCGGCGGGTCCCGGAGTGGTTTCCGGAAACTGTCCTCACGCCCGCGAGCGTCGCACGTGATAGGATGGGGCGATGCCGGCCCGCGCGGGCACCGGATGCCCGGGCTGCCGGCGGGCTCGACGCGCGCGTCTGTCACACGGGAGGGCGGACGCCCGGACCACTTCGCCTCGGCAGGGGCTCGACCATCATGGCCGACGTCAGGTTCGTCTGCCCGAAATGCGGGCATGTCTACGAGTTCGCCGCGCACATGGCGGGGAAGCGCGGGCGGTGCAAGTCGTGCCAGTCGATTTTCCAGATCCCCGCGCCGCCGCCGGTGATCGGGCCGTCGATGGCCTCCGAGCGATCCGCCGCGGCTCGACCCGTGTCGGACCGGGCATCGACACCATCGGCTCCGATGTCGGCGCCGGCACCGCCGGCCCGGTCGCGGCCGGCCGGGACGGACGGGGGCGCGGCATCGGACTCGGGGAAGGTCGTCTTCAACTGCCCATCGTGCGGGCACGGCTATCGGCTCGACGCCAAGCTCGCGGGCAAGCAGGGTCGGTGCACGGCCTGCCGGGGGGTGTTCACGATCCCGGCCCGGTCCGGCGCGGCGGCCCCGGCCCCGTCCGTGGCTCCGACGCGCGTTCCGGCCCCGGGGCCCCCGCCCTCGCCCGCCCCGGTCGCGCCGCGAGCCGCCGCGCCCGCG
>DAIDHB010000131.1 GCA_027452145.1 Planctomycetales bacterium
CCCGTCAGGGGGCGATCGGACGTAGCCGGGGGGCGTCAGCCCCCCGGGCTCGGACCGCGGCGACACACACCAAATCCTCTCGACAGACCCTCCCGGCCGCGACCCCGCCACGCGGGGTCGCGGCCGGGAGGGTAACACGATAGCGGGGAGATCAGGGTTCGCCTGACGGTCCGGGGGGCTGACGCCCCCCGGCTACGTCCTGATGCCCACTTCGTGGGCTTCCGGCACCGACTCGAACCTCCATCTCTCGCCCGTGCGCCATGCAACCGCAATGCGCTCTAGCGGCCGAAATCGTCGTCGAGCCGGCGTGCGGGAGCAATCTCAGCCCGGTCGCCCTGTTCCTGGAGACTCGACGGGGCGGCCGGGCCGCGTACGTCCATGACCGGGACTACCGGGCGCGGCATGTTGCGGAAGCGTCCTATACCGACGGCAAGCGCGGTTTCTTCTGGCGCCGGCACTGCATCGAGAACTACCTCCTGCCCCCGTCGATCATCGTCCGGGCTTTCCAGGATCTTCGCGTACGCCTCGAGCAGCAGGCCCGCGTGCCCGCCTGGTTTGCCGCTCTCCCGACCACTCGGGAAGAAATCGCCGCGGCCCTCACCGAGTGTGCCCGGGAGCGTGCGGCCGAGGAAGCCTGCCGCCGGGCCAATCACGAACTCTGGGCGGGACTGCCTCCCGAGGTCGGCCACGTCCAGAAACGTTCCTTCACAGCGCCCGGGGCCAGGGGGCCAGACGACTGGCGTGAGGCGTTGTGCCAGGAGGCCGAGCGGGTCTCTGATGCGGCGGCCCTCACCGCCGGATGCACTCACTTTCATCGCGAAAACGTCCGCACGCTGTTCGATACGGCATATGCCCAGACCTCCGCGGAGGGCTACCTGGCAGCCCTGGAATTCCTGATCGATTTTCACGGCAAGGACTTACTGGGCGCCTTTCACCGATGGCTCGGCTCGCGCGGGGCCCCCCTGTCCAGGAATCGGCTCTGCGAAGCCCTTATCCCCGCAGCCGCCCGCCACTACGCCGACGATCGCACCACCTACGGCACCGACGACTTCCTCGAACTGGCCAACGGCGTCCGTGCCCTCGCCGGCCTGGCGCCGCTCGCCTGATCCCCGGCCGATCGCTATCCCCCCCGCGCAACTCCCCCTCGCCTCATCTCTCACGCCTCCGTCACACCCAAACCGCATTCCCGTATGTTTGACAAGCCAGACATCCACGCTACAATGCATCAACTCGGTCGGTTTGCTCGGCGTGGGCGGGTTGGGCGAGGGGGCGTGGGGAAAAGGGGCGAAGTTGAGTGGACTGGGTCGGGGTCGTCGGTCGCATTTAATGAGGCAGGGAAAGGTGGCTTCTTCCCAACTGGAGGATCGGGGTCATGGAGTTCAGGGGCGGACGCACCGGAGGCGGGAAGCTGAGGGTCATCGGGCGGGAGCCGAAGCGGGCGCGGCGAGCGAGGCGGCTCGGGTTGGGGATGGAGCGGCTGGAAGAGCGGGTGGTTCTCTCGGCGGTGCAGTGGTCGGGCGCGGACGCCATCACGACGGGGAACACGAACTGGTCCGACGCGAAGAACTGGTCCGGCAATGTGGTGCCGGCGGCCGGTGACTCGGTCACGTTCCCGACGGGGCTGACGGGTGCGGCGCTGACGAGCGTCGACGACATGTCGGGATTGAGCCTGGCGGGGCTGACGATCGCCGACCTGAACTATACGATCTCGGCCGCGGCGAGCGTCACGCTGACGCTGACCGCGCCGCTGGATGCGTCGTTGACCTCGGGCAGCTCGACGTTCAACGTGCCGGTGGCCTTCGGCGGGGCGGCGGGCACGATCACCGTCGACAACCAGGGGGCGAGCCTGTCGATGGGGGGCGCGATCACGGGCACCGGCGGTGTGTCCAAGGCGGGCAACGGCACGCTCGACCTGACGGGGAGCAGCACCTATTCGGGCGGGACGACGGTGGCCGGCGGCACGCTGCTGGTCGACGGCTCGATCGGCGACGTGACGGTCAACTCGGGCGCGACGCTCGGCGGCTCGGGGACCGTGACGTCGATCACGTCGAGCACCGGGACCGTGGCCCCGGGCGATGCGCCGACCGTGACCGGGATCCTCAAGGACACCGGCGCGTACACCACGGGCTCGGGCGGGAGCTTCAACGTCAACATCAACGGGGTCAACGCCGGCTCCAATTACGACCAGCTCTCGGTGGGGGGCGCGATCAACCTGACGAATGCGACGCTCAACGTGTCGACCGGGTCGTTCACCCCGGTGCCCGGCGAGCAGTTCACCATCCTGAAGAACACGCCCGGCCAGCCGATCACGGGCAATTTCACCGGCCTGGCCGAGGGCGCGATGGTGGTCACCAGCGGCAATGACTTCACCATCAGCTACGTCGGCGGCGGCGGCCACGACGTGGTGCTGACGGCCATCAGCCCGCCGACCTGGACCTGGACGGGCACGGCGGCCAACGGATCTCCGGCGGATCCGAAGTGGTCGACCCCGAATAACTGGACGCCCTCGACCGCGGCGCCGTCGGCCGGGTACTCGCTGACGTTCCCCTCGGGCCGGACCGGCGCGGAGCTCACCAGCACCAACGACATCACCAACACGGTGTTCAACTCGATCGCGATCCAGCAGGGCGGGTACAACATCACGGGGGCGGGCATCGGCCTGGCGGGGACGATCGACGCGTCGCAGGCCACGGGGAACTCGACCTTCGGCGTGCCGGTGACGTTCAACCCGGGCGCGGGCCAGGTGATCGTGGACAACTCGGGGGCGACGCTGCTGATGACGGGCGCGGTGGCCGCCCCCAGCGGGCTGACGAAACAGGGGCAGGGGACCCTGGGGCTGGAGGGGACGAACACCGGGCTGGGCGCCACCATCGACGCCGGCCTTCTGTCGATCGACGGCACGGCCGGGAATGTCACGGCCAACACCGGGTCGACCCTGGGCGGCACGGGGACCGTCGCGGGGATCACGACGGTCAGCGCCACGCTCAGCCCGGGCAAGTCGGCCAACTCCTCGACCGCGATGGGGATCCTCACCGACACGGGCGACGTGGTGCTGAGCTCCACCTCGACCTTCGCCGTGACGCTCAACGGCACCGGGACCACGCCCGGGACGGATTTCGACCAGCTCGTCGCCGGGGCCAGCGGCAGCACCGGGATCATCAACCTGGCGAACGCCACGCTGAACCTGACGATCGGCACGTCGTTCACCTCCGCCGGCGGGCAGCAGTACACGATCATCCACAATACCAGCGGGCAGCCGATCACCGGGACGTTCTCGGGGCTGGCCGAGGGGGGTGTCGTGACGTCCGGCGGCCACTCGTTCTCCATCAGCTACCAGGGGGGCACCGACAAGCAGGACGTCGTGCTCACCAGCCTGATCTCGACCTCGACGGTGCTCAGCCCGGTGACGGGCTCGCCGGTCACCGGCCAGCCCATCACGCTGACGGCGACCGTCGCGCCGAGCTCGGGCACCGGCACGCCGACAGGCACGGTCACGTTCGAGAGCGGCTCGACCACGCTGGGCACCGGCACGCTCAACGGCTCGGGCGTCGCCACGCTCTCCACCACCAAGCTCAACGCCGGGACCAACTCGCTGTCGGCGGTGTACAACGGCAGCACGACGTATGCCGTCAGCACGTCGGCGGCCGTCTCCGTCGCGGTCGCCCAGGCCTCGACGACGACGACGCTGGTCTCCAGCGCCAACCCGGGCCTGACCGGCTCGGCCGTGACCTTCACCGCGACGGTCACGCCGGTCAGCCCCGGCACCGGCACGCCGATCGGCAGCGTTACCTTCTTCAACGGCACGAATCAGCTCGGCACCGCCAACCTGGCCGAGGGCGTCGGCAGCTACACCACCACCAGCCTGCCCACCGGGGCCAGCTCCATCACCGCGGTGTATTCGGGCGACGCCAACTACAAGACCAGCACCTCCGCGGCCCTGAACCAGACGATCGAGGCCGGCGCCTCGCAGATCACGGTCTCGGCGTCCAATTACAACCCGTTCGCGCTCCAGCCGATCACGCTCACGGCCATCGTGTCGGCCGGCGCGGGACTCGGCACGCCCACCGGGACCGTGACGTTCTCCACCGCCTCGGGCACCAAGCTGGGCACCGCGACGATCACCAACGGGACGGCGGCGCTGTCCAACGTCCTCATGCCGATCGGGCCGCAGGCGATCACCGCGGCTTACTCGGGGAGCAGCAGTTTCCTCGCCGTGGACTCGAAGCCGATCCAGGTCCTCGTCGGCGGCCCGACCGACCTGTTCGTCAACCAGGTCTACATGGACGTCCTGGGCGTCCCGGCGGGCATCAGCTCGACGTACTGGATCGCCCTGGTCAACGGCGGATATCCCCCCGGGATCGTCGCCGGCCAGATCCTCCAGAGCCAGCAGGCGCGCATCGCCGCGGTGAACGGCGTGTATGAGTCGATCCTCGGCCGCGCGGCCACGCCCCGGGAGCTCACCGCCGCGCTGGCCAAAGGCGGGCGCACCACCACGCCGCTGGATATCCAGGTCTTCGGCTCGAAGGAGTTCTACGTCACCCAGGGTAAGGGCACACCCGACGGCTTCCTCAACGCCCTGGCCCAGGACTGGTTCGGCGCGCCGTTCCCCGCCGCCACCCACGCCAGGCTCGCCCGAGAGCTCCGGCGCGGCGTGTCGCGGACCCAGATCGCCCGCCAGGTCATCACCAGCCCCAGCGGCGTCCGGGCCCAGGTCAACACCATCTTCGAAGCCATCCTCCAGCGACCCGCCACCGCCCAGGACCAGTCCCTCTATGACCACTACGTCCGCGAGGGGAACCTGGTGTCCCTCTACCAGGCGCTGTTTGCGTCGCCGGAGTTCAAGAAGAAGTTTACGTGATCAGTAGTCAGTGGTCCTCGACGTTGAGAGTCCGCCTATCGCCGTGCGGTCTCCGGTGAAAAACGATGGGCGGAGCTGATCGGTCTGCCAATCGGCAACCGACCAGTCCGCCCGATTCGTGGAGGAAGCTCAGCCGAGTGAGGACGGGCGCGCTGGGCAAGATCCTCGTCCGGGCCCGTGGTCGAGCCCCTGCACTGACCCCTGAATACTGGACACTGAGAGGTCTGTCCCGGAAGGGCTCGGAGCCCCCGTCAGGGGGCGATCGGACGTAGCCGGGGGGCGTCAGGCCCCCGGGCTCGGACCTCGGCGCCACACACCAGGTCCTCGCGACGGCCTCCCCCGGCCGCGACCCCGCCACGCGGGGTCGCGGCCGGGGGAGTGATACGATGGCGGGGAGAAGGGGGGCGCATGGCGGCCCGGGGGGCTCACGCCCCCCGGCTACGTCCCGACGCCCACTTCGTGGGCTCCCAGGACCCACACTGACCACTGAGGTCGCGAAGCGAGCGTCAGGGCTTCGACACCCCGATGATCGCGACGGCCAGGCGGCCACCGGCGTTGCCGGCGGGCTGCGACTTGAGGTCGTCGGCCTTCTCGTGGACGACCAGGCCGCGGCCGAGGATGCAGTTCGGCCCGTCGAAGCTCAGCTCGTCGTCCTCGATGTCAATGACGGCCTTGCCGTTCTCATCGGCCTTGACGTTGCCCAGGTCGCCGACGTGCCGCTTGGCGCTCTCGTGCGAGGCGTGCTTGGCATTGCCCGGGTTGAAGTGGCCGCCGGAGGACATGCCGTCCGGGCTCCACACGCCGAACTGATGGACGTGGAAGCCGTGCTCGCCGGGCGTCAGGCCGGTGATCTCCCCCTTCACGTGCATGCCCTTGCCGGTCTTCATGAACCAGATCGTCCCCTTGACCTTGCCCTCGCCCGCCTTGGTCGGGATCAACTGGGCCTCGGCCTTGGTCACCGAGCCGTGCCCGCCGCCGGCCTGGCCCGACGTCGTCCGCATCCCCGCCAGCGTGAAGCACACCGCCAGGCCCACGGCCGGGACAGCGATCCACTTGTTCTGCGCCATTGTCATGTCTCCTTGGTTGCTCGTTGCCTGCCTGGTGAACGTCGCTCTTCTCTTCTCGGGTCCGAACGCCACGCCGCGCCGCGCCACGCGCGGGCGAGCCGAGCCTCCCTGGGGGAACGCATCGTCCCCGCCGGGGCCAATCGTCGGCGTGCGTCGTCCGCTCGCTCGTGCCGGTTGCAACTTAGCCGGACGGGATGCCCGTCTCAAGGGGCTTGTCGGCGTCCCGGTCGCAGGGCACGCAAATCCCGCACCGCCGGCCGGATGAGTGGACAGGCACACATCCAGGGTTCAGAATAGTGCGCTGGTACGAAGGGCGGTCAGGCTTTCCTGCCCGACGGGGCCTGAGCATCAGGCCAAAAGCCTGACCCAGGTAAGATCCTTTCGCTCCGGTGAATATCGGGGTCCGATTTCTGCGGGGGCGGCGATCGATGCAGGAGCAGGGGACTGTCGAGGTCGAGGCCGAGGTCCGGGTGCGCGAGCTGGTGCTGGCTCGGTTGTTGCCGGCCGGCGAGAAGGGGGAATCCTCGGCGAAGGTGCGCAAGGATCTCGAGCCGATGCTGGCCCACCGCTGGACGGGCCCGGTCCTGGCGGGACGGGTCGACGGCGCGCTCGACGCGTTGACCCGGGCCGGCCTGGTCGTGCGGATCGCCGGCAAGACCCGCAAGGCCGCGCCCCGGTTCGCCACGACAGCCGACGGCCGGCGCCGGGCACTCGAGGCGCTGGGGGTCGCCGAGCTGCGGCCGAAGACGACCTGGGCGGCGATCCGCAAGACCTACCTGCCGGCCGCCGCGCTCGGGCTGCCGGCCTCGGGCGAGTCGGCGTTCAAGGCGATGGGCTCCGACCCGATCGTCCGCGCCGTGCTGCTGAGGCGCCAGTTCGGCCTGCCGACCGCCGAGGTGCCGAAGCTCGACGACGCCATCGACGCCCTCGCCTGGAAACTGATCGGCTTCGAGGGCGTTTCGCGCAAGTTCGACGCGAAGGCCGTGAAGGCGGCGCTCCTCAACCGGGAGCTGGGCGACGGCCGCGCCGCCGACTTCAAGAAGGCCGCCGCGCGCCTCGTCGCCCGCAATGCCGGCGCCCGCCGCGACGACGGCAAGGAGCTGCGCGATGCGATCCTCCGGGCCTGGGTCGGCGTCGCGAACGCGGAAGACGAGGCGGATACCAGCATCGAGGCGCCGCCGACCCTGCCGGCGCTGGCCCCCGGCGTGCTGGCCGAGCGGGTCAAGGCCGCGGCCCGCGACTGTCCGACCGGGCGCTACGGCGATCACAAGGTGTTCATCGCGCACGTCTGGGACCACCTGCGAGCCCAGCCCGATTTCTCCGCGATGACACTCGACGACTTCAAGCACGCGCTGGCCGAGGCCAACAACCTCCGTCTGGTCGACCTGGCGCGCGCCGACCTGGTCCAGGCGATGGACCCCGACGAGGTGAGCCGGTCGGAGGTCCGTTACCTGGGTGCGACGTTTCATTTCATACGGATCAAGTAGGTCAGGCTTTCCAGCCTGACGAGGCTGAAGCGTCAGGCTGGAAAGCCTGACCTACTTCAAATCCCCGAGCCCGCCGCGAGAGGTCCCGACATGGCCACCGCGACCACCAGCGAAACCGCGACCGACACCGACACCGACACCGACACCGACACCCGGCCCGCGCCGGATCCCCGCGTCTCGGCGTTCTGCTCGTCCGAGCCGGTCGACCCGTTCCACGCGATTGCCTACGCCAGCCAGGTGTATAGCAGCGACCCGTTCGACGTGGATTCGATCCACCGCGGTGCTCGGGATGTCCTGCGCCGCCTCGTGGGCCGGGTGCGCGAGCCGTCCTCCTCCGTCTCGGGTGCGTCGGTCGGCCGGATGCTGCTCTTGCTCGGCGAGGCCGGCTGCGGCAAGACCCACCTGATGCGTGCCTTCCGCAACGAGGTCCACGCGACGAGCCACGGCTACGTCGGTTACATGCAGATGACCGCGTACACCGAGGATTACGGCCGGTACGTGCTCAACAACCTGGTCGAATCCCTGGACAAGCCGTATGACGAGGCGCGATCGCGCGAGTCGGGGCTGATGCGGCTGTCGAACGCCGTCGCCGAGGCATGCCGCGCGGGGGGTGAGGGCAGCGGGGCGACTGCCCTCGACGGCGACGACGCGCTCGACCGGCTGCGCGAGGGCGCCTTCGCGCCGGGGCAGCCCGAGCTGGATGACCTGGTCCGCGGCCTGGCCGACCGGGTCGCATTCGACGCCCGGTTCAACTCGATTGACCTCGACCTGGTGCAGGCGCTTTTGTATCTGCAAGCGCCGGTGCCTCGGATCAAGGCGAGCGTGCTGAAATACCTCCGCTGCGAGGACCTCTCGGCGCACGACCGGCGCGACCTGGGGGGGCTGGTACCGCGGACGTATGCCGCGGCCTCGCAGTGGATGATCCAGCGGCTGGGCGAGCTGACGTGGGCCGTCGGGCGGGCGCCGCTGGTCCTGTGCGTGGACCAGCTCGAGGACATGTTCGACCTTGGCGACGCGCCCGCGCGGTTCCGCCGGGTGCTGGCGACCCTGTGCGACATCACCAGCCGGCTGCCGACGGCGGTGGTGGTGATCTCGTGCCTGGAGAACTTCTTCGACGAGGTGAAGCGGCATCTGACCCAGCCGATCTCGCGGCGGGTGACGGCGGGCCCCGGCCCGGTGGAGCTGCCGGCGGCCTGCGACCGCGACCAGGTGATTGCCCTGATCGGCCGGCGGCTCCAGTCGCTGTTCGGCGCGGCGGGAGTGGCCCATCGCCCCGAGGACCCGACGTATCCGCTGCCCGATGCCCTGGTCCGCCGGCTGGTGGGCCTGGGCGCGCGCGACGTGATCGACGAGGTGCACCGCTATCGCGAGCGCTGCATCGCGAAAGGGAAGATGGTCGACTACCCTTTTGACGGGGAAGCCGAGCCGACCGCCGCCGCGGCGCGCGAGCTCGAGCGCAAGGTCGTGGCGATCGAGCAATCTTGGAACGAGGCGCGGACGACCGGGACGATCGTGGTGCCGTCGGACGAGTCCGAGCTGGCGGCGATTCTGGCCGAGGCGCTGGCCGCCTGCTCGGCGGAGCTATCCGCCGGCTCCGGTTCCGGCTGCGGTACTGGCGCCGGGCGGATCGCGGCGACGGCCGACGGCCGGTTCGTCTCGGTCGAGCCGATTCGCCTGCTCGTGGGCGTGTGCAACAAGGCGCCGCAGGGCGGGGGACTGTCGCGGCAGATCGACGAGGTCATCCAGAAGGCCGGGGGCCGGATCCCGGTCGTGGTGCGCTCGACGGCGTTCCCGGTGAGCCGGACGGCGGCCGTGGTGCAGCAGCTCGCGAAGCTGGTTTCCGACGGCGGCCGGCGCGTCGTGGTGGAGGACTCGGAGTGGCGAGCGATGATGGCACTGGCGACGTTTCGCGCGGGCCGCGAGACCGACCCGGTCTTCGCCGCCTGGGTCGGCCGCACCGGCCCGCTGACGGGCCTGGCCTCGCTGCGGGTGATCCTGGGGCTGGACCATCATCGGCCCGGGGCGCCCGGCGGCCCCGCGAGCGGGCCGGCCGGGACGGCCGTTGCCGGCCCGGAAAGGGACGGATCGACCGGCCCGGGGCATCGGCCGGAAGCGTGATGCGGCCAGCCCGGCTCAGCGGGTGTCGAGCCGCGCCACATTGAGCGCCAGGATTCCCAGGGCCCCCACCAGCAGCACGATCAACAGCGCCGGGAGCAGGTACAGCGCCAGGGTCGCCCGGACGAGCCAGCACCCGAGGCCGCGCCCCGAGGGCGGCGTGCAGGGCTCACGTCCCGGTGCATCCATCGGGAGGCCCCCCTCCTGCCGACGGACCTGGTCCCGGTATCCGGCTCGGAGCGAAGGAGCGAGACGCATCCACCCGTGGGTGATGGACAGGCACAATAAGCTCATGGTGTCACTTTCCTGGTGCCGCGCCCGTGGGGCGGGGACCCGAATTGACGAGCGGCGATCGTGACCGCGGGGGTGGGAGGCGTCGGCCAGGACGAGCCCGTTGTCCGATCATCGGACGGAGATGGGGACTAATGAGCCCCGTCGTTGTCGATATCAACGCCGCAGCGGCGGGGCGCTCATGGCATTCGATCTGTCCGTCACGAACAGATACGTCTTGATCCTACTCGCATGTAACCAGCATGTCAACTGTTCAGCGGGGAATTCCAGCAATGCTGTCAGGCCGGGGGGATGGGAACGGGGATGGGGCCTTCCCGCGACGGATCGCCCGGGGGGGCTCGTGCACCGGCGGGCGTCTCGCCGGAGTCCCGCCCCATCGACCCGGCGCCGACAGCCTCGAATCGACCGGGCGGCCCGAGCCACCCGGGCCCGCCCGGCCCGATCGCCGGGGACGTCGGGGAGAGTCCCGGTCGCGGACCGCGGACCGCCCGGGTCGGTCGGGGCTCGCGCGGGTGCCGGATCACCCCCCCTGGAACAGCATCGGCGCGAACTCCGCGAGGTAGTCGCGCCAGTTGAGCCAGGTGTGGCCCCCGTCGGACTCCTTCGCGGTCACGTCGAACTTGTGCTTCTTCAGCATGTCGACGGTCGCCTGCGAGGTCTTGACGAGGAAGTCGTCCTTGCCGCATGCGAACCAGACGAGCTTCAGCCCGTCCTTGAGCGAGGCGTCGTCGAGCGCCGCCTTGTGGGCGTCCTCCCACTCGGTGCTCGGGGCCGACCCGCCGAAGCCCCCGGCGATGCCGAAGACGCCCGAGCTGTACACGCCGATGTAGCCGTAGTCGGACAGCTTGTCGAACGCGACGTTCAACGTCTGGGCGCCGCCCATCGACAGCCCGGCAAGCGCGCGATTCGACCGGCCGGCCTTCACGCGGTAGTTCTTCTCGACGTGGGGCCGGACGTCATCGCGGAAGTCCCGCGCGAACTCGTCCATCTGCCTTTGCAGCGAGTCGGCCCCGCGCCCACCGAAGCTGAACGGGCCCGTGTGGCCGGCGGGCATGACCACGATCATCGGCCTCGCCTTGCCCGAGGCGATCAGGTTGTCGAGGATCACGCCGGCGCGACCGACCGAGCTCCACGAGTCGTCGGAATCCGACGCCCCGTGCAGCAGGTAGAACACCGGGTACTCGCCCTGGCCCTTCTCGTAGCCGGGCGGGGTGTAAACGTGCATGCGCCGGAATCGTTTCAGCGTACCCGAGTAATAATGAACCTTCGCGACAGCGCCGTGGGGCACGTCCTTCAGGTCGAACGCGCTCGAGCCCGGCACGAGCACGAGGCTCCAGGTATGCATGTTCGACTCGCTCGTCGACGGGTTGCGCGGGTCGACGACCGTCACGCCGTCGACCTGGAAGCTGTAGCGGTACGCGCCCGCCGGGACGGGGCCGACGGTGGCCTCCCAGACGCCGTTGTCGGCCTTCTTCATCTCGGCGGACATGCCGACGCCGGGCAGGTCGGGGCTGCCCAGCCGCACGGCCTCTGCCCTGGGCGCATAGATGCGAAACGCGACCTTGCGCTCGGGAGAGACCTCGGTCGAGTTGAACTCCGGCGGGCGTGGCCCGCCCGGCCCCTGCGCGAGGGCGACGGCGGGGACAGCCAGCCCCGACCACGCGACCATCAACCAGGCGGAAAACTTCGATGCATGCGTCATTCTGGACCTCGGCAAGGAGATAGGGAAAGGGTGGGGGATGCTGCCCCGTGTCGCGACGGCCTGCCTGACGCGGCATGGCCCCAACCTCCGGCATCGCGACCCGACTTCAAGCGGAGACGGAGAGAATACCGGATTTCACGCAGGGAAGCAGAGAGGGCAGGGACCCGGCGCGGCCGAGCCGCCAGCAACTTAATCCATCGGGAATCATGAACCACCGAGACACCGAGACACAGAGACCGGAAGAGAAGACAGTTGAGGGACCGGGCATGGGGGATCGGCAGGGGTGAGCCAGTCTCGAGTCCTCTTTTCTTCCCTTCTCCTCTCCTCTCTTCTCTTCTCTTCGCTTCTCGGTCCGATCTCGGTGTCTCTGTGGTTTCCTGCTTCGGGCGCGCCGGCTCGACTCGAGGAATCGAAGCGACTCCGCCCGCAGGTCTACCCCTCTGCGTCTCGGGGTTCTGCCGCAGTCGCCCTGGCAGGTTCTTCAGCTCGCCCGACGGGGCGAGGGCCGCGAGCATCTCGCAGAAGCCGACTCCGCCGGCCGGCGGCGGCTCACGGCTTCCGGTCCTTGGGGAACATGATCTGCGCTGTCTGGTGGAGATATCGCCGCCAGTTGGCCCACTCGTGCCCGCCGGTGCTCAGAACCCAGAAATTCCGGACGCCATACTTGTTGATGACCGACATCACGCGCTGGCCGTTCCTGAGCGCGATGTCGGTCTCGCCCTCGGCCATGTAGAACGGCACGCGCAGGAGCTCCTCGTTCGTCTTCGGGTCGCTCAGGACCGCCTGGAATCGCTCCTCGAACGCCGCCATCCGGTCGGGGAAATAGCCCGAGCTGTAGACGTACAGCTCGCCGAAGGTGTCGAGGTGCGACAGCCCGGTGTTCATCACGACGAACCCGCCCATCGAGAGGCCCGCCAGCGCCCGGCTCTCCCGGCCGGGCCGGGCCCGGTAGTGCCCCTCCACGTGGGGGATGATGT
Source organism: Planctomycetales bacterium (assembly GCA_027452145.1). Classification (GTDB taxonomy): domain Bacteria; phylum Planctomycetota; class Planctomycetia; order Isosphaerales; family Isosphaeraceae; genus JAKAUH01. The sequence continues at coordinate 12,498 of DAIDHB010000131.1, forward strand.
CCTGGAGATACTCCTTCGTGCAGGCGTCGTCCTCGCCGGGCTTCGGCGGGTCGCCCGAGGCGATGCCGCGGGTGTTCGGCATCACGACGATCATCGGCCTGGCCTTCCCGGCGGCAATGAGGTTGTCGAGGATGAACTGGGCGCGGCCGCCCCGTCGGGGGTCGGTGCTGGTCCACTTCGAGTCGTCGTCGCCGCCGCCGTGGTTCAGGTAGAGCACGGGATACCTGGCCTCGCCGTCCGCCTGGTAGCCCGGCGGCAGGTAGACGTGCATCCGCTTCTCCTTCCCGGCGTGGTTCTTGTAGGCCGCCTGCACGACCTGGCCGTGGGGCACGTCGGCCAGGGCATGGAACGACGTGTCGTCGAGCGCGGCCAGGGCCGGCAGGATGGGCAGCTCGGTCGGTCCCCGCTTCGGCGCCGAGAAGCCGGCGCGAGGTCCCCGGCCTGCCGGCCGGGGGGCCGGACGTTCCCCTCGCCCCTCGTCCTTCGAGGCCTGGCCCTGGCCCTGGCCGGCGCCGGGGGGCTTCGGGTCCGCCTTCGGCTCCTGGGCGCATGCGGCGGGCGGCCCGGCCGCCGCCAGCCCGGCCACGACCATCGCCACCGCCATCGAGAGGATCAGGCGCGATGCCAGCATGGTGCTCGACTCCACGAAAGGAACTGGTACGGCCCCGCACTAATGGGGTACAAGCGATACAACGGCCTTCCCGGTGCCGACAAAATGCCGGACGATGGCGAGCCGGCGATCAAGGGCGCGGAGTCGCTGTCCGGAGAGGCCGGCGACATCGGTGGCAGGGAGGAGCACCCGGCGACTCACGTCGCCGGTTCGCCGGAGGAAGGATCGTGCCGGCCCGTTCTTCCGGCGCATCCTCCCGGCCCGAGGCGCCGCTGCGTACCAGGCTTGAATCCGTGGGGCCGGGCGGGTCGAGGAGCCCGATCCGAGAATGGTAGGGCGAGTCGCCTGCCGAGCCGGGATGATGTGTCGGGCGCTCCAACCCGCGGCTCGCCGGGGATTCGTGCTCCCGAGCCGGCCCTCCCGGGGCAGATTCTCCATGGGGCATCTCATCAAGGTAGAATGATGAACGAGGGCCCGAATGGGCGAGGCGACGCCCCGCGCGACTTTCGCGACGATGGCGGCGAGGGCGGAGACGGGCGGCGGGCGGCGGACGGCGGGGAGGCCGAGCGGATGTTGAGCGGCGAACCGGTTTCGGTGGGCCCGCGGCGGTTCGGATGGCTGGCCGCCCTGGCGGGAATTCTGACGATGGCCGGCGCGGCGGGCCCTGCCCTCGCCCTGGCCGCCGACGAGGTGACGACCTTCTCGCGGGTCCGGTTCCCGGCCGACGTCAAGCTGCCGCTCGAGATCTCGGTGGGCGCGGTGCTCGTCGACTTCGCGCGGATCAACGCCCGCGAGGAGACGTTCGACATCCAGGGCTACCTGAACCTGAGCTGGCGGGTGCCCTCGCTGGCCGGCAAGGGGAACCGCCGGATGTTCCGCGAGGACCTCTGGGCGCCCAACATCGACTTCGTCAATGCCGTCGAGCCGGTGAAGGTGCAGAACGAGGTGACCTTCCACGTCTCGAACGAGGGCGTCGTCGAGGAGCGGGTGCGGTTCAGCGGCCGGTTCTCGTCGTCGCTGGACCTGAGGCGGTTCCCGCTCGACGAGCAGCACCTGGAGGTCCACGTTGAACCGTTCTCGCGCAACGTGAACGAGATCATCTTCCGGGTCAACCCGGCGCGGGTGGGCCGGTACGACGACGCGTTCCTGTCGGACTGGGAACTGGGCCAGGTGCGCGCCCGGATCTCGACGACCCGGCACGCGGCGATCGAGGAGTCGCGCAGCCGGTTCACCATGGTCATCGACATCCGCCGCCGGAGCACGTTCTACATCTGGCGCGTGCTGGTCCCGCTGGTCCTGGTGGTCGTCGCGTCGTGGGGCGTGTTCTGGGTCGATCCGACCCAGTTGCAGCCGCAGATCAGCACGGCGGTCGCCGTCCTGATCTCGATCGTGGTCTTCAACATCACGATCGACTTCGCCCTGCCGAAGGTGGCGTATTTCACCCTGGTCGACTCGCACGCCCTGGCCTCTTATTTGTTCATGCTGACGTCGATCGGGGCGATCTTTTTGATCCACCACCGGCTCAACCACCGAGGGCTCGACGCGGCGAAGGCCCTCCAGCGCCGGGCGCGCGGGCTGATTCCGTCGGCGTACCTCGTTGTCTTCGCCCTGGAGGTCCTGAACTACTGGGTGATCCGCCCGGACCCCCCGCGTCCCGCCGTGATCACTCCCCCGAGTGCCCCGGCCAGGTCCGCGCCCGCGCCTTCCTCCGCGCCGGCGCCCGGCCCCGCGACCCCCGAAACCTTGTAGGAGGAGGCTCCGCCCGCCGACTTCTCGGACCCAGGGTCGCTACGGGCGCACCCAGGGATCGAGGGCACCTGGTCCCGAGCGCTGTCCGCCTCTGGCATCCTGATTGCCCCGGAGCACCGGGCGCGAGACGATGCTGTGAGCGGCGGCAAATCATCGGAGCTTCCCGAGACGGAGATCCCTGCCATGCACCCAGGGCTCGTCAGGTCGTGTCTGCTGGCGCTCGGGGGACTGGCGGCCCTGGCCTCGGGATGTCGACCGGCCGCCCGTCCGCCGGACGGCCCGGCCCCTGCCCCTGCGCGGATCATCCGCGGCGAGGGCTGGGCGATCGCCGCGCCCGAGGACTGGTCGACCTTCGACCACAGCCAGCCGCCGATGGTGCTCTATCTCGTCGGCGACGCGCGCCAGGGGATCCCGCCCGTCGACGGCGTTCTGTCGGCGCTGAAGGCGGGGCTGACCGTCGAGGTCTTTCCGCGGGATGCCGGAAAGTCCCCTCGGGAGCGGGCGGAGGGCGACCTGGCGGGGCTCAAATCGGCCGCGGGATTCGAGATCCAGAGCAAGCCGGTGATCGAGGAAACCACGCTGAGCGACGGCACGAAGGCGCATCGGGTGCGCGTGACGATCTTGCGTCCCGAGCGGCGCCGGTTGTCGCTCTACGAGAAGATTTACTGCTCCGCCCCGGACGGTCGGGTCATCGTGGCCACCGGCTTCCTGACGTGCAGCCCCGGCGGGGGCAAGTTCCTCGAGCGGACGGGCCTGGCGGCCTTCTTGCGAGCCCATGTCGGCTCGCTCGTGCTCGACGCCGACCGGATCGACCGGCGCAAGCTGGAGGCGGCCCGGGCCGGCCTGAACCGCGGGGCGAGCGAGGCGCTCCGCCGGGCCCAGGCGGGCAATCGCCTGCTCGGGCCCGGGGACTTCGGCCGGGCGGCGGCGGAGTTCCGCGAGGCGTTGACGCTGTGCGACGCGATCTCCGCCGCCCACAACGGCCTGGCCTGGGCGCTGCTCCAGGATAAGGGGAGCAAGCCCGCCGACGTGGCCGAGGCGGTGAAACACGCCGAGGCGGCCGTCGAGCTGACCGACCGTCGCGACCCGGCCGCGCTCGACACCCTGGCCCTGGCCTGCTTCCGCCATGGCGACCGCGACAGGGCCGTCGCCACGATCCGCGAGGCCCTCGCGCTGAAGCCCGACGACCCGGACATGAAGCGGGCGCTCGAGCGATACCAGAAGGGGCCATAATCAGGGATGCCGGTTCGGGTCATCGACGGCCATGCCTTCGGCCTGGGCGGCGGCGTTGAGATTGGCGTCGCTCGAGAGCAGGGTCACCGACGCCAGTTGCAAAGAGGTTTCGAGGGCCGCCGCGAGTTGCACGGCGTCATAGCCCCTGAGCCCATGCGTTCTGGCCAGGGATGCGGCATGGGCGACCAGCCCTGCGGAGACCTCGACGATGGCATATTGCCGGTCGAAATCGAGCTGGAAATCCGCCAGGGCGGAGGCGGCATCGAGGGGCGTGATCGAGCCGCCTCGCTCCTTCCTGGTGATGGCGGCCACCGTCTCAGCGAGTGTGATCCGCACAACGACCAGCAGATGCCCGGCGGCGGGTGCGGCCAGGGCTTGCACCCACGGAGTGCCGATCTCCTGGGCATACCGCTGGACGATCATGCTGGAGTCGAGGAAATTAGCGGCCATCGTTACCGACGCTCGCGGATGATGGCCTCGGACAGAGGTTCCCCTCGGACCGGGATGGCCCGGCGATTCTGATAGGGCGTCAGGTCGGTGATCGGCGGCTTGATCTCGGTGATGAGGCCGGCCTCGAGCAGGCGGCGCTGCATCTCCAGGCTGGTGGGTACTTCGCCGTGCGAGGCCGGTGCGGTGGGCGGCTGCTGCTGGGCCAGGCGGTGCTTCTCCAGGGCCTCGAGGATCACCTCCCCCTCGGAGGCGAAGCGCCCGGCCACAACCTGGTCATGCACATATCGTTCCAGGTGTTCAGGTAAATGGATCGTCATTGCCTCGCTTCTCCTGAGGTTCTCATTCTAGCACGACGTGCCCAGATCGCCAAGGCGTGGCGTGGTCGCGCGCGTGTTGTGTTGGCGGGGGAGGTATCCTTCACAGCGCGGTCGGGTGAATGGGCGTTCGGCAGGCGAAAGGACAGCGGGTGGTGATGCCGTTTCGCGCCTGGCCAGGGTGAGCTGGCCCCGATCCGCTTCAGGAGCCATCCCTGCCGTCGAGCGGGGCCGGCCAGCGCGGGTTCGGTTCCGGGACCGGTCGCCGGAACGGGCCGGCATCGGACGGACCTCGCGATCGGGCGGGCCGGAAGGGGCCGCGGGATCGCGGTGCCGTCCTCCCGCCAGGGTGCTCAGGAGCGAAGTCACCGCGTCCTCGTTTCGGCTGTCGGGCGAGAAGAGGAGTCAAAACATGGACGCGGCCAGTCCCGCCGCGAGCCAGTAGATCCCCAGGCATCGCCCGAGCCGATCGATCCAGCTCCGTTCCAGCCGCCATCGTCGATCGAGGATCAGCAGCGCCCAGACCGCCACGACGGCGGCCGCGATCGGCTGGGGCTCGACCACGCGCAGGGCGGCGACCACGAGGGGGTCTTGCGGGATGGTCGGGATGGTGGCGTGGTTCCAGGCGCAGCAGGCGTTGAACGCGGATGCGGCCGACACCGCCAGGCAGACCGCCAATCCCGGCGGAACGAACCGCCGCCGTCGCGACGGCCGCTGGCCGAGGAATCGCAGGGCCACCAGCGTCCAGGTGATCGGCAGCACCACCACCGAGATCCCGTTCAGGACAGGCCGGGGTACATGCTGCGCCCAGAGGGCGACCGCCCACATGTAACCCAGGGCGGACGCTGCCGCGAGCGCCATGATATCCAGGATCGTCGAATGGCCCCGCCACGGCTGCCTCCGGGGATGGATCAGGCATCCCAGGAGCGAGTGGCACTTCGGGCAGATGATGGTCTGACCCCGGTGCCGTTCGGAGAGCAGGAGCACCCGCCCGCAGTCGGGACACGCCGATTTCTTGACGAGACCTTCCCGGTCCTGCCACGGGTCGCCGCAGGCCGGGCAGAGGACCCGATCCCCCTCCGGCAACGCGATCATCGGCCCCTCGTATCCGCACGCGACACAGACCATGTCCCGATCCGTCGGAGGCGGTTCCGGAGGAACCGACGCGACCACCCAGCCGGCAATCAACTCCTCGGCCGGATCGAGAGGTGGGTTGGCGAAGCCACATGCCGGACACGGCACGTCGACATCGTCCCGTGTGGCCCCGCAGGTTGGACAGGCGACCTGGGTGAGCATGGCGCGCTCCTCGAGGGGGAGTTCAATCCACGCTCATCCTACATGTGTAGGATGCGATCGACAATCCCTGACACTGGCCCGATGGCGGGGCCGACCGTGTTGGGGCCGGAGTCGAGGCCCGTTGATTTGTCCGACTGCGCGGTGGGCCGAGCTCGGCTGGTCAAGGCCAGAGGGTGCCGGAGACGGCGAGCTGGCACACCCTCCGGCGGATCAGCTCGACGAGTTCGTCCGTCGTCGAGAGTGCCTCGATCTCCGCCCTGGTGATCACCACGAGCCGGATCTTCTTCGGCAGGGCCATGGCGACCTCGTAATGCGCCTGCCCGCGGTCCTGCGCATCGCCCGTCACACCGGCCATCGCCAGCAGCAGCCCGAAGTCGAGCCCTCGGTTCTCCAGCTTCTTGAGGAACCAGGCAACCTGCTCGCTTCCGACGGGCTTCGACCAGGCCTTGCATTCGACCAGGATCACCGCGTTGAACGACTTCAAGCCGGCCGGATCCTGCTCGTTCCAAAGCGCGACATCGATTTCCTCGGTCGCGAACGCGTTGAGCGCGTTCCGTTCGGTGATCGAGACGCCGGGTATCCGGCCGAAGAGGTAGCAGGCCAGGTCCTCCAGGGCCTTTCCCCTGGCATCGTGGGTGCCGGCCTGATCGGCGGCCGCGAGCCATCGCTGGATGACATCCCTGTCGTAGTCCGGCATCTCAGCGCACCCCGTGGACACGCTCGTTGCGGAGCTTCCGCACGAGTTCGCCGAAGCTCGAATCCGCGAGGCCGCGGAGGAACGACTCGGCCGAGATCGCCAGGACGTTCGGGACCCCGATGACCCGCTGGGGGGCGGTCGGCGAGTGCCCATAGATCAGGAGCGACCAGCGGACCCCGGTGCTCCCCATGGCGCGGAAGAGGTCCTGGGCCGTCGCCTGGAGCGCCGCCTCGGAATTGATGGTCGCTCGGATCTCGATGAGCAGGGGGTTGGTCACCCAGGGCTCCAGGTCCTCGGACCAGACGGCGATGTCGAACCCCTTCTCATCGCCGTTGCCCCCGGATCGCGACGCCGTGTCGACACCGCTCAGCCGAATGGCCTCGACGACGACGTCTTCCAGGATCGGACCGGCCTCCGCCTGGTCCGCGCCGTGCCACCGGGCGAGCAGCCGATCGGCCGCGGGACCGATCGGCCGCGTGCGCCTCACGGGTCCCTGGCGCGGGGCGGGGTGGAGCGGCGTCCGGAGGATCTGGGCCACCGCGAAGTCGACCGCCTGCGGGTTGGTGAGCTCGGCGCGGATGTAGGGAATTCCCGTGGAGGCCCAGGCCGACAAGGGGGCATCGCCGGCCACCAGGACGAGCGTTCGCTTGTTCATCGCCTGGGCGAAGCCCAGCTCGAAGAGCACGTTGTCCGACGCGGTGCCCGTGCCGAGCACGCCGAGTACGATATCCGCGCGGGACATCCCTTCCTGGAGGATCTCCGAGAGCGGACGGCCCGGCAGGTCGAGCTCATCGGCCGTGAACGTGGAAATCCCCCGACGTTCGAGGATCTGGCGGACGCCCCGGACATCGACGGACACCGGCGCCGTGATAAACGCGCTCGGCCCGCTAGAGCCGCCGTCGTCGGGCGCTGCTCCCGCCCGGCCCTGCAACAGACTCGTTCCGCTCATGATCGTTCCCTCGGTCGCCTGCCACGGTCCTCGGCCCGACACCGTCCCCAGAGTCTACCATGAAGCGCGTCGTGTCGGGGACCGCGGGACAGGCGGAATGCGTTACCGCGTGACGGAGGTCCAGTGTGATCGGCCGGTCCCCGATGAGCTTTGGCGAATCCCCGATGACGCGGGCTGGCAGGTCCTCCGGCATGGGGTGGATAGAGCGCTGGACCGATGGTTTGTCCGTCTCATCAAGCCCGACCTTGTGCCCTGAGCTGCATCGGAGCCGGGGTCAGTGTCCGCTCTGGGCCTGTCCTGGAAGGCCGGTTCGACTTTTGTAGTCGCCCATCCGGTCCGACCCGGCCCGCCCGGTCCGCTGTAGGAGGCGGCTCTGCCCGCCGACCGGATCCCATCCCGGCCTGCCTTCTTGCTCGGACGACGCCGGGAGGACAGCATGGGGAATTGCTGCGGCGCCGAGGTCGCCGTGCCCCGTGTTCGGTTCCGCCGGGAGGACGCTCAGGCTTGCCCGGCGGGGATGACCCCGGAAGGATCCGCGATCGAGAAGGGTTGCCAACCCGATGAAGCCAGGCTCCTCACAATTCCGCGTACGAACTTTGATGCTGGGCGTGGCCGCCGCAGCGACCAACCTCGCCGCCATCTCCATCTCGCTCACATTCCCCTGGCTGCGAAGGGAACCCATGGCGGACCTGATCGTGATCGGCGTCTTTGTCATGGGCATCCTCATGCCTGCACTTTGGCTCGGGGCCGCGCGACGCCTGAATCACGAGGCTCTCCTGGCTCACATCGCCATTGTCGGCGCACTTGCATTCCTGTTCCTCTCCGCCGTATCGACGGAAGCCCTGGCCCCGGTCGCCCTGCTCGCACTGGTCTACTTCGTGGTGGCGGTCCTAACGCCTTCGGTGGTCTACTATTCCGTCCGGGTCATGGATGCCGGCGAGTCGAGGGACCGTGTCAATCGCCTGGCGGTGAACTACGTCAAGGGCGCCGCCCAGTTCAGCCTCGGGTTCGGCGTGTGGCTGGCATGCTTCGTGATCGCCTACCGGATCGCCGGGTAGGACCACCGCCAGGGCGCCGATGCCCACACCGCCTGATTGGTACGCGGGCCGGCCAGGTGCAGTGCACTGCACAGGATGCCTCGCAGGACCTCACCCTGGTTCAATCCCTTCGGCATCCGGCCACTCCTCGACCCCTCGGCTCGCCAGTCGGTGGTCCGCGCCGGCTCGAACGCGCGAACGGGCCGGGATTGGACCGGCCCGGCCCGGTCCGGCGTCACGACCGGCCGGGACGGGAAAGGCGAGCCCCAGGTCGTATTGGTGCGGGGCGAGGCGTCAGGGATCGCTGGCCGGAGCCCTTCCGATTCCCCCGATGTCGTTCTTGCGCCGAATCCCCGCAGAATCCGGGTCCCAGGGGCCGCCCCGGGCCCCACGCAGAAAAATCGGTTTGCAGGGGATTGGGCGATTGTGCTGGTCTACCCAGTTTGCCGACAATGGCAGAATGGGAAGGATGGCACAAAAATAGCAATTGGGGCAATACGGAGGATTCTCCGGTCGGGAGGATCGTTGCCCCTTCAAGGGACGGTCAGCGGGACGAAGGGAGTCGCGAATGATCGACGCACATCTCTGAGGATAGGCACATGTATCAACGAGGAAGGTTCTGGCTGGCTGCGGCGGCGATGTCCCTGGTGGTTGCCCATGCCTCGGCCCGGGAGGGCGGGGCGTTCTGGCAGGGGCAGGTTGCCCCTTCTGGTCAGCAGGCGCGGGTCGCGCCGTCCGGCCAGTCGGCGGCGGTTTCGGCGGGCGCGGCGGGTGCGGCGAACCTGGTCCCGCGCGACGAGGTCACGTACCAGACGGTTTATGACACGGTCTGCGAGCAGGTCCCCGAGACCCGCACGGTGACGCGGTATCGGACCGAGTACCGGACGCAGACCGTCCCCGTGACGCGGACCGTTTACGAGCAGGTGCCCGTCACGGGGACGCGGGTCGAGCACCGGACGGAGTACCGCCCGCAGACCGTCCCGGTCCCCAGCTCGGTCACCGAGCAGGTGCCGGTGACCGAGCTCCAGCAGGAGGTCCGCACCGAGTACCGGACCGAGGTCGTCCCCGTCACCCGGTGGGTGCAGGAGGTCGTCAACGTCCAGCGCACGGTGATGGACTACACCCAGAAGCAGCAGACGGTCAACCAGACGAGGACCCGCATCGAGATGGTCCCGGTGCAGCAGACGCAGACCCAGTACCGCACCGTGACGACGATGAAGACGGTCCAGCAGACGCAGTACCGGCCGAAGACCGTCACGGTGAACGTCCCGCGAACCGTGACGAAATCGGTCCCGCAGCAGTACACCGAGACCGTCCCGGTGACGACGACGCGGCAGGTGGTCGAGCAGCAGGGAGGTTACGAGTCGTGCATGGTGCCGGTCGCCACGACCGTCCCGGCGTGCGCCACCATGGCCCGCGGCGGGCATTGCGGCCACCGGTGCGGCCACCGCTGCGGCGGGGGCTGCGGCTCGTGCGCCGGGTGCGGGCCGATCACGAACGTCGCCGCGACCAACTACGTCTCCCAGCAGGTCTACGTCACCCGGCCCGTCGTGCGCAGCATCCCCGAGACGACTTATGTGCAACAGACCCGCACCCGGATGGTCCCCGTCCAGCAGGTGGAGCAGGTCGCCGAGACCCGCACCGAGATGGTCCCCGTGACCGTTGATGTCCAGGTCCCCGAGACGCGGGTCGAGCCGTACCAGGTGCAGGTGACGGTCCAGCAGCCGAAGCAGATCACCGAGACCGTGCCCGTCACGACCACCGTCATGGTCCCGCACGAGCGGGTCGAGACCGTGCCGACGGTGCAGGCCCGGCAGGTGACCGAGAATGTCACGCGGCAGGTCGCGATCAGCCGGACCGTCGAGGTCCCGGTGACGACCATGATCACCCGCCAGCGCGAGACGAGGGTCGAGGAGCTCCAGAATCTCCCGATCACCGTGGCGGTCCGGGTGCCGTTCAACACCCTGACCACGCAGCCGCGTCAGGTGACCGAGAGCATCACGCAGCAGGTCGCGGTGAATGTCCCGGAGGAGGTGCCGGTGACGGTCATGACCACCCGGCTGAAGCAGGTCCAGCGCCAGGTCCCCGTGACCCGTCGCGTGATGGTCCCGGCCGGCTCCGCGGCCGGGGCCGCGGCATCGCCGCAGCGTTGAAAGTCTGTCCCGGAAAAGGTCTCGCAAGATTCGTGGGTCAAGCTCGCAGAGTCTGTCCCGGAAGCCCACGAAGCGGACTCCAGCCCCCCGGACTGTCCTGGAAGCCCACGAAGTGGGCGCCAGGCCGTGGCCGGGGGGCGTCTTACGTGTTTAGCGTGTCGAAGGGCCGTTTTCCCGGGGATTTCATGTGTCCGACAGACGTCTGATGGACGTCCTACGCATGTCGGACTCACGCGAATCCCCTGTTTTCTGGCCGCGCGACACGCTAAACACATACTCACGTCGCCGGTTCGCCTGGTTCTTCTGAGCGACGCCCTGCCTGGAGAGAAAGCACCCGGCGAATCACGTCGCCGGTTCGCCAGGTCCTTCTGAGCAACGCCGTCCGTCCGGAATTCGTCCCGAGCGGGAATGCAAGCCGGCGGTTCGTGCGGTAAGATAGTTGCACCCGATCGCGGCACCGCGATGAGGCAGCCAAGAGGGCGGCGACGAAGCCTCGATGGGACGCGGTTTTGCGTCCGTCGATATGCCCCGATCGATCGATCGATTCGATGCCTTCAACTCGACTCAACTTGATTCGACCCAGCCCGGTCGCACCAGGATTATCCGCCATGTTCGCCGGTTCCCGGAATGCTTCGACCGCCGAGGTCGCGCCGCGGCGCAACGACGCCAGCCCGGTTATTCAGCTCGTCGGCTTCCGGCTGGATAACGAGGACTACGCGATCGCCATCACCAGGATCCAGGAAATCATCCTGATGAAGCCGATCACGCGGCTGCCCCAGGTGCCCGACTTCATCGAGGGCCTGATCAACCTCCGCGGGTCGGTCATCCCGATCATCAACCTGCGCAAGAGGTTCGGCCTGCCGGCCCGCGAGGTCGACGACGAGACCCGCATCATTGTTGTGAACGTCCAGGATAAGACGGTGGGCTGCGTCGTCGACGCCGTCACCCAGGTCATGCGGATCAACCGCGACCAGATCCAGCCGCCGCCGCTGTCCGTCCTGGCCGTGGCGCACCAGTATCTCTCGGGCCTCGCCCGGCTGGACGACCGCCTGCTGATCATCCTCGACATCGACCGGCTCTTCGACGAGCCGTCGCTGGCCGCGGCGACCGGCTGAACAACCGATACCGTCGCAATATCCCGAATCTTCGCGAATCACCATGCAGCCCACACATTCGACTCGACGCCGACCGCGGGAGCACGCCGCCATGGGAATCGATCCGGAACGCAACGAGACATCGAACGGGCAGGGCAACGGCGATGCCGAGGCGCCGCGCGGGGCATCGCGGGCCGGCCGCGGACGCTCCGCCGCCAGGGCCAAGACGGCGACGATGGCCGCTGCGCCGGCGCCCCCAATGGCGCCGGCTGCCGGCCGGGGCTCGCGCGCAGCACGCAGCGCGACCCCCGCCGCGCTGGCGATCGCCGAGGAGGCCCAGGGCCTGCTGAACGAGGCCAACGCCAACACGCAGGCGCTCATCGACACGATCGCCGCCGTCATTCGCGCCGACACGATCGACGAGCTGGTCCGCATCACGCTGGACACGATCCGCAAGGAGTTCGGCCTGGCGTATGCCTCGTACTGGACCGTGGACCCGACGGATCGCACGCTGACCTTCGCGATGGAATCGGGCCGCGTGGACGACGAGTTCCAGCGGCTGACCCGCACGGCGCGGTTCCGCGAGGGCGAGGGGCTCAATGGCCGGGCCTGGCGGCAGCGCGATCTGTTCCACGTCGAGGACATCGGCGAGCTGCGCGACTGCTGCCGCGCCCCGCTGGCGCACCGCGCGGGGATCCGCTCGGCGGTGGCATTGCCGCTGCTGCGCGACGGCGAGGTCGTCGGCACGCTCGACTTCTTCGCCGACCAGGCGGTCGAGATCTCGCCGGTCCGGGCCGAGGCCCTGCGCACCATCGGCCGGCTGTCGTCCGACAAGCTTTCCAAGCTGGCGCGCCAGGGCGAGCTGAACCGGATCAATCAGATGGTCGAAAACGCGCCGGTGAACATGATGTACGCCGACCCCGACCTGAATATCCGCTACATGAACCCCCGCGCCGAGCAGACCCTCCGCCGCCTCGAGGCGCACCTGCCGGTGAAGGTGGACCAGATGATCGGCAGCTCGATCGACGTCTTTCACAAGGCGCCCGAATACCAGCGCCGGCTGCTGGCCGACCCGAAGAACCTGCCGCGCACGGCGACGATCACCGTCGGGCCCGAGCTGTTCGAGCTGACCGTCGCCGCGATGCTGGACCTGCACGGCAAATTCATCGGGCCGATGATCACCTGGGAGGTCATCACCGAGAAGGTCGAGACCGCCCGGCGCGAGGCGGAGACCGCCGCCGATGTCCGCGCCGTCAACCAGCTCCTGCTGGCGATCGGCCGGGCGCGGGCCGCGCGCGACGTGATCGCCGCGGCGCTTTCCAGCGTGCGCGAGGCCTTCGGCTGGTCGTATGGCTCGTACTGGGAAGTCAACCCCGAGGACCAGGCGCTGCGGTTCTCGCAGGACGCCGGGACCGTGAGCGACGAGTTCCGCCGCGTGACGGCCGAGGCGCGGTTCCGCGAGGGCGAGGGGCTCAACGGCCAGGTCTGGCAATCGCGCGACCTGGTCTTTGTCCCCGACCTGGGCGAGATGAAGACCTGCTCGCGCTCGCCCGCCGCGCGCCGCGGCGGGCTGAAGTCCGGCGTGTGCTTCCCGATCCAGGTCGGCGGCCGCGTCATCGGCACCATGGACTTCTTCACCGAGCAGAAGATCACGCCCTCGGAGAGCCGGCTGGATGCCCTGCGCAACGTCGGCCGGCTGGTCTCCTCGGCTCTGGAACGGGTCGAGCAGCAGACACTTCTCGATCGATCGAAGAAGGACCTGGAGACCAAGGTCAACCAGCTCATGGTCGTGGCGCGGGCCGCGGCGGAAGGAGACCTGTCCGTCGCCGTCGGGGTCCGCGGCGACGACGACATGGGCCGGCTAGGCGAGGCCCTGGGCGGGATGATCGCCGACCTCAAGAACATCATCAGCCAGGTCGTCGAGTCCGCCAGCCAGTTCGCCGAGGGCTCGCGCGTGGTCGCCGAGAGCGCCAATTATCTCAGCGAGTCGGCGCAGAACCAGGCGGCCACCGTCGAGGAGATGTCGGCGTCGATCCAGCAACTGTCGCACTCGATCGTCGAGATCAACCAGAACGCCTCGGCGGCCAGCACCCAGGCCAGCCGGACGTCGCAACTGGCGAAGCAGGGGGGCGAGTCGGTCGAGCAGGCCATCGAGGCCATGGTCCTCATCAAGAAATCCAGCGAGCAGGTCAGCGACATCATCCAGGTCATCAGCGAGATCGCCAGCCAGACGAACCTGCTCGCCCTGAACGCCGCGATCGAGGCCGCCCGCGCCGGCGAGCACGGGCTGGGATTCGCCGTCGTCGCGGACGAGGTCCGCAAGCTGGCCGAGCGCTCCAGCGCCGCGGCCAAGGAGATCACCGCGCTCATCAAGGAATCGACCAGGCGCGTCGCCGACGGGGCGCAGCTCTCCGAGAAGGCCGGCGAATCCCTGTCGCGGATCGTTCAGGGCGTCGAGGAGACCGCGGCCAGCATCGCCAAGATCGCCCAGGCCACCCGCGAGCAGACCGAGGCCTCGACCGAGGTCAACAAGGCTATTCAGAACGTTTCCAGCATCACCGAGACCAATGCCTCCAGCTCCGAGGAACTCTCCGCCAGCGCCGAGGAGCTGGGCGCGCAGGCCGGGACGCTCAAGCAGGTGATCTCTGGTTTTAAGGTCTGATTCGTCATTAGTCATTAGTCATTACCTGCGCTGGTGGTTCTGCTTATCGTCAGCGCGGGTTTCGGACGTTGGGGAGCGCCGTGGTCTGACCGGGGCGGACGGCATGCGGACAGAAAAGGATGCCATAGGACAAAGAGCAAAGGACGGAGCAAGGACTCTGGACCAATGACCAATGACCCATGACCAATGACCAATGACCAATGACCAATGACCAATGACCAATGACCATCACCGAACTAACCGACGACGAGTTTTCGAAGTTCTGCGGGCTGATCTACCGCGCGGCGGGCATCCGGATCGCCGACAGCAAGCGGATCATGGTCGGCAATCGGCTTCGTCGACGGCTTCGGGCCACCGGGATCGGCGGCTTCGCGGAGTATTACGGGTATCTGACATCCGCCGCCGGCGCCGGCGAGATGCCGCAGTTCCTCGACGCGATGACGACCAATGAAACCTATTTCTTCCGGGATCCGCAGCACTATCAGTGGCTCGGCGGAGAGTTCTTGCCCGAGCTGGCCCGGTCGGCCGCGATGCGCAGACCACCCCGACGGCTGCGGATCTGGTCGGCGGCGTGCAGCACCGGCGAGGAGCCCTATTCGATGGCCATCGAGGTGGCCGAGAAGCGGCCGATCCTCGCCGGCTGGGACATCCGCATCCTCGGCACCGATATCAGCGGCGCCGCGCTGGCCGAGGCCCGAGCCGGCCGGTATGACGCCCGCGCCCTCCGCCTGGTCGAGCCGGCGCGTCGACTCGCGTTCTTCGACGAGGACGCCGCGGCCGGCCGCTGGGCCGTCAAGGCCGACCTCAAGGCGCTCGTTTCCTGGAAGCTCCACAACCTCCTCATGCCGCTGCGCGAGGAACTGTTTGATTGCATCTTTATCAAGAACGTGCTGATTTATTTTGACAGGGATTCCAAGCAGGTCGTGGTGAAGAACCTGCTGGCGGCGCTGGCGCCCGGCGGATACCTGCTCGTCGGGCCGACCGAGGGCGTTTACAACATGCTCGAGCCGCTGGAGAAGCGGAAGACCTGGCTGTACAGGAAGCCGGGGGGATAATTCGTACGCCGGCTTTCAAGTGGGTCGGGCTCTCCAGCCCGACGGGGATTGAGCGTCGGGCAAGAATGCCCGACCGACTTGAGGGCGGGGAGATCAACCGAGGTGCGATTGTTGTGTCGGGATTCAACCTGGCCGAGCTGATGCCGTTCTACCTGGATGAGACCGACGAGCACATCGCCGGGCTCAACGACGCCCTGCTGCGCCTCGAGCAGGACCCGGCTGATGCCCGGGCGCTCCAGGAGGCGTTCCGGATGTTCCACAGCATCAAGGGCGCCTCGGTCGTCATGGGCTTCGACCCGGTCAATCGGCTGACGCACCACCTCGAGAGCCTGTTCGAGCAGTTGCGGAGCAAGAAGCGCCAGCTCGGCCGGCCGGACCTCGAGCTGACCTTCCGGTGCCTGGATACCCTGCGCGACTTTCACCGGGATCTTCGCGCGCACGGCCAGAGCCCGGCGGACCTCTCGGCGCTGACGGCCGAGGTCGAGGCGGCCGTCCGCGGCGCGCCGGCGGCCGCGGCCGCGGTCGAGGCGGTACCCCCGCCGACCATCCCAGCGCCGGTGTCCATGTCCGTGTCCGTCCCCGCGCCGGCCGCTCCACCACCCGCCGCGTCCTTCGACGAATCCGGCCGGGTGACCGTCACGGTGGTGTTCGAGCCGAACCTGCCGCTGGCCGACATGAAGGCCCGGCTGGTGCTGAACCGGCTCTCGTCGCGGGCGCGGGTGATCTCCACGGACCCGCCGGCCGAGAAGCTCGACGAGGTGGATCCGCTGTCGCGGTTCACCGTCGTACTTGCGGCCGACGTCCCGCCCGACGAGCTGCGCGCCCTGGCCGACGTCGAGGGCGTGACCGAGATCCGCGTGCAATCGGCCGGGCAGGCCGAGGCGCCGGAGTCCCGGGTCGAGGCGCAGCCCGAGCGGGTCGTCGCCGAACCCGCGACGGCCGAGGCCGCCGCACCGGGCGAGCCGCCGGCCCCGGCCGTCGTACCGGAGGCGCCCGCCGCTGCCCCGCACCACCAGCGCAAGCCTCGCGTCGCCGAGACGATCCGGGTCGACAGCGACCGCCTGGACCACCTGATGAACCTCGCGGGCGAGCTGGTCATCACCCGGGCCCGCTTCGTGGCGATCGCGCGGGGGCTCGAGGAGCTATTTCGCGGCTCCGGCGCGCAGGCCGAGCTGCCCCGGGTGCGCGAGGCGCGCGAGCAGGTCAAGGCGCTCGCCGAGGCGATCCACGGCCTGGGCAGGGTCTCCGACGGACTCCAGAAGGGCGTGCTCGACACGCGGATGGTGCCGATCGGCCCGCTGTTCGAGCGGTTCCGCCGGGTGATCCGGGACCTGAGCGTTTCCTCGGGCAAGGAGGTGAATCTCAAGATCGGCGGCGAGAAGACCGAGCTGGACAAGCGGATGATCGACGAGCTGTCGGACCCGCTGATTCACATGGTCCGCAACGCCGTGGATCACGGCCTCGAGCCGCCGGCGGAGCGCGAGGCCGCCGGCAAGCCCAGGGGCGGCACCGTCTCCTTGCAGGCCTCGCACCGCGGCAACAGCGTGGTCATCACCGTCAGCGACGACGGCCGCGGCATCGACTGCGAGCGCATCCGCAGGAAGATCGTCGATCGGGGGCTGGTCGACGAGCGCTCCGCCCGCGAGCTCTCCGATCGCGAGCTGGTCGCTTATATCTGGCACCCGGGACTCAGCACCGCGGAGACGATCACCGAGATCTCCGGGCGCGGCGTCGGCATGGACATCGTCAAGGCGCGCATCGAGAATCTCAGCGGCGCCGTCGATGTCCGCAGCGTGCTCGGCCAGGGCACGACGTTCACGATCCGACTGCCGCTCACGCTGGCGATCATGTCGAGCCTGCTGGTGCGGATCTACGACGAGACCTACGCGATCCCGCTCGACCACATCGACGAGATCGTCGAGATCCGGCCCGAGCAGGTCTATCGCGTGCAGGGACGGCCCGCGATCGAGATCCGCAAGCGAATCGTGGCGCTGACGGCGCTCGGCGACGTCTTCCGCTGGGGCGGCCGGCCGCATCCAGCGTCGGCCAATGGCCACGCCGGGCCCACGCCCGAAGCCAACGGAGCCGGGCACCCCGACGACTCGCACTCGAAGCGCATCGTCGTCGTGGTGCAGAACGGCGAGACCACCATCGGCCTTCTCGTCGACGAGCTGATCGGCATGCAGGAGGTCGTCCTGAAATCCCTGGAAAAGAACTTCCGCTCGATTTCGGGACTGTCGGGCGCCAGCATCCTGGGCGACGGCCGCGTGTCGCTGATCCTCGACCTGGACGCTGTGATTGACATGGTGGGGCGTTAGTTGTCATTGGTCATTGATCATTAGTCATTGGTTGAGCTGGTGCGATTTGCGCGGACCTCTTCTCGATCGCGGGGTTCGGAAGATGCGGACGCGCTGGGCTGGTTGCCTGGGGCCGGAGGACGGATCGCAGAGGACAAAGAGCAAAGAACAGAGCGATGAACGCAGGGAACCAATGACCAATGACCAATGACCAATGACCGAGGAGCGAAGATGGAACCGATCTCGAGCGAGGGTCAGCGCCGGCTGTTGCGGATGATCTTCGACCGGGGTGCCGAGGCCGCGTCGCTGGCGCTGTCGAAGTGGCTCGGGCGCGACGTCCGCCTCGCGATCAGCGACGTCGAGCTGGTGGACCTCGAGCAGGCGGGCGAGCTTCTCGGTCCGCCCGAGGAGCTGGTCGCTGCCTGCGCCATGGGGCTCGCCGGGCGGCTCACGGGCTCGCTGCTCCTGGTCTTCGAGGACCGATCGGGCCTGGCGCTGGTGGACCTCCTGATGCAACAGCCGATCGGCACGACGACCTCGTGGGGCCAGCTCGAGCAATCCGCGGCGCTCGAGACCACCAACATCGTCGGCTGTGCGTATGTGAATGCTCTGGCGGCGCACCTGCCCTCCGAGCCCGGCGAGCCCGAGCTGGTCCCGACGCCGCCGACGTTCCTCCACGAGTTCGCCGGCAGCCTGCTCGAGTTCGCCCTGATGGAGCAGGCGATGGAGCTCGACAAGCTGCTGTTGATCCGCAGCGAGTTCCGCGGCGGCCCGGACATGCCGCAGCTCAACTGGACGCTCCTGTTCGTCCCCAGCCGCGGCTCGCTCGAGGCGCTCGCCGCGTCGATCGCCCGGCTGGAATCGCCGTCTCTCGGCGCGGGCTGAACCGCGAGGTTCCATTGAAGAGCTGAACGGCGATGATTCATTGAAGAATTGAGAGTTTAACCGCGAAAAACGCGAAAAGGGAGGGACGTTCGAGCCGATGGCATGAGAGAGTCTTCCCGTTCCCTTTTTCGCGCTTTTCGCGGTTAAGTCCGAGTCCTTTAATCCGGGTCTTTGAGTCCGGGTCAAGAGAGGTGCCGATGCCGACGACGCCCGCGGCGAGTGCCGGTGCGCAGGAACCTGCCGGGATCGTCTCGGTGGCGATCGGCCAGTGGGCCGTGGTCGCGGCCCCGGCGCGGGTTCGCACGCTCCTCGGCTCGTGCGTCGGCGTGGTGCTCTACGACCGGATGAACCGGGTTGGCGGAGTGGCGCACGTCGTGCTGCCCGCCTCGGTCGGCCCGGTGGACCACCCGGGCAAGTACGCCGATACCGCGGTCCCGGCCGTGGTCGACGAGCTCGAGCGACGGCTGGGCCCGCGCACCCGGACGCGCCTGGTCGCCAAGCTCGCTGGCGGGGCCAGCATGTTCCCGGTGGGCAGCGCGGCCGAGTCCGTCTCCATGCTGAACATCGGCCGGCGCAACCAGGACGCGATCGAGGCGATCCTGGAGACGATGCGGATTCCCGTGATCGGCCGCGATCTTGGCGGCACCACCGGCCGCCGCTTGACCCTCGACACCGTTTCGGGCATCGTCGCCATCAGGATACCGGGGAGAGCCGAGTATTCGATTTAGTTATTGGTCATTAGTTATTTGTCATTCGTTATTGGTTGGGCGGGTGGCCCAGGCGCGGGCTCGGGACGCAGGGGATGCGGACAACCTGGACCGCCCGCTCGCAGACGAAGGTCGAATCACAGAGGACAAGGAACGAAGGATGAAGCGATCACGAGAGCGAACTGATGACCAATGACCAATGACCAATGACCAATGACCAATGACCAATGACCAATGACCAATGACCAATGACCAATGACAAGGGACCACCAGACATGAAGCGCCTACTCATCGTCGACGACGCGCTGTTCATGCGGAAGATGATCGGCGGGGTCGCGGCGGAGGCCGGCTGGGAGGTCGTGGGCGAGGCCGGCAACGGGCTCGAGGCGATCTTGCTCTACGAGGAGCTCCGGCCCGACCTGGTGACGATGGACCTGGTCATGCCCGAGATGGGCGGCCTCGAGGCGCTGCGGCGGATCCGTGCCGCCCACCCGAGTGCCCGTGTGGTCGTGGTCACGGCGCTCGACCAGAAGCAGGTTTTGATGGACTCGATCCGCGAGGGCGCGATCGACTTCATCGTCAAGCCCTTCGAGCGGCAGCGGGTGTTGAACTTGCTGGCGAAGCTGGCAGGATAGAGGGACGGGCAATCGGCCCGCGACCCCGGCGCCCGATCTCCCCAGCCCAGCGAGGCCCGACGTGGCGAACCCCGGCAGCGAACGAGACAACCCGGCGGCGGAACGGCGGGGCGGCGAGGGCCGTCGCGTGCGGGTCCTGATCGTGGATGACTCGGCGCTGATGCGCCGGCTGCTGTCGGACCTGCTCTCTTCGGCCGCCGAGATCGAGGTCGTGGGCTTTGCGCGCGACGGCCGCGAGGCGATCGCGGAGGCCGCCCGGCTGAAGCCCGACGTCGTCACCCTGGACGTCGAGATGCCCGAGGTCTCCGGGCTCGAGGCGCTGCCGACCTTGCTGGCCGTGCACGAGGTCCCCGTGGTGATGGTCAGTTCGCTCACTCAGGAGGGCGCCGAGGTCACGCTCCAGGCCCTGGAGCTGGGCGCGGTCGATTACCTGCCCAAGCCCCAGAAGAACCCGCTCGGCGAGATGCGTGCGGCGCGCGACGTCCTGGTCGCCAAGGTGCTGGCCGCCGCGCAGAGCCGCGTCCGCCGGCCCCGGCGCGCCGCTCGCCCGCGGCCGGTTGATGCGGGCGCACCCGCGGCCCCGGCGGCAGGCGCGCCCTCGGCATCAGTGTCGCCCGACCGGCCGCGACGGGGGCCCGCCGCGCCGGCATCGGAGATCGCGCCGATCGGTGGCGGCGGCGGCGTCGTCGTCATCGGCATCTCCACCGGCGGGCCGCAGGCGCTCAGCCAGGTCCTGCCGATGCTGGCCGCCCCGATCCCGCCGGTGCTGATCGTGCAGCACATGCTCGCCGAGTTCACCGGGGTGTTCGCCCAGCGGCTCGACCGCTACACGGACTCGTCCATCCGGGTGAAGCAGGCCGAGGAAGGGGACGCGATCATCGCCGACCGGATCCTGATCGCCCCCGGCGGCCGGCACCTGGCGATCTCGGCGAAGGCCCCGCGCGCCCGGGTGACGATCAGCGACGAGCCCGAGGTCAGCGGCCACCGGCCGTCGATTGACGTGCTGTTCCGCTCGGCCGCCGCGGCGTTTGGTCCGGGCGTCACCGCGATCCTGATGACGGGCATGGGCCGCGACGGCGTCGACGGCTGCAAGGCGGTCCGCCAGGCCGGCGGGCTGACCCTCGGCCAGGACGAGGCGACCTCGGTCGTCTACGGCATGAACAAGGCCGCGCTGATCGAGGGCGCGCTGGCCGGGCAGTTCCCGCTCGACGAGCTGCCGGCCATCCTCCAGGATCTGGCCGGCTATCGCGCCCGGCTGGGAGGTTGAGACCGACTCTCCTGGATGAGCGGAGCTTCCCTCGGCGACGACTGGAGGACAGAATCGGGGTATCACGGCGAGACGCGGAACGGGCAGGGGAGCGGAGAGGCAAGCAATCGGCATCGCCCCGGACAGCCGCGCGGCTCCGGGGACGACTGGCATCGGCATGTCCGGGGAGGTCTCGATGCGAAGCTCGGTGATCGTGCTGGTACTGTCGCTGGCCTGGGTCGGCGACGTCAGGGCCCAGAGTATGCGCGACCGCATGCGGGGTGTCGAAGACTACAGTAAGAACAGGCAATACCAGGAAGCCTACCAGAAGGGCCGGGCCGAGGCCGATCAGCAGCTCAAGGACCAGTGCGCCACGATCTACGCGATTGGGGGCGGATTCGGGCCGGTCGAGGGCCTCGACCGCGGGACGGGCCTGCGCTACCAATGGTTCGGCTGCGGGGTCAGCGGTGAGATCCTGGGACGGATCGATGGGCACAACGACCGCATCCGAGAATTCATCAAGGAGAATGGATATCCAAAATACTCCTACAAGCCCTGGGAGAAGGTGCTCTTCGGGCTGAAGGCGTACACCGAGTCGCGCCGGAAGGCCGTGACGCCCGCGACGCTGACGGTGAACGGCCCGGCCTGGAAGTCGCCGGGCGGGTCATGCACGGTCCGGGTCGTGGTGAGGGAAGGCAAGGGGCCGAACGGCGAGGTCACGAAGCTCATCTGGCTGGAGCTCCGCGCCCAGGGTCGGCCGCCCGAGGACCTCTATCTGCCCGCCAAACTCGACGCCACGTTCGAACTGTTCCCGGGGCCGGAAGGATCGGGCCTCGGCGTCCTCGTCTGGAAGGACTCTCGGGGCAGGTACTTCCAGGCGATCGATCTGAAGAGGGGAAGGGTCGTGAGGGCCGAGCAGGACGTGCCGCGGACTCAGCCTTCTGAAGCCCCACTCGACTATTGACCCGGCGGACGCTGAGGCCCGCGCCCGGGGATTTCCCCGGCCGGGCGGTTGGCTGGCGTGGGGTGGGCATCGCCCACCCTGCGCGACGGTCCCGGAACCGTCAGGGACGGACGACCTGACCTGCTCGCCCATCACCGACCGGCCGGGCCGTCGCGCGACCTGCTCCTTGACGCCGGTTTTCCTTCCGTTCGACAATGGATCTCTGCCACCCGCCAGACGGAGGAACCTCGACATGGGCGCCATTGCCGACGCACTCATGGCCTACGCTCGGCCGCTGCTCGAGGGGACCGACGGGTCCCCGGAGGAGATGCAAAGGGCGTTGAGTCTGAGCACGCTGTGTTACAATCTCGCCCTGGTGCCGGAGGACAAGAGGGAGGATGCCCTCGCGGAGTTCCGATCCAAAGGCGGCATGAACGAGGAGCAATTCGTCGAGTTCCGGCGCGATGTCATCGATCCCATGATCCGTCGGCACGAAGCGATGTTCCCGGGCCTGCACAATCGGGTAATCCCCGGCGCCCTGGCGGCTCGCCCCGCGACGGCTACGCCGGCGCCGGCGCAGCCGCAGCCGCGCCCCGGCGACCCCTATCCCGGGACCGACCGATATGCCCCATGTCCCTGCGGCAGCGGCGAGAAGTACAAGTTCTGCTGCGGCAAGAAGGGGCGCTGAGCGCCACGCGCGGGACGACGTCAGGGGCCGCTCATCCCGTGCGTCGATCACCGGGAATCCACGCCGGCGCCGCGGGCTGGAATTCTCCACGGGTCCACGCGGTGAGCCAATCCATCTCATCTCCCGCCGCCGGATGCCGACAGGATGCCAGGTGGACTTGCCAAGATGGGCGATTCCTGATAAGGTCCCGCCCGACTGCCTGAGTTGTTCCCCACGTGACCCCGCGGCTCGTTTGCAGGCCGCGCCTACCGATCAAGGATGATCACCATGAGGTCCAGGCTCGCCCCGACCATTGCGTTCGTTGTTGCGCTGGCCATTACCGCCCCGGCCGTCTGCGCCAGTCCGATGGTCCAGTCGATCACGCCCGGCCGTTTGACCGCGTCGCAGTTCAACGCCGATTTTACGGCCACGAACAACGCGATGACGAACAGCTTCACGCTGCTGAACACGCCCACGACGGGCACGGTCGTGTCGCAGGTCTTCCGCGGCATCGGGCAGGATTCCGGCCTGACGGCGTATGCCTACCAGTTCCACGTGAACAACGTGATCGACAACACCGGCCAGCCGGCGAGTCTGTACAGCGCGGCGATTGCCTTCGGTGGTCTGCCGGTCCCGATCAACCTGGGCACCGGCCAGCCATCGGCAGCCTATGTGGTGACCGGCGGCCAGATCGGCGGGATCGACGCGACGGGGGCTCCTCCGGGCGCCCCGACGCCGTCATCGATCGCATTCGTGCCGGGCCCCTCTCCCTACGCCCACAACTCGCTGACGCTTCAGTACCTCGACCCGATCGCCAGTGCCGGGCCGATCGGGCCCGGGTCGACGAGCGCCACGCTCGTGGTGATCACGAATAACGCCAACGTCGCCACGCCGTTCGTGAGCATCCAGAACGCCGATCCGCAGAACGGCTATCCCCGCGCCTACGCGCCCACCGGCGGAGAGATCCCGCCGGTCCCCGCCCCCGAGCCCGCCGCGGTCCTCGGCTGGCTGGGCGCGATCGGTGCGGTGCTGGCCTATCGCGGCCGGCTCCGCAGCTCCGGCCGCTCGTGACGCGACGGCGCGAGGGCGATAGAATGGGTCCAGGCGAGGCCCATTGGCTCCGCGCCCCGGATCGACAGGACCCGACGCGCATGGCGACCGTCTCAACACCCCTCCTCATCGGGCCGGCCGACCACGGCCGGAGGATGACCCTCGAGGAATTCCTCGAGGCCGATGTCGTCGAAGGGTATCGCTACGAGCTGGGTCGGGGAGTGCTCGAGGTGAACGAGGTCGCCGATGATCCGCACTTCCAGGTCGTTTCCAATCTGTATGATGCCGCCGCTCGGTATCGGCGAGAACACCCGGGCGTCATCCTCCGCTACGGCGGCGGCAACGAGCTCCAGTTCCTCATCCCGGGGCTGGCCTCGGGCCGGAACCCGGATCTCGGCGTCGTCCTGTGCGGCGCACCGAAGGACTGGCGCGGCCGCCGGAAACCGGCCCTGGCCGCCGAGGTCGTCTCCCGCGGCAGCGTTGAGCGCGATTATGTGACCAAGCGCGAGGAGTACCTGGCCTACGGGCTCGACGAATACTGGATCGTCGACCCCTTGGAGCGGAAGGTCACGGTGCTCACCCGCCGCGGCGACGTCTGGTCTGAGGCGGTGTATCGCGGCGATCAGGCGATCGTCAGCCTGGTGCTTCCCAGGTTCGCCACGACGGTGGCCGAGCTCTGGGTGGGCGTCGAGGATGACGGCGAGAACGACGCGGCCGACACCGACGGCGGGGTGTGAGAGCCTGTCCCGAAAGCCGCGGACGCCTTCGTAGGTCAGGCTTTCCAGCCCGACGCCGTCGGACGGACGGGACGGGCGGTGTCAGGCTGGAAAGCCTGACCTACGACGGACGGATCGGCCGGGTCGGGCGGTCCGCCGATGCCGGGCCCGAACCAGGTGTTCCGCGAGGAGTGTCGGTTTCACCGCGAAGAGAATTCCGGATTTCCACGCGAAATACGTTCTGATGGGACTGCTGACAGTCACAAGGCTGTCTCATCGGAGTTGAGTCACGCCGTGAGAAGAATCGAACTGGTGTCACCCCTGCCGGCCGACGAATGCGTGGCACGCCTGCTCGCGGTCACGGGATCCAAGGAGGGCTTTCTTCCCTATGTCGGGCCGCATCCGGTAGTCGGCCACATCTCCGGCCGATCGGTGCGGCTTCGCAAGCGCCTGGGCTGGGAGCCATTGTACATGACCAGGCTCGTGGGCCGATTCGAGCAGCACGAGGCCGGTTCGGTGTTCAGGGGAAGGGTCCGAATACACGGATTCTGGATCGTCTTCTACCTGGCGTGGTGTGGCGTCCCGGTAGGCGCGCTCAGCGCCGCCTCCTGGATCGCCAGCCGTCAGATCGTCGGGCTCGGCCTATGGCGATCCCGGGAGGGTCTGATTCTACTGCTGTTCCCCCTGTTCCTCGTGGTCTTGCCGACCCTGGGCTACCAACTCTTCAAGAGAATGTTGCGACCGAACCACCAGGAGGGGCAGTTCCTGGTCGATTACGTCGCTCGCATCATTGGCTCGCCCTCGCCGGACGATTCGAAGCCAAAAACCGGGCCGAAGGGCGCGAAGGCCGATCTCTGGTCCGAGCTGGCATGAAATCTGAGAACCACGAAAAAGAATCTCCTTTTCGTGCTTTTCGCGTTTTTCGCGGTTAATTCCGATCCCATAGCAAGAAGCCCGGCGGCGTGGGGTCGAACTCACGCGCCGGGCTTTTCGATACGTCAATCCCAGATGTAATCACCTCCACCGCCGTTGTTGGCCGAGTAGTTGCCGTAATACTGGTTGCCCGAGCCGGTGCCGAAGGTCGCGATCCCGCCGGCGCCGTTGTCCTGGACGTTGTTGCTGACGATCAGGTTATTCGCGGCGCCGTCGACCAGGATGATCCCGTATTCGCCGTTGCCGAAGGCCACGCCGTTGCTGGTGATCCCGACCCAGTTGGTGCTGAGGTCGTTGCCCTGCGTCTGCTCGAGGAAGATCCCGTCGGAAGAGTTGCCGGCGACGACGTTCTGATACAGATAGCTATCGGACGAGCCGCCCACGAGCTGCACGCCGTTCCAGTTCGGCACGCCGATGCCGTCGGCGGAATTCACGCCGATGCTGTTGTAAAACAACTCGTTCCCACTGGTCCCCGAGCCGGTGATCTCGACGCCGTCCCACGAGCTGCCGCCGATGACGTTGTTGTTCAGCAGGTTGTTGCTGGCGCCGCCCTCGATCAGCACGCCCGTGAAGTTGGGCACGGCGTAGATGCCGCCGAGCTGGGTGCCGATGTCGTCCCACGCGACGACGTTGCCCATCGTCCCGGGGCTGGTGATCACGACGCCCTCGTTGGTGTTGCCCGAGATCACGTTGCCGGCCGCCGGGCTGTTTCCGCCGATGGTGTTGTCCGACGCCCCGTAGGCGATGTCGACGCCGTTGCCGTTCGCCAGCGCGCCGGTCCCGTCGGCGTTGGTGCCGATGAGGTCGCCCTCGACCACGTTGCCCGTGGTCCCGCCGTTGATGATCCAGACTCCGTACTGCGTGTTGCCGGAGATGACGTCGCGATCCGCGACGAGCTGGCCGCCGATGGTGTTCCCGGTCGCGCCGGCCTGGATGGTCACGCCGGCGCGGGCGTTGGGAACCGCCGCGGTCCCGTTGCTGTTGGTGCCGAGGAAATCGCCCTCGACGAGGTTGCCCGTGGTCCCGGGGTCGGAGATCTGGACGCCGTCGAGACTGTTGCCCGAGATGACATTCGCGGCAGCCGCGGTCGTGCCGCCGATCGTGTTGTCGGTAGCTCCGCCGCCGATGGCGACGCCGTCGACATTGCCCACGGCGCTCGTACCGTTGGTGTTCGTCCCGATGAAGCTACCCTCGACGACGTTGCCGGACGATCCCTGGTCGGTGATGAGCACGCCGTAGACCCCGTTGCCCGAGATGACGTCCTGTTGCAGGTGGTTGCCGGCCGCCCCGTTCTGGATGATCACCCCCGCCCGGCCGTTGGAGAAGGCGGATTGGCCGTCGGAGTTGGTGCCGATGTCGGCGTTGATGACGGTGTTTCCGTCCGTCCCGGAATCGTGGATGTCGACGCCGTAGATCCCGTTCCCGGAGATGACGGTGCTGGAGCCGGGCGCCGGGGATCCCACGGTGTTGTCGGCGGCCCCGTTGCCGATCACCACGCCGGCGAAGTTACTGTAGCCGATCCAGGAGTCGGCGACGACGTTCTGGCTCGTGCCCGGGTCGGTGATCTCGACGCCCGCGTCGAGGTTGTTCAGGATGTAATTGACGGGGGCCCCGGCCGGCCCGCCGATCGTGTTGCCCGACGCCCCGGCGGCGATCTCGACGCCCGTGCCGTTGGGCACCGAGGTGCCCGGGTCCGGGCCCGTGCCGATGAGGTCGTCCTCGACGACGTTGCCCGTCGTCCCGCCGTTGATGATCCAGACGCCGAACTGGGTGTTGCCGGAGATGAGGTCGGACGAGTCCGAGGTCGTGCCGCCCACGGTGTTGCCGCTCGCGCCGGCCTGGATGGTCACGCCGGCGCGGGCGTTGGGAACCGCCGTGAACCCGCTGCTGTCGGTGCCGATCAAATTGTGCTCGACGACGTTGCCCGTGGTCCCCGAGTCGGAGATCTGGACGCCGTCGAGGCTGTTGCCCGAGAGGACATTCGCGGCGGCCGCGGTCGTGCCGCCGATCGTGTTGTCGGCCGACGCATCGACGATCGCGACGCCGTCGACGTTGCCCTGGGCGAGCGTGCCGGTCGCGTCGGTGCCGATGAAGTCGCCCTCGACGACGTTGTCTTTCGAGCCGAGGACGAGCACGCCATAGGTCCCGTTGCCGGAGATGACGTCGCGGGCGCCGGCGGCCGTGCCGCCCACGGTGTTGCCGGAAGACCCGAAATCGAGATCGATGCCGGCGTAGGTGTTGGACGTGACGCTGGTCCCCTCGACGACGTTTCCGCTCGTTCCGTACCCGAAGATATCGATACCGACGTAGGAGTTACCCGTGATGACGTTGGCATCGGCCGCCGACGTGCCGCCGATGGTGTTGTTGGGCGTCTCGACGTCGACGCCGACGCGGTTGGGCGCGATGCCTCCCGGCAGGCCGATCTCATCCCCCGCGATCACGTTGTATTCCGTGCCGGTACCGAACAGGCCCACGCCGTCATACCTGTTGCCGGCGATGACGTCGCCGCTGAGCGTGTCATGGGTGGCGCCGCCTTCCAGTATGACGCCGACGTTATTGCCTTCCGCCAGGGTGCCCGTGCCGAGTTTCAGCACGCCGATGTCGTCGTTCGAGATCGTCACGTTGGAGGCGCCGTCGACGAGCACGCCGCCGGAAGAAAGCGCATTGGGGGACGTGAAGTCGGTGATCGTCAGCCCCTTGATCGTGCTGCCGGATGCCCCTGAGTTGACCTGCAACCCGCTGGCCTGCGAGCCCGCGAGCTTGCCGTCGACCTGGATGACGGGCTGGCCGGCCGAGTTGGGCTGGGTCGTGCCGTTGATGACGACCGGATGCGCCAGCGCCGGCAGGGCCGAGTTCAGCGCGATCGTGTACTCGCCGTTCGTCTGCTCGGAGGCGGGCAGGTTGAACGCGATCTGGTTGGGGGCGGAGGCGGTGGACGCCGTGGCGTTGGACTCGGTGATCGCCCAGCGCAGGGTGCCGGCGGCCGTGGAGTCGGCATTGCTGGTGACCGTGAAGGTCGAGAGCATCTGCCGGCCCTCGAGCGGCTCGACGGAGAAGCGGCGGCGCCGGGCGGCCTGCCGCCGCGAAGCCTGGCCGCGCATCGCGGCGGATCGGGCAGTCTTCCAGAGGCGGATCATGTCTTTCATCGGTGTACCCCTGTTTTGTTGGTGGGCGGTTTGAGCGCGGACGGCGAACGTCGCCGGGTCGCGCCGAGGGAAGGGCGGCGGCATCACGTCGCGGGCGTGTCTGTTGCCGTGCGATAGGGCTCGCCATCGGGCGAGCGGACTTCGCAGTGGGTGACCGAGCGGGCGGCCGTTTGATTGGGCCGGGTCCGAATCCGCGGGTCGTCTCCTACCCGGTCCATTGCTCTTGATGAACGCAAGCGGACAGGCGAGTCCAGGAAGTGATGTGGTGGGAGCGTTCACGAGACAGGCGCGCGAGGAGAGATCCCTTCGCCTCGCTCCATTCCAACTGAGTTGGCCTTACCTTCTCCGGGCGAGCCGGCTCCCGACGGGTCCGCGGCGAATGGCGGCGCGGGATGCGAACGGCCGGGGGATGCTCGAAGAGGCCGTCGCCGCCCATGGCGAGGCGATCCACGCCGCGCCCGGGTCCGCGCATGCCAGCTACGGCCTCGGCAGCGCCCTGAACGATCTGGATCGGTGGGGGACCCGAAACGGGGACGCCATTCGCTGTTCCGGCCCACATCTGGAGGGTGGTGGAGCGGTCGAACGCCTGGATGGCGCGGTTCGGCCGGCTGGCCCGCGATTCCTTCCCCTGGCCGAGCCTGCGCGACGATCGGACGGTCGATGGGCGGCGACGGCGCCCGATCGCCGGGCGCCGCGCCCCCTCCGAGAACCGGACACTCTCCGCGGCTCATCATGCCAGACCGAGGCCACTCCACCGTCGCCGGGCGAACGGGCTCTGGGATGGCTCGTCGAGGATCGCCTGGTTCGGGGCGGTCGGGAGGATGCCGATGGACGTCGAGACCTGGTCCGCGCCCGCGGCGGAACCGATCGTCGAGCCGCCCGCCGACGCGAGGCCCGGCGGCAGCTCGGTGGTGATCCCCAGCAGGCCCGGGGCGCCGCCGGAGCCGGATGTCGCGGCCAGGCCCGCGGCCGGGACCGGGACGGCCGTCGAGCCGCTCGCCGACGCGACGGCCGGCGGCAACTGAACCACGACGGCCGCCGCCGGCTGCGATGAGCCATCGCCGGAGCCCCAGAGGGACTTCAGGCCGTAGATGGTCAGCACGCCATTGCCCCCCACGAAGACCATGCCGTCGACAACGATCGGGACGGTGAACTTGACGGCCGGGCCCGCCGCGTCGGAGGGCAGGTTGGCGCTGCTGTAGAGCAGATTGCCCAGGTTGCTCGCATCGTAGGCGCGCAGGATCGCCGGGCCACCCCTGCCGGATTTGTCGGTCTCGAGGTCCCAGACGATCCCATTTTTACCGTTCTTGGCCGAGACGGTGAGTGAGTCGCTCGGGTAAATCACGACCGTGTTGCCCACGCTGATCGGGTTCGGGTTGAACGTCTGGGTCGTGGGGTCGAACTGGTAGGCCTTGATGACGTTGAAGGCACCGTGGATATAGAGGGTGTTGTTGTAAAAGGCCATCGCGCTCCATGCGCCGAGTTGGAGCGGGGCGCCGGGCGCGTTGATCGAGAACTGCTGGATCGGCTGGCCGAAGTGGCCCATGTTATCGACGTTGACGACGAAGAGCTCGCCGGTCTTGGCCAGCTCGACGGCGGTCTGCGGCTTGTTCGCGCCATTCTGCGAGGGAATGACGATGGTCCCGGCCGTGCCGAAGTCGAGGTCCTTGATCTCCAGGCCCTGCTGGCCCGCGGACGTGAAGAAGTCGGCCACGGTCGAGGTCCCCGGCGTGGGGGAGAGCTGCAACATGGTGTCGCCGTAGTCGACGCCGGGTTGCTGCTGGCCCTGGCTCTTCTGGATGATGAACGAGATCCCGTCGCCGATGATGTTCGTTCCGTGCGGGATCATCTGGAAGGTGAAGGTCGTCTGGAAGCTGCCGACCGGCACCAGGTTGTTGAAGAAGACGGAACCCGCGGCGTCGATGGTCGGCCCAGTCAGTTGGGCGGCCTGGCCGGTGAACTGGGCCGTGCCGTTCGCCGTGAATTCGCTGGTATCGGCGAAGCCGTTGACGAGGGTCGAGCCGCCGCTGCTGTAGGTCCAGCCGGTGACCTCGTTCGTGGACAGACGGGCGTCGGTGCTGGCGCTGAACCCGACGTACGCGGAGCCGCCGCCGACCTGGGCCGGGAGGTCGACGTTCTGATAGGTATGAGTGAAGGTCGCGTTGGTCGTGGTGTCCAGGATCGTCTCCGTGAGCGTCGAGCCGTCGTAGCTCAGGGTGGCCTGCATCGTGTGGGCGGAGGAGAAGGCGACGCCCGAGCCGCTCATGTCCACGTAGGTCCCGTTCTGGGGGAGTGGCTGATCGGTCGGGACGACCCCGTTGTAGAACAGGCCGGTGGCGTCGGCGACCGGATTGGGGATCACCGTCGAGAAGGTGACCGCCGCGCTGTGGTCGATGCCGGCGTAGCCGAGGCCGAAGTCGGCGAAGCCCAGGGCGCTCGGGCCGGGCGGGCCGGACGTCGCGGCATCGAAGGCGCCGTTGCCGGTGGTCATGACGATGTTGCCGTTGGGCAGGACGACCGGCGCCACGCCCGCCTGCCAGAGCGACCCGCCGTAGCCGTTGGGGGTGGTGTTATACAGCGAGTAGAGCTGGAGTGTTTGCGTATCCCAGCCGACGAGCCAGCCGTGGTACGGCTCGGCGTCGTGCGAGGAGCCGAAGGCGGCGAAGACGATCGGTGCCTTGTGCCCCGGGACGTTGGTGTCGAGCACCAGTCCGGGCCTCTGGAGCATCGTCGAGGAGGTGAACGGGACCTCCCCGTACTCCGAGGCCGAACCCGTGCCGGCGACCACCAGCGGCGTCGAGTACGTCTGCTTGCCGCTGGTGTCGATGGTCGTCTGCCCGATCATCGCCGGGGGCAGCACGTCCTGGCCCGTCGTGATGTCGACGGCATGGAGCTGCATCGTGTAGATGCCCGCCGCGTAGCCGCCCGCGTCGGGGCCGGCCGACCCGATCGGTTGCTCCAGGCTGGTCACGAAGTACATCGTGTTGGTCGAGGGGTCGATCACAGGCGTGCCGGTGATCCCGACGCTGGGCGAGATCGTCGAGATGCCCAGGTCGGCGCTGCGGATCGGGATGATCCCGGCGGCCGGATCGGCGTAATCCCGCATCCAGAGGATGCTGCCGTTGTCGGCGTTGATGGCGTAGACCTTGTCGGTCTCGGTCGCCACGAAGGCGACGTCGGCCCGGTCGCCGGGGGCCAGCTTCAGGTTCTGGACGAAGAGCGGCTGGGCATAGATCTGGCCGTCGACCGCGACGCTGGCCACCTTGCCGAAGTCCGACGAGGCGACGTCCTGGGGCGTCAGGATGTTCTCCTGCGTGTTGGCGCCGTTCTGCAACGGGTCGTAGTGGTAGCTGAGCACGTCCACCGGCGGGCCGCCGTTCCCGGTCAGGACCACACGATCCTCCAGGTACTCCAGGGTGACGGCGCGCCGCCGCGCCCGCCGCCCGGCCCTCGCCGACCTCGTCCAGAGACCCCTCGCCGTCTTGTGAAGAGCGAACATCACGTTGTCTCCTTTCCTTGGCTGCCGGATGAACCGGTCCCCAACGGACCGTGGCCGAACATCGATCGGTCGTCGCCGCCCCCCGCCCCGGCCGGACGAGCGAGGGCGATCGGCGGAGGGGCGGCCGAGATGGCCGCCATGCCAGGGCCTCGCCGATTCGCGATCGCGACACTCCTCCCATCGAGGAATGAGAATTGAGCACAACAAGAGGACACCGGGACGGGCCCGGTGGATGATGTCGGAGTGGCCGAGCAATGGACCGACCGGCTCGGGGCGCGCGGACCCCACCCGACCCGGCGCGAATTGATCGCGCGGCTCTACTCGTTCGAGCTGTTCGGCACTGTGCGCGGACTTCGAGCGCTTCCGGTGTCAGACGCCGCCGGCTTCAGGCTTCACGAATGGTGCGGGTCGTGCAGGCGGCAAACTGGGAGCAAATCCTGCAATGACTGGTCCTGGAGAAGCTCCTTCAGGAGAACGTGGATCGGTCGCACGATCAGCGGACGGCGAACTGGGCTCACACTCCGAACCCCAGCCCGGAAAGGCGTCGACCAGCCTGGGCGCTCAGTGCCGCAACTGGTCTCGTCATCAATATCGGATTCAATGCTGCAACATCTCACGGCAATCCGACGTGATGAATACCGTTTATCAAAGCGCCAGTCAAGCATCTGGATAGAAAAAGCTCGGGCGAGCAGGACCGGGCCGGCCGACGCGGCCCGGGATACCTCGGCGCGCCGCCTCGGGCGGGATCCGCCGGCTGGCGCCCGGATCCGCCGGGAGTCGGGACCTCGGCGACAGCCCGCGACCGGCCTCTCGCCACATCAATCCCGGAAAAGTGCGCCGCCACCGGTACCGGCCGGATCAGGCGCCGCCCCGGTGGCAACACCCATCTCGCGTGGGAGGCCCGCGTTCGGGTTCCCCAACGAGGTCGGGGAGCCAGGCCGAACCGGACCATCCTCGATCGTACTCATATCTTTCACTTCGATGATCTACTAGTCCGCATCTGCCCGGCGATGGTAGCATCGGCGACGACCGCGCGGCGGATTCGGGCGAGAGCGGCGTTCCAGGCCACGGCGTCAAAGAGGAGGGGACTCACCATGACGTTCCACCGCTCGAGAGACCTCGGGTTCGTGGTCGTGGTCATCGCCGCGGGCTTTTTCAACGGCGGGCCGGGCCTCGTGTGCTGCTGGAGCCAGGAGCCGGGTGCGACCCGCCCGGCCGCCGGCAAGGCGGGTGACATCGCTGCCTCGCCCGACGACCAGGTCGCGGCGCTCATCCGCCAGTACGACGATGCGAGGATTGCCGAGATCACGAGCTGGCCCAATCCTGGCGGCTCCCTTCCGCTGACGGCCAATTACGCGAAGCTCCGTCAGAGGATGGAACCGTTCCGGAGGGCGCGCGCGGCGCGCGCGGAGGCTGCCCGCGGCCTGCTGGCGCTGGCCGAGCGCCACCCGCGGACCAACGCGGCCGAGCAGGCGCTCACCTGGCTCGCCTGCAACGAGGACAATTTCCTCGGCCTGGGCGCCGAGGCCGAGCGGGCCCGGGAGATCCTCGCTCGCGACCACGCTCGGAGCGACCGGATCAAGGTGATTCTCAGCCAGGCGCCTCGAGGCCCGCTGTGGACCAGCCCGACGATGGAAGCCCTGCTGCGCCGGGCGCTGGAGCTCAGCCCGTATTACGAGATCCGCGGCCTGGCATGCTATCGGCTGGCGCAGATCCTGACCCAGCGGGCGTACCAGGTACGGCTCTGGCAATTGCTGGGCCGCCCCGCGAAGGGCGATTTTCGCGTGCTCGCCGCCGGCGCGGAGGTCGTGCCGATGCTGCGCGCGAGCGACCCCGAACGCCTGGAACAGGAGGCGGCGCGGCTGCTCGAGCGGACAATCGCGGAGTATCCCGGGTTGGTCGAGGGCGAGGCCCTGCGGGACTGGCTCGGCATCCGATCCGGGCTGCCGGCCCGGACGGACCTCGATCGGCTCCGGCGGCTATCCGTCGGCAAGCCCGCGCCCGAGATCGCGGGCGTCGACCTCGAGGGCAAGCCGATGAAGCTCAGCGGGTTTCGCGGCCAGGTCGTTGTCCTGCATTTTCGCCCGAACATCCTGTTCCTCGGCGCCCATACGCCCTCCACGGCGGGCGGCCCGTTGCGTGGGCTGACGACGGCGTTTTCCGGCAAGCCGACCGCGTTCGTCGGCGTGGTGAACCGACAGATCGACGATTACCGCAAGGAGTTCCGGCGGAACGGCGGGCCCGCCCGCTTCTGGGCCGATCCGGCCACGCCCGAGCACGCCGACGGCCCGATCCACGCCGCGTGGGGGGCCGGGGCGAATTCGGTGGTCGCCTGCTACGTGCTCGACCCGCGCGGCACGATCCGATCCGCGCTGCCGGACGACGCGGGCCTCATCCAGAAGGCCGTCGCCGATCTGCTGGAAGAGGAGGCGCGGGGCCGGGCGCCGAGGTGAGGCCGATGGTGGCGGTCGCCTACTCCTCGATCTTGTCGGTCGCGGCGATCTCCTCGGGCGACAGGGGACGGACCTCGACGGCGCGGATGGCGCCGCCGCTCTTCCAGGCGGCGAAGCCCAGGGGCTGGCTGGCGCGGGTCTCGACCCGGGTTCCGACGTGCCGCTCGGCGTACTTGATGGCCGCGACCTCCCGGTCGCCCACCCAGCAGCGGATCATCTCGCGGGTGACGCGGACGCGGAAGCGATACCAGGTATTGTTCTCATATTTGATTGTGCGGGTGGTCTCGTTCTCCGAGGCGTCCATGCCGTCGAGGCTGGAGAGTCCCGTGACGTGGCCGCCCCAGCCGCCGTTGACCAGGGTGATGTACGAGTCGCCCACGGGGAACGTGGCCGCGGCGAAGAAGTCCTCGCCGGCGGTGCGCATCGCCTCGTAGGTCAGCTCGTAGTCGACTTTGGGCAGGTCGGTGCGCGTGGTGGTGACGCCGGTCATCGGCGTGCCTGTGGTCAGGACGATCCGGCCGCCCTGGACCAGGACCTCGCCCGTGCCGTGGAAGTCGGCCTTCTTCCAGCCGTCGAGCGTCTTGCCGTCGAACAGGACGCGCTTGCCCTTCGCGGCCTTTGCCTCACCCTTCGCCTCCTTGCCGGCCGGTGCGGCCGACTGGCCGGCTGCGGTGCCGGCCGCGATCAGCCCGGCGCAGGCCGCCAGGATCGGCAGCAGGGAGGAAACGGCCGGGTACGCACGCCGCCCGGGGCGGCACTCGGATCGTCGCGACGCGTTCATGGCTTGGCTGGCCCTCGAATTGTCTGCCTTGCGCTGGTGCGGGATGCCTCCGACGAGCATAGCAGGCGGCGGCCCGCGACTCCACTCGCCGCCGGCCGGCGCCGATGCGAGGGCCCGGTCGAATCGCGACCACCGTCCGGGTCGCGATCACCGGGCGAACGGAGCGGCCGGGAAGGTCATGTCCTGCTCCAGGCCGTCGACCTCGCGTAGAAACGCGCGCGTCGCGTCATACATCGGCCCGGCCGGTCGCTTTTGAAGGATCGGCCGCAACGGCTCGAGCGTGGCGCGGGCCAGGTCGCTCCGGCCGAGGCGATGCTGGGCCAGCGCAAGGACGGCCCGGTTCGGCGGATAGGTGCCATCCAGCCGATAGGCGTTGAGCGGCTCAGCCCGGGCCAGGATATCCACCGCCTCATCATACTTCCCGAGGCGATAGAGCGCCGCGCCGCGGGCACCCTGGCCCAGGCCGTCGTGCGGGACAAGCCGGATGGCCGCCTCCGCCATCCGGAGCGCACGTTGATATGAGGCAGGGTCGGCCTTCGGGGACTGGACGAGGCTCCAGCTCGACCTGGCCAGACCGGCCGCATTCTCGGCGACGAGCTGGGCCAGCGCCAGGGCGTCGCGCCGGGCGGCCTCGCTCAGCGCGGGGTCGTCGCGCAGGCTGGCGAGCACCTCGTCCCGCAGCATCGGCTGGTCGTAGAGCGCATACACCCGGCGCTCGAGCTCGCGGGCGGCGCGGGTCGTGGCGTGCGACCCGGCCAGGCTCAGTGCCTCCTCCTTCACCTGGGCGTCGACGGTGGGATCCCGCCGGATGCGGGCCAGGACCTCGTCGTCGGACCTGGTCTGTTCGAGCAGGAAGGCGACCAGACTCCGAGCCTCGCGGAGAACCCGGCCCCGCGGGTCGAGCGGCGTCGCGTCCCAGAGGGCGACGGACGACTCGTCCCACCCCGACGCGAGGATGCGGCCGTCCGGGCTGAAGGCCAGGCCGGGGGAACCCAGACCGTGATGCTGGAGCGTGTGCAGCTCCTGCCCCGAGGACGCGTCCCAGAGCTTGATCATGCGGTCGGCGCCGGCGGAGGCCAGCGTCCTGCCATCGGGGCTGAAGACCAGGTGCTCGAGCGTGTTCGTGTGGCCGAGCAGCGCCTTGAGCTCCCGTCCGCCGGCAGGATCCCAGAGCCGCACGACCTGGTCGGAGCCGGCGGAGGCGAGGACCTTGCCATCCGGGCTGAAGGCGACCGCGTAAACGGAGCCGTCCTCCGGGCGCAGGACGCGGACCTCGCGGCCCGTGGCGAGGTCCCAGAGCCGGATCGCATGCTCGTCGTGGCCGGTGGCGAGGATCTTGCCGTCCGGGCTGAAGGCCAGGGAATAAGCCTGGTCGTCGCCGGCTCTCAGGCGCCTGGTCTCGCGGCCGGTCGCGGCGTCCCAGAGCCGGATCGTCCGGTCGGAGCTCGAGGAGGCGAGCACCGCTCCGTCGGGGCTCCAGGCCACGGCCGAGACCGGGTTCTCATGTCCGACGAACACCCGGAGCCCCTCGCCGGTCGCCGCATCCCAGAGCCGCACCGCATGGTCGTCGCCCGCAGCGGCGAGGACCTTGCCGTCGGGGCGGAAAGCCACCAGGTAGATCTTCCCCGCGGCGCCGTGGAACGCCCGCAGCGCGCGGCCGGTGGCCGGGTCGAAGGTCCTCACCACGCGGTCGTCGCCGACGACGGCGAGGGCCTTGCCGTCCGCGCGGAACGCCAGGCCGGCGACGGAACCGGCGGACCCGCGCACGACCTGTGCGTCGGGCTCCGCCGCGGCATCCCAGACCTTCACGCGCGAGTCCTCCCCGGCGGTGGCCAGCGTGCGGCCGTCGGGGCTGTACGCCAGGTCCAGGACGGCGGCCTCGTGCCCGCGGAGGGTCCGCAGCTCCTCGCCGGTGGCGGCGTCCCAGACCTTCACCACGCGGTCGTCTCCCACCGACGCGAGGGCCTTCCCATCGGGGCTGTACTTCACGGCGTTGACGCATTCCGCGTGGCCGCGCAGGGTCCGGACCTCGCGGCCGCTCGACGCCTCCCACACCTTCACCGCGCGGTCCTCGCCCGCCGAGGCCAGGAACTGGCCGTCCGGGCTGAAAGCGACGCCGCGCACCCAGTCGGCGTGGCCGTGGAGGGTCCGGACCTCGCGGCCCGTCGCCGCCTCCCAGAGCCTCACCGTGCGGTCGTTGCCGGCGGAGGCGAGGGTGCGGCCGTCGGGGCTGAACGCCACGGCGATGACGGTGTCCTCATGCCCGCGCAAGGTGCGGATCTCACGGCCGGTCGACGCGTCCCACAGTTTCACCGTGTCGTCGGCGGCGCAGGAGGCGAGCAGCTTGCCGTCGCGGCTACAGGCCAGGCCGTAGATCGTATCCCCGTGACCGCGAAGGGTCCGGATCTCGCGGCCCGTCGCCGCCTCCCAGACCTTGATCGTACGCCCCTCGCCGGCGGAGGCGACAGTCTTCCTGTCCGGGCTGAACGCCACGCAATAGACCCGGCTCGCATGGCCGCGGAAGGCCCGGATCTCGCGGCCGCTCGACGCCTCCCAGAGCCTCACCGTACCGTCGTCGCCGCAGGAGGCAAGGATCGCGCCGTCGGGGCTGTACGCCACCTCCTGGACCATGTCCTCATGGCCTGCCAGGGTCCGCAGATCCGACTCGCAGAGGCGGCGGAAGTAGTACCACGCGAAGCCGCGCCGATCCGCGTCGCCGGGCTGCTTCGGCACCTGACCGTCGAGGTAGTGGCGGACGATCCCGATCCGGCCCTCCTGCCACGCCTGGCGCGCCAGCCCCATCTCGGCCAGGTAGAGGCGATGGTCGCCGATCGCCTTCTCGTCCCGAGCCTTCTGGGCCTCCAGGTTGGCGCGACCGGTCTCCTGGCGGGCGAGCCCCAGGTTGGCCAGGGCCTCGTCGGCACTGCGCATGGCGCGCGCCGCAAAGAAGGCCGACACCGCCGTGCCCAGCACCAGCAGCAGCGCCACGGCCGCCAGCAGCGACGCCACCAGCTTGTTGCGCCGGCACCAGCTCCAGGCTCGCTCGAGCCCGCCGATCGGCCGGGCGAGGATCGGCTCGCCCGCGACGAACCGCCGCAGGTCCTCGGCCAGCGCGGCGGCGCCCTCATACCGCCGGGCGGGGTCCTTCTGGAGGCACTTCAGGCAGATGGTTTCCACGTCGTGCGGCAGGCCGGGCACCAGCCGCGACGGGGGCACCGGCTCGGCGTTCTTGACCTGTTCGAGCGTCTCGAGGATCGTCGTGCCGCGGAACGGCGGCCGGCCGACGAGCAGCTCGTAGAGGATCGCGCCCAGCGAATACTCGTCGGAGGCCGGCCCGACCTCGCGGATCTTCCCCCCGGCCTGCTCGGGCGACATGTAGCTCGGCGTGCCCAGGATCGACTCGCTGCGCGTCAGGTCCGAGTCGCTGCCCAGCAGCTTCGCCAGACCGAAGTCGCTGATCTTCGGCGCGCCCGACCCGGTCATGAGCACGTTCGCCGGCTTGAGGTCGCGGTGCACGATGTCCTGCGAGTGGGCCTCGGCGATGCCGAGGGCCAGTTGCTCCACCAGGCGTGCCGCCCGTTTCGCCGGCCAGGGCGTGCCGTCGAGCTGGCGGTCCAGCCCGCCGCCCTCGACGTACTCGAGCTCAACGTACGGCAGGCCGTCCACCTCGCCGATCGAGTAAATCTGCACGATGTGCGGATGGTGCAGCCGCGCGATCGCCTGGGCCTCGGTCAGGAACCGGGCGTTGGCCTGGGGGTTGGCATGGGCGCCGGCCAGGACCATCTTCAGCGCGCACGGGCGATTCAGCCGGACCTGCCGCGCCCGGTAGACCACACCCATGCCGCCGCGGCCCAGCTCGCCGAGCACCTCGTAGCCCGGGATCACGACGGACGGCGGACGCACCGGCCTCGGCGTCCCGCGGTCGTCGGCCGTCGTCCCCTCGCCGGACCCGATGGCACAGGCCGTGGCGTCCGGCGCGGCGCCTCGGTCGACCGTGACGTCCGGCTCGACGACGACAGGATCGCCCGGTGCGACCTCGGTCGTCGCGTCGCCGAACGCCGGCGGCGACGGCCGGGCGGCAACGGCTTCCTCGCCCTCGCGGCCCGCCCCGGACATCGCGACTCGCCCGCGTGTCTCATCATCGTGGATGTCACGCTCGCGCATACAATCAATGTAGCGTGCGCGCCCCAGACCCGCCAGCAGAGCCGAGCGCGACGGTGTCCGAGGTCAGGCGGAACATCACGTAGGTCCGGTCGAACCGCAGGGCCGGGCCGCGGGCCAGGACCTCGACGCGCCCCAGCCGTTCGAGCCCCGGGCGGTCGCGGTCGCGGCCGATGACGTGGAGCGGGGCAAGCCAGGAGGGGCGGGCGGCAAGGGAATCGAGGGGTGCCA
Organism: Planctomycetales bacterium; assembly: GCA_027452145.1. Classification (GTDB taxonomy): domain Bacteria; phylum Planctomycetota; class Planctomycetia; order Isosphaerales; family Isosphaeraceae; genus JAKAUH01. The sequence continues at coordinate 52,147 of DAIDHB010000131.1, forward strand.
GGCCGGTCGGGGCCTCCTCGACCCGCCACTCCGCCAGGGACGCCGGCCGCCGCAGGTAGAAGAGGCGCACGGCCAGGTCGTGGGGGAAGGCGCCGAAGGGGCTCTCATAGGGCTTGCGGTCCCAGTCATCATAGAGGAGCACCACGGGCGCCCCGGGGGGGATGCGGCGGGCGGCGGACTCGTAGAACGCCCACTCGGCGCCGCGCCGGTCGATCCGGGGGCCGAGCGCCCAGGCGCCCAGGCCGCAGGCCAGGCCGATCACGGCGAAGCCGGCGACCGCCAGGCGACGGAGCCGGACCGGCGACCGGCCGCGGCGGACCAGTCGGCCGGCCAGCCTCGAAACCCCGAGCGCTGCCCAGATTGACCAGGGGACCTGCGCGGCGATCGCGTAGTGCGCGTTCTTCACGGTCGCCAGCGAGAGCAGGAGCAAGGGCGCCGCCGACCACGCCCAGAGCAGGCGGTCGCCCGCGACCACCGCCGCCGGGATGGAGTCGGGACGCATCCCATCGCCTTCGCGCCGGACTCCTCGCCGGGCCGTCGCGCGGCGGAGCGAGTGCCACGCCCCAATCATCGCCAGCGGCGTCCAGGGCATCGCCTGGAGCAGGATGCCCAGCGCGTACTGCCACGACGGCTCGCCGGCGAACTCGGTCGGCCGCGCCGCCAGGCGGTCGGTCACGTGCGTCGTCCAGAGGGCCAGCGCGCCGGGGCCGTGCCGCAGGATCATCGCCGCCGGCCAGGCCAGCGACAAAACCATCGCCGCGATCGCGCCGGCCGGGAAGATCAGGCGGCGGGCCGACGTCCAGTCGCGGCCCCACAAGATCGCGACGCCCGCGATGGCCGCGAGCAGCACGGCGCCGAACGCGATCCCCTTGACCAGCGAGGCCGATCCCAGCAGGACGAAGAACGCCCAGCGCCAGCGTCGCCATGTCGTCGATGTCGCCGCGCCCCGGCCGTCGCCGATCATCCGATCGAGGGCGGCGACCGTCCAGGTGAGGAGGCAGGCGAGCAGGATGTCGGCGTCGGCCAGCCGCCCGCGGAGGGCGGTCCACACCGTGGTCGCCTGGATGGCGCCGGTGAGCAGGCCGATGCCGGGCCCGTAGTGCCGCGTCGCGACGGTGGAGACGCCCAGCACCAGGAGGGCCGCCGCGAGCGCCGAGGGGAACCGCGCGACCCACTCGTCGACCCCTCCGGCGATCCGGCCGAGCCCGGCGACGAGCCACCAGGGCAGGGGGGGCTTCTCGAGCCAGGGCCGGCCGCCGATCGTCGGATAGGCCCAGGTGCCCGAGTCGAGCATCTCGCGCGCGCCCTGCGCCACGAACGCCTCGTGGTAGCTCAGCCGGCCCGACGAGCCGAGGCCCGGCAACAGCACCACAGCCGACAGAATCAGCAGGGCCATCAGCCGGACGGCCGCCGATCGCCACGGCGGCGCGGCGTTGGGGCAGGGATTGGGTCCATCCTTCTGCGTCATGAGCGGGTCCATCCGTGGGCCTCGCCAGGTCTGGGGGGTGAAATGGTCCGGGTCGCGGCTTCAGCTCCTCCGCCTGCGCCGCCGCGGGGCCACCTGTTCGCGAAAGGAGTCGAGGTCCGGGCAGGTGGCGGCGAGCGTGACGAGCTCCTCGAGGGCAGGGTCGCCAACGGCCTTCAAGTCCTTCCTCAACGCCCTGGCCTCCGGCCCGAAGCGGGCCGCGAGAAAAGCGACGATACTGTCGCGCCGGCCCTTCTCCAGGGCCTCATCGATGATCCCCTGAATCAGCGGCGATCCTGATTTCAACATGGCCCTGGTCCCCCCCAGCCGCTTGAACAGCCTCGGGTCATTATACTCCAGCCCGGCGAAGACATGCGTGACCGCGAGCAGGTTCAGGACCTCATCGGCGGGCGCGTCGCGATGGATCCGCTCGCGGCACTCGTCCAGGATCGCATCCAGCGGGCGGTCGAGCAAGGAGAGCGGCACCAGCGGGATCAGCCCGACGTCGCCGGCGGCCAGCAACTCCTCCGCGGGGACCTTCCACAGCTCGATCACCTTCCACTCGACGCGGATGCTCGTCGTCCCTTCCTCGCTCCGGATGACCAGCTCGCATGGGGTCGGCTTGCGGCCCCGGGGAAGCAGGATCAGCGTGATGACCTCGGGCACCACGCCGCGCACCAGGTAGATGAGCTGCGCGACGTCCGCCGCCTGCTTCGCCAGGCGCGTGTAGGCGTAGGTCGAAATCTCCAGCGCGACCAGGATCGGGTGCGGCCGGTCTCGGCGATACACCTCGATCAAACCGTCGGGGAGGCGTCGCGGCTCGACCGGCTCGGCCTGGACCGCCTTCCACGACGCGATCCGCCGGATGCCGGCCAGTCGGACCAGCGCATCGGCATGGAAGCCGATCAACCATTTGCCCCCACGATCGCGCTCCTGCATCAGCGGGGCCCTCGGCCTGCCTGGAGGATCCCGGCCTCTCCGACGACGACCGGGCCGCCCCTTGTGCCATCATCGGCCCGCGTCGTCAAGCGAAACGACCGTCGCAACCCTCGCGACCGGACCACCGGGCCATCCACAGAGACCGGGGGAAAACCTGTCGATAACTCGTCGATGGGCCGAGCACGAGCGGGGCGCCGTCGACAGGCCCCCCAGCACCCCCAGACGAGCCCACACACGCCCGTGCCGCCGCTGCCGGGGCCGTGAACCGGGTTATCCACAACTTTTCCCCCGCCGGTCCAAGGGACGTTGTGCTCGGCTAAGGGCTTTGGTATCATTGCGTTGTTCGATCGCCGACCTGCGGTTGTCCACGGCCGTATCCCCGCTCTACGATTGATACGGCGATATTCTCCCCTTCTCTGAATACCGGGGAGCGGCTAGATATCGAGGAGCGAATTGAGTGAGGGCCTTGTGCAACCGTGAGGGTCTGCTCACGGCGTTCGGGCTGGTCAGCGGCGTGGTCCCGGCGCGGAGCCCCAAGCCGATCCTCCAGAACGTCAAGCTGATCGCCGACGCCGATGACGGCTCGGTCCTCATGGGGACGGACCTGGAAGTCGGGATTCGCCACCGGGTGCTCGGCGTGAAGGTCGATCGCCCCGGCGCGGTGATTCTGCCGACCTCGCATGTCGGTTCCATTCTGAGGACCAGCAGCGACCCCGAGCTCGCCATCGAGGCCGAGGACGATCGGCTGGTGATCCGGGGCCTGCACTCCGAGTTCACCCTGCCGGTGGAGGACGCGAGCCTCTTCCCCGAGGTGCCCGACTTCAACGCGGGCGGCTATCACGTGGTGTCGGCCGCCGATTTGAAGCGGCTGATCCGCCGCACGATCTTCGCCACCGACGTGGAGAGCACGCGGTACGCGCTGGGGGGCGTGCTGGTCGAGCTGACGGCCGATTCGATCGCCATGGTGGGCACCGACGGGCGCCGGCTGGCGCGGATGAAGGCCGCGGCCGACGTCGAGAACGACCCGCCGCCGCCCTCGGGCTCGCCGGTGATCCCGGTCAAGGCGCTCAAGCTGATGGAGCGCCACCTGGCCGACGACGATCCGCCGGTGCACCTGACGATCCAGTCGGGCGCCTCCGTGCTGATGCGCACGGAGACCGCCGTGATCTACAGCCGCCTGGTCGAGGGGCGATTCCCCCGGTATCAGGACGTCTTCCCGGCCAACGTCGAGGTCAAGATCCCGCTCGAGGCCGGGTCATTGCGGACGGCCGTCGAGCAGGCGGCGATCGTCACCAGCGACGACAGCCGCGGCGTGGATTTCCGCTTCGGCGGCGGGATGCTCCGGCTGACCAGCCAGTCGGCCGACGTGGGCAGCTCGAACGTCGAGCTGCCGATCCCCTACGACGGCAAGGCGGTCGAGATCACCTTCGACCCCCGCTACCTGATCGACGCCCTCAAGACGCTCGACGATGCCACGCCGATCACGGCCGAGCTGATCGACGCGAAGAACGCCGCCGTGTTCAAGACCGACGACCAGTATACCTACGTCGTCATGCCCCTGACCCGCGAGCGCTCGTGAATCGTGGATCTCGCCCCGGCCCGGAGTGGATCGGCCGGGCCCGGGCCGGACTGCCTGCGTAAGACCTTGGCGAGGGATCCCCGGTGAGTCGGGTTCTCGCCCGACCAAGATAGGTCGGGTATTCTTGCCCGACGCAAAACCAGGTCGGGAAGGCCCGACCGGCCTTCATGCCCGCGTGATATCGTAGGGATCACCCCGCGGCCGCGCCCGGCCGCCGCCGCGGAAGGCAGGGCAGGGGCAAGGGAATGGAACGGGACAGACAGGCCCCGCCGGGCATCGGCCGGGAGCCTCGCCACACCAGCCAGCCATCGAGGATCCGATGATTCCTGACTCCTAGCGACAACCCTGGACGAGGCCGGTACAATGATAAGGGCGGCACGAGAGTAGGTCGCGCATTCCAGCCGGACCTAGTTGAAGATCCCGTTGCCGAAGTCATAGAAGATCGGCCCGCGCCGGGAAATCAAGGATAGGTAAGGCCTCCACCCTGGGGCCGCGGTGTACCGGGGTTGGGACGGCCGCCTGGCCGGCAATCCGGGTCCGATGATCGGCCGAGCGACCGGGCCGGGCCGCTCCGTCCGGAAGGCGGGGCGAGTTTAACAGATTGACAGACGGGCCGGCCGGGTCCCATCCCGCGGACCCCCTTCTTCTCCGTTCCGTTCCGTGTGGCCGCCATCGAGGCCGGGAGACCCGGATTCCCGGTTTGGCACGGCCCCTGGGGCGGTGGAATCCCCTGGTTCGATTGATCGAGGGAGCATGGCGATCCCGAATCGTCGAGGCCCCAGGGCCCTGGCGGACATCCTGGGCGAGCTATTCACCGCGCGAGGCTACGGCCGGTCCCTGGCCCGGCAGGAGCTGGAGGGCGCCTGGAGCGCCGCGGTGGGCGAGCCGCTGTGCCGCCAGACGCACCTGGGCGAGGTGCGGCGAGGCGTGTTGAACGTGTCGGTCTCCCACTCGGCCCTGCTCGAGGAGCTGGCGGCCTTTCGCAAGGCGGATCTCCTGGCGGCCCTGCGCCAGGGCGCGCCGGGCACGACGATCCACGATATCCGGTTCAAGGTCGGCCTGCCGGCCGCGAGCCCGAGCCCGGAGGACCCGAAACCGGACGACCTCGGGGCGAAGCCGGCTCGTGCCTCCTCGGCGGGCCGGCGCGGGGCCGGGGCCGGCGCGCCGCCGGGCCGTCGGCGGGGGCCGGCGCGGGGTTGAACGAGTCGGGCGGGGTGGGATGAGTCGAGGCCAAGTCCATCCGGGCGCGCCGGCCCGCCGCGATGGCGAGGGTCGTGCGGGCGTGAACGGGACGATCGGAATTCTTTCATTCAATCACGACGAGACGAGGTCGCGGAGGCGCGAGATCTCGACCCATCCGAGCCGAGTCGAGACGAGGCGACCCGGAGGCGGACCCTCCCGTCGCCGGAGGTGTCAGATCGGATCGGACGGGATGGGATCGGGCCACGGGCCCGTCGAGCGAGCGAGCGAGCACCGAGGGAAGGCCACGAGCTTGTGGCGCGGGCGTGCCGGCGGCCCTGGCCGCGGGCACGCCGCCTCCACCAGAATCGTCCGGGTAACTGACGACCGGCTCCCGGGGTCCCGATTTCCGCGTATTCCCGCCGCCTCCGCGTCGGGGACCCCAGGCGCCAGGCCGAGGCCCGAGGGCGCGGACGGCCCGGGGCATCGCCCCGCCTCGACCCGCGCGGTCGGGGCCGGGGCACGACGATCGACCTGATCGAGGTGAGTTTTCGATGGTGGAACTGAGCAAGACCGCAGGCGAGATCGAGACGCACGTCGTGCCGGGGCAGCCCCACGGGACCGCCGCGGGCGACGGCAACGGCAATGGCCACGGCCACGGCGACGGATCCGACTACAACGCGGCGAGCATCAAGAAGCTCGAGGGGATCGATGCGATCCGCAAGCGGCCGGCGATGTACATCGGCGGTACGGACGTGCGCGGGCTGCACCACCTGGTCTACGAGGTCATCGACAACTCGATCGACGAGGCGATGGCCGGCTTCGGCCGCGCGGTGCTGGTGACGATCCACGTCGACGGCTCGATCTCGGTCGTCGACGAGGGGCGCGGGATTCCGGTGGACACGCACCCCCAGCTCGGCAAGAGCGCGCTGGAGATCGTCCTGACCGAGGTCCACGCCGGCGGCAAGTTCGACCACAACGCCTACAAGGTCTCCGGCGGGTTGCACGGCGTCGGCGTGACGGCCGTGAACGCCCTGTCGGAGTGGCTCGAGGCCGAGGTCCATCGCGACGGCCAGACGTGGCGGCAGGAGTTCGAGAAGGGGGTCGCCACCGGGCCGGTCCAGCGCCTGGGGCCGGCGAAGGGGACGGGCACGAAGATCACCTTCCTGCCGGACGCCGAGATCTTCCCGCGGACTGAGTTCGACGCCGACGTCCTGGAGAAGCGGCTGCGGGAGCTGGCGTTCCTGAACAACGGCGTGCGGATCCGCCTGGTCGACGAGCGCGGGCCCGAGCCGCGCGACGTCGAGTTCCACTCGGTCGAGGGGCTCGGCGAGTTTGTCGCCTATCTCAATCGCGCCCAGACGGCGCTCCACCCGCCGATCGTGCTGACGGGCCGCGACGAGGAGCGGGGCGTTGAAGTCCAGGTCGCCATGCAGTACAACGATTCGATCAGCGAGATGGTCGTCTCGTACTGCAACAACATCAACACGATCGAGGGTGGGACCCACCTCACCGGCTTCCGCACCGCGTTGACCCGCACGCTGAACCAGTATGCGAAGGATGCGGCGCCGGCCAAGAACAAGGACCTGACGATCACCGGCGAGGACTTCAAGGAAGGCCTGGCGGCGATCGTGAGCGTCAAGGTGCCCGACCCGCAGTTCGAGAGCCAGACCAAGATCAAGCTGACGAATGCCGACGTCGAGGGGATCGTCGCGCGGGTCGTCAACGAGCGGCTGGGCGAGTTCCTGGAGACGAACCCGGCGGCGGCCAAGCGGATCATCGCCAAGGCGCAGCTCGCGGCCGAGGCGCGCGAGGCGGCCCGCAAGGCGCGCGAACTGGTGCGCAACCGCAAGAGCGTGCTCTCGGGCGGCGGGCTGCCGGGGAAGCTGATGGACTGCACGACCCACGACCAGGAATCGAGCGAGCTGTTCCTCGTCGAGGGGGACTCGGCCGGCGGGACGGCCGAGGGGGGCCGCGACCGGCTGTACCAGGCGATCCTGCCGCTGCGAGGCAAGATCCTGAACGTCGAGCGGGCCCGGCTCGACCGCGTGCTGGGCAACGAGGAGATCCGCAACATCATCACGGCCGTCGGCAACGGCATCGGCGGCGAGGAGGACCCCTCGAAGCGCCGGTACGGCAAGATCGTGATGATGAGCGACGCCGACGTGGACGGCTCGCACATCCGCACGCTGCTCATGACCTTCTTCTATCGCCAGATGCCCCGGCTCGTGGCCGAGGGGCACCTGTACGTCGCCCAGCCGCCGCTTTATATGATCCAGTCGGGCAAGAAGGAGAGGCGATACGTCCACCTGGATGAGCAGATGCAGACGATCCTGATGGAAACCGGCCTGTCCGAGGCGGCCCTCCGCCCGGCCGGGCCGGCCGCGGCGGCGGTGGAAGGCGGGGGCGAGGGCGAAGGCGAGCCGGCCCCGGCCCGCGAGGTCGCCGGCGAGCGGCTCAAGGCGCTTTTGGACCTGGTCGCCGCGATCGAGCAGGGCCTGCGCGCCTTCGGCCGGCGCAATCGGTCGCTCCGCGATTTCCTGGCGATGGCCTACGATCCACGGAAGCAGGGTGCCGAGGAGACCGGCTCGCCCCACCCGCTCGACGGCCTGTTGCCGCTGTACCTGCTCGAGCACGACGGCACCGAGGAGAAGTTCTATACTGAAAAGGAGCGGCAGGAGTATCTGGCGGCGCACCAGTTGCGTGTGGAGTCGGATGCGAGCTCGGAGCCCGGCGGCGGCCCCGCCGAGGGGCCGGGGGCCGCGGACGCCGCCCACGGGCGGCCGGTCCGCGAGATCGAGCTCCACGAGGTGAAGCTGCTCAACAAGCACCTCGCCCGGCTCCGCGACGAATTCGGCCTGCGGGTCGACGTCCTCCTGCCGCGCGAGGTCACCGGCGACGAGCCCCCGCCCCGGTTCGTCCTCGAGCGCGACGGCGAGAGCTACCCGCTTTTGGACCTCCGCTCCCTGGTCCCGACCGTCCGCAAGATCGGCGAGAAGGGGATGAAGATCACCCGGTTCAAGGGGCTGGGCGAGATGGACGCCGACCAGCTCTGGGAGACCACCATGGACCCGTCGCGGCGCACCCTGCTCCAGGTCCGGCTCGAGGACGCCGCCGCCGCGAATGACCTGTTCTCCACGCTGATGGGCGACGACGTCGAGCCCCGGCGCGAGTTCATCGAGAAGCACGCGCTCGAGGTCAAGAACCTCGACGTGTGAGGCCGGATCGGAGCGTGTCGAGTCGAGTCGAGACGAGACGAGACGAGTAGAGACGAGTAGAGACGAGGCGAAGAGAAACGGATCGAGTCGAATCGAGTTCAGCGAAGGAATCGAGCGGAGTTGTGTGCTCGTCCGAAGGGCGATCCCGCGCGGCGGGCGCCGGGCGCGGCCCGCATCGGGCCCGGCGAGTGAGAGCCTTGCTTGCGTTCGAGTGAGTGAGTCGAGCCGAGTCGAGGCGGCGGCGGAGGCCGTGGGCCGGCGTGCCCCCTCCGGACGCGGCCGCGCGGCCCCGTCCTGCCCTGTCCGTCCCGTCGTGCCCCGCGCCGCCTCGCGGCGAGGGTGGGGATCCGGCCGGGGCCCGGACGCCCGCGTCACCGAAGAGGTCGACGGCCGCCAGGCCTGCCGGCCAGGTTAAAGAATGGCCCGTCCCGGGTGGGAACAGATGATGGGGATAGCCCAGAAAGTCTCGCGGAGTTTCAGCGACGCGGTCCGAGCGCGGGGCCAGTCGTATTTCGTCAAGGGCCGCGTCAGCCTGATGGCGTCCCGACCCGGCGAGGTCGTGGCGCGGGTGCGCGGGACGGCGAAATACCGGGTGCGTGTGCGGCTGCGCGGGTCGAAGCTCCTGACCTCCTGCACCTGCCCGTATTTCAACCCCCAGGGCGAGCCCTGCAAGCACATCTGGGCGACGCTGTTATTGATCGATTCGCGGAACCTGCTCCAGGCGCCGCCGGTCTTCCCGCTGCGGCTGGTGGTCGAGGGTCCGCGGCGGCCGGCGAATCCGGGGCTCTCGGAGATCATCGGCGAGTCGGCGTCGGCCACGGGCACGGGGCATCCGCCGTACCCGTTCGACGCCGAGCTCGGCATCATCGGGCTGGGCCCGCAGCGGCCGTCGCCGTCGCAGTCAGCCCGCGGCACCCGGCCGCGGACGAAGGATCGGAACGCGCGCGGCGAGTCGACGGGCGAGCCCGGCGCGTGGGGCCCGCGCGGCGCCCCGCCGCGCGACCGCCGCGCCAAGCTCGCTGGCTCCGTGCCCGCGGCGGGCGCCGGCGCGAACGCCGGGCGGGCCAAGGCCGTCAATCGCAACGGCAAGCGGCTCCTGGTCTATGTGCTCGACGTCGCCGCCACGCTTTCGCAGAACCAGATCGTCATCGACCTGGCCCGCCGCCAGCGCAAGACCACCGGCGAATGGGGCCCGCTGCGGCCGTGGTACTACGCGCCCCACGCGGCGCACGTGAAGTATGACCCCGAGGACCGGCTGATCCTGGCGCTGCTCGACGAGGCCCAGGGGAATCCCTTGTCGGCCCACGCCGCGGTCGGTGCCGGTGCCGGTGCCGTCGGCGGCGCGTCGCACGGCCACGGCCACGGTCACGGGCCCGGCGCGATGGCCGGTCCCGGGCCGGGCGGCCCGGGCTTCGCCGCGGCGTTGCCGGGCGCCGAGCCAGTCAACGGCACCGGAGGCCGGCACGACCGCAATCGCGATCGCGAGCGGCCCTACCACGCGGTCTCGCGGGCGGCCGCCGACCGGGCCCTGCGCGGCACCCGCCGGTTTGTCCTGCGCAAGGACCAGGCGGGGCTGGTCGAGCGGCTGGCGCGGACCGGCCGGCTCCGGCTGCGCCGCACCGACGGCGAGGACGATCCGCCGACGGTTCGCTGGGACGACGGCCAGCCCTGGCGGTTTGCACTGGACGTCCGCGCCGAGGCCGGCGGCAAGCGCTGGAGCTGGCGCGGCTCGCTCCGACGCGGCGAGAACCGCATGGACCTCTCCGAGCCCCTGGTCCTGCTGCCGGGCCTCCTGATCCTGGGCGTCGGCAAGGCCGCGCGGTTCGACGACCTCGGGGTGATGCCGTGGATCCTCCGCCTGCGCTACGAGAAGGAGATCACCTTCGTCGAGCCGCAGCAGGACCTGATGCTCGGCCGGATCCTGGCCGAGACCCGCGTGCCGCCGACGGAGCTGGTCGAGACGCTCAACCTCTTCGAGATCGACGTCAAGCCGCGCCCCTGCCTGACGCTCCGCACGCCCCGGCAGAACTGGGGCCTGGGCTCCGACAAGCTGATCGGCGAGCTCGAGTTCGACTACGACGGCGCCGTGATCCCGGCCGGGCGGACCACGCCCCTGGCCGTCTCGAGCGAGCACAGCCTGGTGATCCGCCGGGACCCGCGGACCGAGAGCGCCGCCGACGTCAAGCTGTTCGAGCTGGGCTTCCGCGAGGCGAAGGACCCGCGGCTGGACCCCGGCACGCTCGAGCTGCCCGCCAAGCGGATGGCCCAGGTCAGCAAGGACCTGGTCGCCGCCGGCTGGCGGGTCGAGGCCGAGGGGAAGCTGATCCGCCCGGCCGGCGAGTTCAAGCTGGCGCTGTCGACCGGCATCGACTGGTTCGAGCTGGACGGCGGCCTGGATTTCGAGGGCCATCGCGTCAGCCTGCCCGACCTGCTGGCCGCCGCCAAGCGCGGCGAGCCGATGATCGAGCTGGGCGACGGCTCGATGGGCATGCTGCCCGAGGAGTGGCTGAAGAAGTACGGCATGTTCGCCGACCTGGCCACTGACAGCGAGAACGGCAGCCTGCGGTTCAGCCAGTCGCAGGCCGGGCTGCTCGACGCGCTGCTCGCCTCGCAGCCGGAGATCTCGGTCGACGCGGCCTTCGAGAAGGTCCGGCAGAACCTCCGCCAGTTCGAGGGGATCGTGGAGCTGGATTCGCCGCCCGGCTTCCACGGCGAGCTCCGGCCGTACCAGCGCGAGGGCCTGGGGTGGCTCGACTATCTCCAGCGGTTCGGCTTCGGCGGTATCCTGGCCGACGACATGGGCCTGGGCAAGACGATCCAGGTGCTGGCCTTGCTCCAGCGCCGCCGGGCGCACCGTCAGGCCAAGGGCCCGTCGCTGGCCGTCGTTCCCCGCTCGCTGGTCTTCAACTGGATCGCGGAGGCCGAGAAGTTCACCCCGAGGCTGCGGGTGCTCGACTACACCGGCCCCGGCCGCCACCCGCTCCGCGAGTCGTTCCCGGACTATGACCTGATCGTCACCACGTACGGCACGCTCCGCACCGACATCGCCGAGCTCGCGCCGTTCGACTTCGACTACGCCATCCTCGACGAGGCGCAGGCGATCAAGAACGCCGAGAGCCAGTCGGCCAAGGCCGCCCGGCTGCTCAAGAGCCGGTTCCGCCTGGCGATCAGCGGCACGCCGATCGAGAACCACATCGGCGAGCTCTGGTCGATCTTCGAGTTCCTCAACCCGGGGATGCTCGGCAGCGACACGGTCTTCAAGAAGTACGCCAGCGCCGGCACCGGCGCGCTCGATGAAGGCGATCGCGCCGCGCTGGCCAAGGCGCTGCGGCCCTTCATCCTGCGGCGGACCAAGCAGCAGGTCGTCAAGGACCTGCCCGACAAGACCGAGCAGACCCTCTACTGCGACATGGAAACCGAGCAGCGGCGGATCTACGACGAGCTGCGGCTGCACTACCGCGACGCGCTCTTGCGCAAGGACTCGGCCGAGCTGAACCGCTCGAAGATCGAGGTCCTCGAGGCGCTGTTGCGGCTCCGCCAGGCGGCGTGCCACCCGTCCCTGATCAACCCCGAGCTCGGGACCGAAGGCAGCGCCAAGCTCGACATGCTCCTGCCCTCGATCACCGAGGTCGTCGAGGAGGGGCACAAGGTGCTGGTCTTCTCGCAGTTCACCAGCTTCCTGGCGATCGTGCGCGAGCGGCTCGAGCGCGAGAACATCACGTACGAATATCTCGACGGCCGCACGAGGAACCGCGCGGCGAAGGTCGAGCGGTTCCAGACCGACACCGAGTGCCCGATCTTCCTCATCAGCCTGAAGGCCGGCGGCCTGGGGCTGAACCTCACCGCGGCCGAGTATGTTTATCTGCTCGACCCCTGGTGGAACCCGGCCGTCGAGGCGCAGGCGATCGACCGCTCGCACCGGATCGGCCAGACGCAGCACGTCTTCGCCTATCGCCTCATCTGCCGCGACACCGTCGAGGAAAAGATCCTGGAGCTCCAGCAGAAGAAGCGCGACCTGGCCGACGCGATCCTCAACGCCGACAACAAGGGCGTCATCCAGAACCTCACCCGCGAGGACCTGGAGTTCCTGCTGTCGTGATGGGAGGATGGGCCGGGCGGGGTGAGGTGCTGGCCCGGAGCGAGGAGGACGAGCGATGATCGACACGACAACCCGGAAGCCGCTCCGTGTCTCGACGGACGAGATCGCCGGCCCGTATCTCACGCTGCCGCTCAGCCAGGTCCCTGAAGTCGAACAGGTCCTGGAGGCACGCGGGATTCGATACCGGGTCCTGGAGGACGTCATCTCGTTCAACGGCGGGCCGGAGGAGGCCACGATCGTTTTCGGTCGCGGGGCCGATCCCGGCACGATCCAGGCCGCGCTGGACAGCATTCCTTGATCCGAGGCGAGGGTGCCCCATGGCGTTGTCCGGCGATATTCGGGTGCTACGGGACCGCGCCCTCGCAGACCTCAATTCGATTCATGATTACTATGTAGACACCAAGGTTGCCTGGACGGTCGTCCGCAACGTCATCGCGGCGGGAAGCAGGTTTGCCGTCCGGAATATGGCCACGGGTACCGTGAGCACTCAGGGCGATCTCGCCGCCAGGGCGACCGGGTACATCTCCGAGCAACTCGCCGAAGCGACCTTCCAGCAGGTCATCTCGACCTTCGAGAGCTACCTCTTCGATTTGCTTCGTCTCTGGCTCATGGCCTACCCGCGGAGCCTGATCGGCAGGAAGGTCGACTTCAAGGAAGTGCTGGACGCGCCGGACAGGGATTCGATCGCGCTCCTCGTCGTCAGCAAGGAGCTGAACGAGGTCCTGTACGAGCGCCCGACGGGTTGGTTTGCCTACCTCGAGGAGAAGGTGAAGCTCGGTTGCCCGACCGCCGACGAGATCGATCGGATCGCGGAGGCCAAGGCCGCGCGCGACGTGCTGGTTCATAACAGGGGGATCGCCAGCAAGATCTACGAATCGAAGGCCGGGAAGCTCGCTCGATTCGCGGCTGGGCAGAAGATCGACATACCAGAAGACTATCATCGACACACATGGGAGCTGATCCGCAAGGTCGTCACCGATGTTTCGGACGCGGCGATCGCGAAGGTCTCGTGAATCCTGGATCGGAAGTGCGATCAAGGCGGACAGGACGATGAGCCTCGTTCCTCGATCGGTTAAGATCAGACCGCAGTGAAAACGAGGGGCCGGCCGGGTCGCGTCGGTGCCGCCCGGTGGCGTCGCCTCGCTGTCTCACGAGGCTGACCGAGCATGGCAGGAGCGGCTGTCGAGCACACCTACCGCTATCCCTTTGCCTCCGAGGCCGTCGCCACGTCGGCCGGGATGGACCTTCGGCTCGCCACGTCGGGGCCGGACGAGAGCGAGGCCGAGTATTTTCGCGGCAAATTGACCCAGCCGCGGCGGGCCGCCGACCTGCTCCGCGGGCTGGTCGAGGTGGTGCAGTCGCGGTTCTACATCCCGCCGGCGATGCTCTCGCGAATCCTCGCGCTGGCGGACCCCGTGGTGACCTGCGGCGACGACGTCCTGCGGTTCGAGGCGTTCTCTGCCTGCTGTGGCGCCTATGCGCGGGCGGACTTTCTGCCGCCGGCGCTCGATGGCGAACGCACAGGCCGGGGCACGACCAACGTGGACTTCAACGCCCCGATGCGCGCGGCCCTGGCCCGGGTGCGCGACTCCGACGACGTCGGCCTGGCGGTTGGCTCGGGCGCGGTGGAGCTGTCGCGGGGCGGCGAGTCCGTCGTCGAGCGGAAGGTCGCGCTGCCGCTGCGGTGGCTCAAAGGGTTCGTGGAGGTACAGGCCTACCAGAGTCGCATGGAGCGGAAGCTCGAGGCCCCTGGCCCCGAGGCGGTGCGGTTCCTGCGGGGGTTGCCCCGCTCGGCCGGGCCGGGCGCGGCGTGGGTCGCGCCGGCCGGGCGCGGGCTGAGGTTGAGCCAGACGAAGCCGAGCGGCGGCGTGCGCCTGGCGGGCGTCGGCAGGCTTCGCGTCCTGGAAGCCCTGGCCCGGCACGCCCGGTCGTTGCGGGTGTACGCCGACGAGGGCTCGGGCGCCAGCGCCTGGGAGCTGGTGCTGGACGAGGCGCGGTTCCACCTGGTCGTGAGCCCCGACGTCCGGCGCGGGTTCTCGGGGGAGGGTCAGGTGCTCTCGGCGCTGGCGGTCGGCCGATGGGCCGAGGCACTGCCGCGCCTGCGGGCGTCGCTGCGGTGGGAGACCCGGATCGATGCCGACGCCGTGGCTCAGGCGTTCTCCTTCGGCCGGGACGAGGTCAACGCGGCCATCGCCGCGCTGGGGTCGCGCGGGCTCGTCGGCTTCGACCTGGCCGAGGGCGCGTACTTCCACCGTGAGCTGCCGTTCGACCTGGAGCTGGTGGAATCGCTGCACCCGCGCCTCAACGACGCGCGCCAGCTCGTCGCGGGCGGCGGCGTCCGCGTCGTGCGGCGCGACGGCGAGCGAGTCGAGGGAATTGTACCGGGCACGGACGTCGAGCACCGGGTCGTGCTGGCCGGCGACGCGGCGACGTGCACCTGCCCGTGGTACGCGAAGCACAGGGCCGAGCGCGGGCCCTGCAAGCACGTGCTCGCCGTCCAGCTCCTGGTTGACGAGGAGGTAGCGTCATGACGCCCGCCGAGCTCCAGGCCCTCCTCGAGGCGAACGATGCCGAGGGGTGCATCGCGCTGTTCGCCGGGGCGACGGAAGCGGAGCGGCGGAAGGTTGCGTCGGTGGCCGCGGCGCGGCTGCGGGCGGTGACGGCCGGCATCGCCGCGCGTCATGTCGCCCTGCTCCCCACGCTGTCGGAAGACCTCTCGAAGCTCATCGCATCGGACGTGGTCAGCCTGCGAGCTGGACTGCGGCCGGCGCAGATCGCGGTCCTCGCCACGGCGAGCTGCGGCGCGCTCAGGAAGTTCGGGGAGCGTGCCCTGCCACCGCCCGACGACGCCTTCGCCGTGCTGGCCGACCGCCGGCCGCCGTGGCTGGGGGAGTGGGCGGAGGCGACGCTCTCGTGGGGCGGCGCCGACTGGTGGCGCTCTCGCATGGGCGACCGCTGGCGGCTGGTCCGCCGCCTCGTGCGCGCCGGCCTGTGCGAGCGCCCCCGCACGTCGCGCTACATCAACGCCATGCCCTACGCACTGTCGACGGGGATCCTCGGCGAGCTGCGTGACGACCCCGGCCTGCTCGACGACGAGGTCTGGCGTATCTTCGAGACCGAGCCAGAACGCGGCGTGTACTCGGGCGTCTCGGCCGACCTGTTCGCCGCCCTCGCGACCCTCGCGGAAGAAGGGCAGATCCCCCGGCTCCGGCTGCTCGAGGCGATCCTCGACGGCCTGGCGCGCGACTTCCTCGACCAGCACGCAAGGTGTCTCGTCCAGTTTTACGAGATGCTCAGGCCAACCGCCGACGAGCAGGCCGAGCGGGTCGACCGCTACCTCGGCCTGACGGCCAGCCGCAACCCGTCCACCGTGACCTTTGCCCTGAGAATGCTGGCTGCCCTGGAGCAGGAAGGCCGGCTCGACGCAGAGAAGGTCGTCTCGGCCGTGGGACCTGTGCTGCTGGCCCGCGCGAAGGGGACGGTGCTGGCGGCGCTCGGACTGCTCGAGCGCGCGGCGGGGCGAGAGCCGGGCGTGCGAACCCGTGCGGCGAGTGTCGCCCTCGGCGCCCTGGCTCACGAGTCGCCCGCGGTCCACGAGGCCGTGATCGACATGATCGAGCGGCACGGCGACCGCAACGACGGCGCCCTCGTCGAGGAACTTCGTGCGCGATTCGAGACGATTGCCCCCTCGCAGCGGCCGCGCGCGCTGGCCTGGCTGGAAGGCGCGGGAGGCACGCCCCAGGCGGAGCCGGAGCCGGCGCCATCGGACGCCTCGCTCGACGAGGTTCTGGCGCGTGCCCGGTCGCTCGACCCGGACGTTGCCCGAAAGGCCGGAGTGACCGCGGTGATCGAGCTCATGGGCCGCGAGGACGGCGAGATCGAGGCGATCGACTTCGACGACGCCGACGCGCCCCGGCTGATCGCCGAGACAGCCATCGCCCCGATCACCGACCTCGACGAGCTGATCGCCGTGTTCGCGCAGGTCCTGGAAGATGCCCGCAACGCGGACGACGTCGAGCGCGTGCTCGACGGAGTCTCCCGGCTCTGTGATCGTGTGCCCGACGACTTCGAGGCCCGGACGGGGCCGTTGCGCGTCCGGGCCGGGCGACGCGACGCGTTCGGCTACTGTGGCATCCTGAACGGCCTGGCGCTGGCCTGGACCACTGGAAAGCCCCATTCGGTTGCCGGTGCCGATAGCCTCGGGTACATCGACGGATTCTTCGCCCGTCGCGTGCTCGCCCTGGCGCGCCGCGCCGTCGAGCGCCAGGCGGCCCCACTGGTCGGTGCGCCGACGCACCTCGGGGGCTGGATCGACCCGCGCGTGCTGGTCGAACGGGCGCGGGTGTGGTCAGCACTGCCCTGCAAGATGGACCGGCTGGACGCGTCGCTCGCGCTCTTGCGGCTGGCCCCGGATCCCGGCCCTCGTGCCGAGGCCCTGAAGGCGGCGGCGACGCTGGACGGGCCATTTGCCGCGGCGCTCCGCCATGCCCTGGGCGGTCAGGGTGAGACGGTCGGCCCGGACGCCCGGCTCTGGGTCGCGGCGGCGCGGGCGCGGGCCCCGCGTGACGACGACCCGCTCGTCGAGGCCCGGCATCCCGATCTCGGACCTGACGCCGGCCGGGCGGCCCGGCGGGCCCTGCTGCCGGGTCCGCATCGCCCGCGCGATCGGTACAGTGGCCGGCGGCGCTCCATCATCTCGTGCGAGCCTCCCGTCCCGACGGGCCACGTCGCGAGTTCCACCGCGCTCTGGGACCTCCCGTCGCCGAACAGTTCGGACGATTTCTCCGTGATGCTGCATGACGTCGTCGCACACGGCGGGCGTTACGGCACGGGCTGGGTGGCGTCGGCGTGGCCGCTGGGTCGCGAGTCATTTTTCGCCGTCGGGTGCGACATGATCCTGGGCATGGACTATCCGCCGAGCGATGTGGGCGGCGTGCGGCCCTTCGTCGAGGCGCTGCTCGATCCCGACACCCCGCTCCGCCCAATGGGCCGGCTGCTGCTGGCGGGCACGCTCTCCTCGAACCGGCCGGAGCTGCAAGGGCTCGCCGTGGACGCCCTGATCGCGGCCTTCGACGACGGGCGGATCGACGGCCGGCTGCTGGGCGAGGCGATCCGGCAGCTCCTGGCCGCGGGGCTGGCGAAGCCCGCGCGGCTGGCGAAGGCATTCGCTGATGCGGCGCGCGTCTCGCTCCTGCACGCGCGTGTCGTGGCGCAGGCGCTTCAAGGGCTGGCGGTCGGCCAGTCGCATCCCCCGCTCGGCTTCCACCTGCTACTCGAGCTGCTCAGGGAGCTACTCGTGGAGACCGGCCAACGAGTCGATGACCCCGAGAACCGGGCCGGTCTCGAGGGCCTGCTGACCGGCGGGAAGACCATCCGGCTGGTCCGCGATATTCTCGCCATCGAGGCGACGAACGCGAGATCGACCCGCGCCGCCGCGCTCGCCCGCGCCCTCTCGATGCGCGTCGAGCGCGGCGAGCGGTGGGTGGCGGGTCGGGCATGATCTGGACGGGGCAGTTGCCTCAATCCTTCGGTATCATGGACGGGTCCTGCCTGCCCGATGAGGAGCCCTCGCCGTGATTGACGCGCGCATCCCGGCCTGGATCGACGACAGCCGGCGGTACTACACCGCGATCGAGGTAGACTCAGGCGACCCCGTCCTCGTCTACTCGGTTCCCGACGGTCAGGACGAGGTGAGCCCCGAGTCGCCGGGGACGCTGTGCCTGCGCCTGGAGCCGCGGCGCTGGCGCTCGCCGCGGATGCGGGTGCTCGACGGCGAGGGAGCCGAGCACGGCATCATCGACCGCGAGGGACCGATTCCCTGGCTCAGCTATGCCATGTACCGGGGCGACTCGCGGCTGTGGAAGCTCTCGGTCCGGTCGATCTTCCGCCATCGGCACGAGCTGACGCTGGCCCACGGCGATCCCTGGCGGTTCGCCACGCCCTTCTTCACCCGTTACAAGGTGATCAGCAGCGCCCGGGGCGCCACCAGGCTGGCGGGCGCCGTCGGCCCATCGTTGCACTATTGGCTTCTCGAGATCGAGCCCGGCTGGGACGCATTCCTCGTCCTGGCGGCCGTGGCGTTTTTGCACCGGCAATGGTTCCATTCGTGACGCTGAACCGCGCCGGTCGCATCCCGTCTCACTCGCCTCTTGTCGCGAGCCGATGCCTCCACATCGGTGGGCGATGCCCACCTTTGCTCTGTCGGCGTTAGAGCGCATTGCGGTTGCATGGCGCACGGGCGAGAGATGGAGGTTCGAGTCGGTGCCGGAAGCCCACGAAGTGGGCGTCAGGACGTAGCCGGGGGGCGTCAGCCCCCCGGACCGTCAGGCGACCCTGATCTCCCCGCCATCGTGTTACCCTCCCGGCCGCGACCCCGCGTGGCGGGGTCGCGGCCGGGAGGGTCTGTCGAGAGGATTTGGTGTGTGTCGCCGCGGTCCGAGCCCGGGGGGCTGACGCCCCCCGGCTACGTCCGATCGCCCCCTGACGGG